>DMCT01000015.1:21409-31084 GCA_003446665.1 Synergistaceae bacterium
GCGATCATAAAACCTGCCCCATAAAGTAAAAGCGACATCGCGAAAACAAGACCCTTGTGCGTGTTTATCCCGCCTGTTTCAGCAAACATGTCCTGTTCCATACGAAGCCCTTCCTGCCTCAACAGGGAAAGAGCGTCGCGGGGTGTTACGCCGGTGGTGCCTATCGATGCCTGATGCGGCCAGTGCGGTGCCAGCGCCATGGTGCTCGACAAAAAAGTCGTGTAATCCATGTCCTTATGGGCTCCAGGCCCTATCCTGTCCACCAGCCCAGGCTTCGGGGCCGTGTGGACCTCTGTCAGGCAAGCCGCCGTAGCTAGTGCAGCCAAATGGATTTCGTGTTTCACGAATAAAACCTCCTTGACGAAGCGGGACGACAGCTTCATACTAGGCAAAAACCAAACAAAGCTAGGGGAGACTAACATGTCGTATCTTACGGCCAGAAACGAAGATTATCTTAAAACGATATATAAGCTTCAGGAAGAAAACAAGGTGGTACGGGTAAAGGATCTTGCTACAAGCCTTGGCGTCCGGTCCCCGACAGTTGTGGGAAGCATTGCCCCACTCAAGGAAGCCGGACTGGTGAAACAGGAGCATTACGGATACATATCCTTGACTGAAGGCGGCCGCGATGTCGCCGGTTCCCTTGTAGAGCGGGAACTTCTTCTTAAGACCTTTTTCTCCAAGATACTCGGACTCGAGGAAGAAGAGGCAAAAGTCAATGCCTGCAACATCGAACATTACATTACGCCACTATGCAGGGAGCGCTTTGTGGATTTTATCAGGTTTCTTGAGAAGTGTTCAGAAGGGACGCCAAAATGGCTGGAGCATTTCAGGATTTTTCTGAAAACGGGCAAGAAGCCATCCTGCGACGGTTGTAAAGACCTTTTGACAGGCCCCGCGGAGGCACGACGACAATGAAGAAAAAAATCATCAAAACCCTGTCTGGTCTTTTTGCCACTCTTGTGGTGGTGATACCTGCTTGTGCGGACGGGACTCCTCCTGCAATCGAGACTAATTTCCAGGATCTTTTCGCCGAAAAACAATGGAACGCAATGGACGCGTTAGCGGGGAAGGCTGGAGAGGCTCTTTCGGTAAAAGAAAAGGTCCTTTACGGGAATTCGCTTTGGTTTCGGGGCGACTTCAAAAGAGGTCTCGACGTTTTCCGGGAGGTCGAAAAGAACGTGCCGCCGCAAATCCTCCCCTATCTGCGCATGAGGATAGTTCTGGGTCTTGAAAGGACAGGGCAAACCTGCGAGGCTCTGAAAGAAGCGCTGGCGCTGGAGGACGAAAAGGACGATGTCCTTGCCCCCTATGTCTATTATGCCATAGGCAGGCTTTCGCGAAGTCTTGGGGAAGCGTCTCTGGCTGAACGGGCTTACCGTTCCATGGCCCTCGTGGCCTCCGACACGGAACAGAAATGCACAGCTTTGAGGGAGCTTTTCGCCCTTTCTGCTGCGGATGCGGATGACGCCCGGGCACTTTTGGGACTCGAACCCTTGAATGAGGCCGCCCTCGATGTTTTGGAAAAAACCGGACCACCATATCAAGCAAAAGACGCGCTCCTGCTGGCGGAAGCCTCTATTTCGCAGAAACAGCACGAAAAGGTTCTCGAATATCTTTCGAATACGGCTGAGGCAGGTAAATCTGAAGAACAAAGGATCTCTCTGCTTGCTGCGCGAGCACATGCGTCATTGGGTCGTAAACGTGGGGCGGCGGACGAGTTCTATGGTCTGGCCTCGTCGGATCAAGTCGACGAAAACCTTGCTATGGAAGCAATTTCCCTGCTGAAAGAGATGGCGCGCAGAGAAAACGACGGTTACGCAAAGGAGCTTTTGGCGGCGCTTACGGTTTCCGGTAAAAGCGGTGTCAGAGCCGGGGCAATGGCGGCGCTCGTGGAAACCTACCGACGCGAGGGGGACGAAAAGCAGAGGATCTTCTGGGAGGATAAACTTCTGGAATCTCATCCACAAAACCCTCTGGCTGTTCCGATCATGTGGGAGCGAGGGTGGGGAGCATGGAAGGAGAGCAGGCCTGAAAGGGCCGCAAGTTTCTGGGATGCCGCATTGCAAGCAGGACCTTCAAACAGGGATGAGGCAAAGTTGCTTTATTGGCTACAAAGGGCAAGGAAAGATTTGGGGCAAAACACTTCAGACATTACAGAACCTTTGCGCATGAAGCATCCGCTTGACTACTATACATTGATAGCCCTGGAGAACCCTTCATTTCCGGTTTCAGAGGGAAAATCGGCTTTGCTCGAACACGCAGGACATGATCTTGAAAACTGGGGGTTCATGATATACGCGCGGATGCACCTGCTTCAGGAAGGCTCTCCAGGTTCTGTCTACAGGGCGGCCCTTATTTCATGGTGGCTTGGTGATTACTATGGATCATACCTGCAAGCTCATGCGGTTTACCGCCAGCTTCCCCGCGACGGGAGCGTCCCACCCGAACTTCTGGATATTCTTTTCCCGCTTCCTTATGCCGACTATGTGCGGAATGCATCGGAACGCTTCAGTGTTCCTTCTCATGATATCTGGGCTATTATGAGAAGAGAAAGCGCATTTAACCCAGGAGCGGTCAGCCATGCGGGGGCGATAGGCCTCATGCAGCTCATGCCGCCGACAGCCAGGGAAAACGCGCAAATGCTCGGTTTGGGCGATGACTTCAATTTGTTCGATCCGCAAGTGAACATTCTTCTGGGTACCAATCACTTCAAAAGGCTTTTGGGCATGTTCGAGAAAGTGGAACAGGCCATTGCCGCTTACAATGCGGGGCAGGGAAGGGTTAAGTCCTGGGTCGGCGATTCTTATGACAGGACGGAGTGGATAGAAGATATCCCCTTCGATGAAACGCGGGAATTCGTAAGACAAGTTTTGGCAAACAGGGATGTCTACACGTACTTGACAAAAATACAGGACGAAGAAGAGGATTAACGCTATATAATTCGTATTCGGGAGTGAGTTTTCATGCAAATGACGGAAAACGAGGAAGCGGCTGTCGCAAAAGTAAGGGGTTTTCTGGAAGGAAACGGATATGAAAATATAATTCGTCGGACTAACGAAACAATAAAAACCGTAGACGATGCCGCGAAAGCTGTAGGAGCTCCACCCGAGGAAATTCTCAAGTCGATCCTCCTGTTGGCTGACGACAAACCAGTACTTGCGCTGATGTCAGGCCCCAACAGGGTTGACCTTCGCAAAGTCAAATCCTTACTCGGAGCAAAAAAAATCTCCATGGCACGACCCGAATGGGTCTTCGAGTTTTCCGGCTACAAAGTGGGAGGCGTTCCTCCCATAGGATATGACAAACAGCCGCTTTCTTTGATCGACGAGACCCTTTTCAAGCATGATGTAGTATGGGCAGCCGCCGGTACGGAACACGCTTTCTTTCCGGTCAGGCCCGAAGAACTTAAAAGGCTGACCGGAGGGAAAGCCTGTGACATCAGGAAAAATTCCGGGCCTTCAGACTAGCGCTTTTCAGGAACAATTGCCTCGAACCAGCCGTCGTTTTCTCTCCTGAGGCGAAGGGACTGCATCGGTAGTATGGCAATCTCCAGGTTGTGATCACAGGACGCCCCGAGAATGTGTCCGCTTATTGCCGAGTGGTCCCTTCCGTTAAAAACGGCGTGCAGGTGAGGGTAGATCAAATTTCCCCTGTAACTGATATTGCCGGAAAGCGCGACAAGCTCAAAAGGGCCCTGAATTGTTTCCTGGATATATTCCGAACCGGTGTACCACCCGAAAGTGACATTACGGATCATCCCAAGCCCGCTAAGTATTACTGCGGAATCGATCCCATATTCCTCACAGGCTAAGCTGATGGATCTGTGGAGGTCCTCGCCGTCAGAAAGCCTGATGAAAACCATATCACCGCTGGCAGCATACCGCATGGTTTTCTCCTCCTTATTTTGTGTGGGTGGTCTAATGCTATTGTAACATGACATAGGGTCGGCCTGTGGTAAAATTCTCTGGCGTGAATACAAGAAAGGTACGGAGGAACGAACATGTCTCTTGGGATGATACTTGCAACGGTCGCTATCGGAGTCTGCGCAGGTTTTCTTAACACCATAGCCGGTGGAGGAACTCTTCTGGCGTTGCCTTTTTTGATTTTTCTGGGTTTGGATGCCTCGGTAGCAAATGCTACCAACAGGGTAGCAATTCTTTTACAGAACATGGTTGCGACAGCCCGTTTCAAAAAACGAAAGGTACTTTCATTCAGGGAGGCCCTGACACTGGCGATTCCGGCCACGGCAGGGGCAGTTTGCGGAACTCTCTTGGCTGTGCAACTCGATGAAAGGTATCTGAAGATCCTTATCGCGGTAATAATTACAGTTATGGCCTTTCTCCTGGTGACGAAGCCGACCATGTGGGAATCGCAGAAGGAAAACAAATGGCCACGGTGGCTTACCATGGTGATTTTCTTTTTTATAGGTGCCTACGGGGGGTTCATCCAGGCAGGTGTAGGGTTCATCCTGTTGTGGGCGCTGGTAGGCGTCGTAGGTAAAGATCTGGTGCGCGCCAACGCACTGAAAGTGTCAATAGTGATGAGCTATACCGCTATAAGTCTTGCCCTCTTCATGTCTTACGGCATGGTGGATTTTGGAGTAGGCTTCGCACTGGCCGCGGGCAACATGACAGGCGCATACCTGGGGGCATGGTTTGCCGTAGAAAAGGGTAACAGGTGGATTCGCTACATATTGGCGGCTGTTGTGTCCGCAAGTGCCATAAGAATGATCATCCAGGCCCTTGGAGGCATGTAGGTAGGTATCTCGAGTATTATTCTCCACTGAGCAGGTATTCCTGCAGTTTGTCTCCCTTGTATCCTGCCCCCAGACCTACGGAAAGTCTGAGGCGCGCCTGCTCCGGCCTGAGAGAGCCGCCTTCGAGCACACCCAGCTCCATGAGCTTTCTTGCGCTGCCCTCGAAACCATAGGGGGTGATGACATACCCTCTTGGGCAGCGGGATGTAATTACGATCTGTGTACCTGATTTCAGCAGAGCCTTGATGTACTGAACCCATGAAGGCGGCACATTGCCTCCCCCGAAGCCTGCCAGCACAAGGCCGTCAAGGCCGCTATCCGACGCAAGGCATGCGAGTGTACGCGTTCCTCCTCCCATTGATGCCCAAAGTATTTCAACATCCTTGGATGGGTTTATGCCCCGGTCCAGGGATGGGGGCCGGTTGGGTTTCCTGCTTACGTGTATCCTCCCGTCGACAAATTCCCCTATGGGGCCTCGCCCCGGAGCCGAAAAAGCATCCCGCCGGTGGCTCACTTCTTTCATTATTTCGGAAGCGGCGAAAATCTGGTCTTGGAAACAGGCGACCGCGCCCATCCCCCATAGAGCCTCGGAAGATGCCGCCTGTATAGCCTGCCAAAGGTTGATGGCAGCGTCACTGCTGAGCTGTGATACGGGTGTCATGGCCCCGGTAAAAACTACCGGCTGGGGGTAAGGCCAAAGGAGATCCGTTAAATAGGCCATTTCCTCGAGCGCGTCGGTACCGCACGAAACGACAACCCCTTTGCAACCCTCCTGCACTAGTTGCGCCAGGAGGTCGACAAGATCGGTTGTCATTCTTATAGTATAGTGACTACTGGGTTGGTGGCTCCAGTCGATAATTTCCAACTCGTTTTTGGCCTCCGGGGGCAGCAGCTCCAATAGGGCCCCGGCGGCTTTAGTTGGAACGAAACCGTTCTGCCGGCCATTGAAAGTCATGCTTATGGTCCCGCCTGTTCCCACAAAGGCGATTTTTTCACGTCTGGGCATGTAGCCACCTCCTGTTCCGCACAAGTTTATCATCTTTCACGTAATAAGCGGAGGCGGTATGCTGGCCTTGTCGTAAAGGGGTTGATGTTTTTTGCGAGTTGTCATTGTAGGAGCGGGGGAAGTCGGTTTCAACGTTGCCGAAAACCTTTCGGCACAGGGACATGACGTGATTGTCGTCGAAAACGACGAAGCTCGTGCGATGAAAGTCGAGAGCGACCTTGACGTGATGCTGGTCCGCGGTAATGGAGCGCGTCCTCCGGTACTCGAGGAAGCCGGAATAGCCCCCGGTTGTGACGTGGATATACTCGTGGCCTGTACTGATCGCGACGAGGTTAATATTCTGGCTTGCTGGATCGCGAAACGAGCCGGCGTAAAAAGAGTCATCTCGCGGGCGAGGGGGCTCGAATATACCGATAGTCCCACCTGGGCCAGGGAACTTGGCATCGACGTCATGATCTCGCCCGAACGTTCGGTGGCCCGTGAAATCGAAGAATTGCTTTCGGTAAGTTCTGCTGTCCATACAGCAGAGTTTTTCGATGGTCGTGCCGGACTTTACGCCTTCAGGGTTTCCGAAGGTTCCCCCATGACAGGAGACACTCTTCGGCGAATAAACCAGCGCTATCCCAGACTCACTGCACTGATCGCCTTCGTAGAGCGAAGCGGTACAGGGTTAGTCCCCTTTGGGGAAACACAGCTGAAAGCAGGCGACCTTTGCTTCATAGTCACGCTGAGAGGGCAGGTTCACCAGCTCGAGGAATTGTTCCGCAGGGAGCGCACCGGACAGCTCAGACGCGTGATCATAGTTGGAGGAGGCAAGATAGGATTTCAGGTCGCGAGAAGGCTCGAGTTGAGGTATCGAGACCTGGATATCAGGCTCATAGACCAGGACAGTGAGAAATGTGACAAGTTGGCCAGAGAGCTGGAAAGGACTATTGTCCTTTTCGGGGACGGGGCCGACGAAGAACTGCTATTGTATGAGGGTGTGGAGGGGGCCGATGGTTTTGTGACGACAACCGCAAGCGACGAGAGAAACCTGCTGATGGGGGTCATCGGCAGGGTACATGGGGCTCGTAAAAGCATTGCAGTGGTCAGGAGAAAACCCCTCATGAAACTGGGCGACTACGTTCCAGTAGATGCGTTGGTCAACCCTAATCAAGCCCTCGCGTCTTTAATAATGCGTCATGTCCGTTATCCCTCCAGCTCGGGAGCGTTGTCCATAATCGAGAAAATTGATGCCGAAATGTTAGAGGTAACTCTGCGGGAAGAAAGCCGGATCATAGGAAAGCGCATCAAGGACCTCGGCCTGCCTAAAGGAATATTGCTTGCTCTTGCTCGCAGGGGTGAAGACGTTTTTGTCCCAATGGGTGACACCGTTCTACAGTCGGGAGACCAAATTGTGCTCTTCGCTTCTTCGGAACAAATGCCGAAAGCTTTAGAAATACTGGGGGTCAAGTAATCGTGCGGTTTCGTGTACTTTTCAAGGTTCTTGGCCTGATGGCGGCCATTATTTCTCTTTTTATGCTTTGGCCCCTTGTATGGGCGCTAAAGGATGGTTCAGAAGATGTTAAACCTTTCCTTCTGAGCATCTCCTGCGGCCTTTTAGCTGCAGGGGCGCTTTTTGCCATGGGAAGGCACTCCCGCACGCACGATCTTGGCATCAGGGAAGCCTTTGCGGCCGTGTCGCTTTCGTGGGTAATGGCTTCCTGCATCGGGGCGCTTCCATATTTTTTATATGGAAGCGTACCTACATATACTGAAGCCTTTTTTGAGGCCATGTCCGGTTTTACCACGACGGGAGCCTCTGTTTTCACCAATATAGAAGCAAACCCCAGGGGCATTCTTTTTTGGCGTGACCTAACCCATTGGCTTGGCGGCATGGGAATCATAGTTTTGAGTCTGGCCGTTCTCCCCTTTTTGGGCATAGGTGGCATGCAGCTTTATAAAGCTGAAGTACCTGGTCCCACACCGGAGAAACTTACACCACGGATAAGGCAGACGGCTCTTCTTTTGTGGGGGGTCTATCTTCTGTTTTCCGGCGTGGAAACCGTTCTTCTTATGTTTGGTGGAATGGACCTTTTCGAGGCTTTGACCCATACCTTCGGAACCATGGCCACAGGGGGGTTTTCTCCACTAAACGGGAGCATCGGCCAGTACGGCAGCGCCTATATAGACTGGGTCATAACCGTATTCATGTTTCTCGCAGGGGCCAATTTTGCGCTTCACTACTTGATGCTGAAGGGTAATCTTTCAGCCTGGTGGCAAGATGAGGAGTTCCGATTTTATATAAAAATACTTGCCTTTTCCATAGGAACGGCGACGGCCTTTTTGTATTTTAGCGGTACTTACCCTACCGTGCTGGATTCCCTGCGCTACGGTGCATTTCAGGTGGTAAGCATAACCACTACCACCGGCTACGTGACGGCGGACTACGAGAAGTGGCCCTTTTATATCCAGTACCTCCTGCTTTTCCTCATGTTCGTCGGGGGTTGCGCAGGCTCCACTGGCGGAGGTATGAAAAACGTCAGGATCATGTTGCTCGTAAAGCTGGTCAAAACAGAGCTCCATCGCCTTTTGCACCCAAAGGCCATTATTCCGATACGCTTGGGCAAAAAAGCCATAAATTTCGATGTCATGGGATCCGTTACGGCTTTTTTCGTTCTCTATATAGGTCTTTTTGCCATAGCGGCCCTTGCAATGGCCGCCCTGGGCGTCGATGTTTTGACAGCCATAGCGAGTGTCGCGGCCACCATCGGCAACATAGGGCCGGGGCTCGGCACGGTGGGGCCAACGGAAAACTACGCGCACATTCCTTTCCTGGGGAAATGGATATTGTGCCTGTGCATGCTTTTGGGTAGGCTTGAAATCTACACGGTTATGATACTTTTCCTGCCTACGGCCTGGAGGAGATAAATATTTCGGGGAGACCTCTTTTCCTCGAGGCATCCCCGAAATATCAGTAGCCCAGGGATTCGCCGACGATGAATACGTGGACTTTCCGTCCCATGGGAGGCCGTTCGAGGATCAACGTAGCCCTGCAAACCCTGCTGGAGCTGTTGCAGTCGATGCAATGACCGGTTTTCGCGCACGGGACATCTATATTCAGCCTGATGGCGTTTGGCGGCGTTGCGGTGTCTTTTACGCGCTTGATGGCGCTCTCCAGGTCACGACATATCTTGTTGACTCCTATTACGAAAATCAGTGTATTTGTACCCCAGGCCATTCCTGCGACACGGTTTCCTGTGCCGTCGATATTGACCAGGATTCCGTCCTGGGTTACGGCGTTTGAACTGGTGAGAAAGAAATCGCTCTCAAGCTCTTCCCGGAGGCGGATATTCTTTTCATCAGGTGACAGGCTGGGGTCCCAGTGGTGGAATATGGTGCAACCTTTCTCCTCAAGAAGTTCCAGTAGGTTAAGCTCACGAATCGTCGATGTGCCCGGAACGCCGACGGTGGAATTTTCAGGGATAAGATCACATACTGCTTTTGCGGCTTCTTCTGCGGTGGCTACATATGAAGCGGAATATCCCTTGGCGTTCAGGGCCTTGACGACGGTCTGGCCTATATTGGTGTGGTGCGACTTCCAAACGGGTATGTTTTTTTCCTGCATGAAATTCATGGAATTTCTCCTTTCTTCCTGGTTTTGTCTGATATCACCGTTTACTTATTTTGGCAGAAAGTGCGTTGGCTTACAACGGACGCCGATCTGCAGAAGCGAGATTAAGATTTCTCCTTAATAACTAGAGATGCAGATCGACGGGAATCATTTCTGTGACTATACGGATTAGCGTGCGTACGTCGGCCCACAGGAATGATAAAACACACCCGACCAACGTGCTGTGGCCTGCGGGCCGATAAAAAGTGTTTTTGAGCTTTGGCTTTGATATTTTGAATATTTTGGATTTCATGGCAC
>DMCT01000006.1 GCA_003446665.1 Synergistaceae bacterium
AGATCATGTTCATGCAGGAACTCAATATATTCCTCTTCCGAAAAGCCTTCGCTCAGGAATTTTTGCAGGATCTGCTGATTGTCGGAAGATTTTTTTATCAAACGCTCCCGTTCAAAGATAAGCTGCATGACTTCCTTGATCACTGAAACATACGGAAGATCAAGCGGCAAAAGGACAATAGGAAAATCCATGTGATCTGCCGTGCGAATGACTTCTTCAGGAACATTCTGTATAAAACGGCCGACTTTGATACCGAGACCGGAAACCCCTCCCTCGGCCAGAACCTTTACCAGTTTCTCGAGGCGCGAGTAATCTTCCCGATAGGCATACGCAGTTGTCAGAAGGAAAGTCCCGGGGATGACCCATTTGTCCGCATCCGGGACTTCAATGATGTCGACGCAAAATATGGACTTGTCAAGTCCCTTCTCTCCTGCAATGACTTTCGACCCTTTAAGGCAAGGAATGTCGAAAAGTTCCCTGACACGTAGCAAAAATCTCACCCTTTTTGTATCATTCTTAAATCTTTTTCCAGGATTGAGCGGGAAGTCAAGTAGAAGATGCCCATAAAGTTTTAACAAAAGAAGCGGGAGAGAAGGTTTCTAGAAAGTTGAAGCGAAGGGAAATGGATAAAAAGACATAATATCAATAAAAACGCGTCTCTTTGTTCGTAAAAAAAGAATTTCAAGATCTGATCACAATTATATCGTAAAACGATTTGATAAGAACCTTATAAATGCTTGAAGGGTTCAGACCTACACGGCCTGTTGCCCAAATAGTCCAGGGGACCCCTGAAGACATCACACTGAAAGATGTCGAGAGAACCCTCGCCAATGTCCCCGGTGTCCTCTCGGTTCATGATCTGCACGTCTGGTCGCTCGATGGAGAAAGGACGGTTCTCACTGCGCACTTGGTTATTCCCCGCGTCTCATCCCTTGAGGATGCGAGTGCGGTCAAAAGCGCAGCCAGAAGGGCACTCTCCCGCAAAGGCATCGACCATGCCACCCTGGAAACTGAGCGCCGGGGAGACCCATGCGGCATGGAAAGCTGAAAAACTGTGTTATCGTTGTATGCATGATATCCTGTTCCTGATGGATCAGGATAAGACCATTCACATTTTTAGGAGGAATCTTTCATGACGGATCACAAATATGATGAAACCGATGATGTCTTGCAAGTTGACAGGATGTACAATCTTCATTCCTGGGCCCGCCAGAAAGGTCTGAAACCTGTCCATGTGACAAAAGCCGAAGGTATCTATTTCTGGGATATCTCGGGGAAGAGGTATTACGACATGTCTTCCCAGCTCGTCAACGTCAACGTAGGTCACGGGAACAAGAAGGTGGCCGAAGCCGTCAAGCACCAGGTCGAAACCCTGGCCTACCTGGCCCCGCCTTTTGCCGTGGATGTGAGGGCGGAGGCGGCGAAAAAGATTGTGGAAGTCGCCCCCGAAGGGATGGCAAAGGTGTTTTTCACGAATGCTGGAGCCGAATCCAACGAAAACGCGATAAAGATTGCCAGGATGGTTACCGGTCGAAACAAGATTTTCTCACGGTATCGTTCGTATCACGGAGCGAGTTACGGTGCCGCGAACCTGACCGGGGAACCACGACGCTTCCCAAGCGAGCCGGGGATTCCGGGCTTCGTCAAGTTTTTCGACCCCTATCTCTATCGTGCCCCTGTGCACTTTGACAGCGAGATCGAGGCCACATCCTATTATCTTGGGCAGCTCCGGGAACAGCTCGAATACGAAGGATCGGAGAACGTCGCCGCTATCTTCCTCGAAACCGTCACGGGCAGTAATGGTGTCATCATACCGCCCGAAGGCTATCTTCAGGGGGTGCGGGATCTCTGCGATGAATCCGGGATCCTTATGGTATGCGACGAGGTCATGAGCGGCTGGGGCCGCACCGGACAGTGGTTCGCCGTGGACAACTGGGGCGTGACGCCCGACATGATCACTTTCGCCAAGGGCGTAACCTGCGGATATGTACCGCTCGGGGGAGTTATCGTCAACGAAAGGATCGCCCGGCACTTTGACGACAATCCCCTCATGTGCGGTCTGACCTATAGCGGCCATCCCGTCGGATGTGCCGCAGCCGTCGCGACCATCGATGTCTACAAGGAAGAGGGCTTGATCGAAAAAGCACGGGAAAGAGGGGTGTTTTTCAAAAAGGAGCTGGAAAAGCTCATGGATTCCCATCCCTGTGTCGGGGAGGTCCGGTCCATCGGACTTTTCGGGGCCGTCGAGCTGGTCAAAGACAGGACGACACGGGAACCCTTGGTTCCCTACGGTAAGGACCCCGAAGGGGTCATGCCGGGCATTTTGGGCATGCTCAAGGAACGGGGTTTCTGGAACTACAGCCACGAGAACATTCTTATCGTGGCTCCGCCGCTGATCATTACCGAAGAGGAGATCGCCGAGGCTTTCACGATCCTTGACGAGGTCCTATCCATTGTCGATGACAGGATTTAGAGCGGGTTTTACCGAACTGCCAACATCCGGTCGCTTTTTATGTCAGGATGTTACAGTTTCGGAACCTGCCTTGGCGGGTAAAATTGCTCATGAACTGTGCATCAAGGCTTATATGTATCGAATTCGGGGGAGGTGATTTGCCATGAAAGCTTTGGAAGGAATCAGGGTTCTTGATTTCACCCGCGTTCTCGCCGGCCCGTTTTGCACGATGATGCTGGCCGACCTGGGAGCCGAGGTCATAAAGGTGGAACGGCCGGTAACAGGTGACGATTCCCGTCATTTCGGCCCTTTCGTGGGAGAAGAAAGCGCCTATTTCATGAGCATCAACCGCAACAAGAAAAGCATGACCCTCAATCTCAAGGATCCCCTTGCGGTGGATATCGTCAAGAGAATGATCAAGAACATCGATGTGGTCGTCGAGAACTTCCGGCCGGGCGTCATGGAGAAACTTGGCCTGGGATATGAGGTTCTGAAAGAGATAAATCCCCGCCTGATCTATGCTTCCTCGAGCGGTTTCGGCCATACGGGGCCATATTCGCAGCTGCCCGCCTACGATCTGATCCTCCAGGGTATGGGCGGCATCATGAGTATCACCGGACCCGACAAGGACCACCCCACGAAGGTGGGTAGTTCTATCGCCGATATTTTTGCCGGCACCTTCTGTGCCATCGGCATTCTTGCCGCCCTGCGGCATCGTGATCGCACGGGGGAGGGGCAGGAAGTGGACGTGTCCATGCTGGACAGTCAGGTTTCCATTCTGGAAAATGCCATATCCCGGTATTTCATAAAGGGAGATGTTCCTGTACCCATCGGGAATCGTCACCCTTCAATAGCCCCCTTCGCAACGTTTCATACGACCGATGGCTTCATAAATATCGCCGTCGGCAACGATGCCATCTGGAAAAGGTTCTGCGACCTGGTGGGTCGGCCCGAGCTGGCGGAGGATTCCCGTTTCGACACGAACGATAGCCGGAATGCCAACTGGGAAGACCTTCAGCCCCTCCTGCAGGAAATCATGTCAAAAAACAGCACCGAAGGATGGCTTGAAAGACTCAGGAAGGTCGGTGTCCCCTGCGGCCCGATCAATAACATCGAACAACTGGTCAATGACCCGCAGGTTCTTTCGCGCGGGATGATCGTGGAGGTGGAGCACCCCGTGGCCGGGAAGGTAAAGATGCCAGGATGTCCAATAAAACTCAGTGGAACTCCCGCAGATCATTACGAGTCTGCACCGGTTCTTGGGGCGGATGTCGAATCGGTTCTGAAGGAATATGCCGGAGCCTCCCGACAGGAAATTGAAGAGCTGAAACAAAAGGGCGTGGTCTAGGAGTCTGTCGGACTGACATGCCATTTTGAGGTTAAAAGACCTGGCGCTATAGAAAACGCCCGACAGACCCATTGCTGTATCAAAAGGCCGGACTAAAAGGGTATTCCACTTTCGTCGTTCATACCAAAAGGGAGTGATGTTTTTCCGTTCACACAGCTCGACGTCAGGTCTGCTGAAGTAGCCGGCATCGGCCAAAAGCGCCTCAGGGCGGCCAAGTTCTTCAGGAAGTGCTGTCAGGGCTTCCACCGCAGGGGCAAGTTCCCTCTTGTCCACCGGGAATCGGATTCCCCGTGGGTCAAAAGCAGTCCGCTCTCGATGTCCAGGCAAGCCTGGCAGTTGTAGGTCTGTTCGACGCCGCCGTCCAAAAAGGGCATGATCCGTGATTCTTCATCGGTCAGGTTGACCTGGTCGCTCTCGCGGACTCCGGGTTCCGGTGCCCCGAGATTACTACCATCAATCTTATTGCCCCGTTGGTCCTCGATGCGCTTTCGTTGGGCCATCTTTTCCTCATGGGCCTCCATTTCCCTTTCATCCTGGATTCCCGCCCACTGAGTTATTGTCAAATCTGGTGTACGGGGTCTCAAGCGGCGTCCCTGTCTGGCTGATTTGTTGCCCGTACACCGTCTTTGAAAACGATTCCTTCGATAACTTCGCCGATAAGATCGAAACCCTTGATACGCTTCCACCTCTTTTCAGCTGACTGGATTAACTTGAAGACCATTGCAAGTATTGTCTCCATGAACCCGCAGTTCCTGGTTTTTCTGGTTCTCAGCCTTACCGTTGAAAATGTAGATTCTATGGGGTTCGTGGTTCTTATGTGGATCCAGTGCACCGCAGGGAAGTCATAGAATGCCAGACGTCACTGATACCGAGCATTGTCGAAACGAGTCAATGGAAGAGTGTGCACGGAAAATGGCGAGGCATTTGTCCGAACGTTTAGATGAAGATGCAAAAGTCATCATTGTTGGGTATCAGCCTGCATTCATCGAGGCCGCGTCTGAAATGTTCGGCCCGGAACGAGTTCGGGTGGTCGATATGGATAAGGAGAACATCGGACGCACCGTGTATGGCATTACAATTGCTGACGGAGAAACAGATTTCGAAACGATGGTGAAAGACGTATCTTTCGGGGTGGTTACCGGCTCGAGTTTCGTCAATGCCACATATTCAGAAGTTGAAAGAAGTTTTCAGAAGAAATTCAACGTTCCCTTTTTTGTGTTCGGAACCAGCGGTGCCGCTCCAGCAGTGTTTCGCGGAGTCGGGCGATGGTGTCCCGAGTCCAAATGAGATCACATCGTTTTCGCGAAGAGGAGATCCTGACCGATGTCTGAAGCCTTTGGGGTCAGTCTGAAAGTCCTTCTGGCAGATATTCCGTTGCTCTTGCTTGTCGGAGGTTTTCTGGGCTGGATCCTTGCACGAAAGAATTTTTGGGGGAAGTCCCTTGTCTCATTGCTTGTGCAAC
>DMCT01000027.1 GCA_003446665.1 Synergistaceae bacterium
GCCTTTCTAGCGGTTTTGGTGGTTACGATGTTTCTTGTTTTTTTAAACTCGAGGATATCTGTTGTATGAAGTATGCTATTAAGATAGCCTATGATGGTGGGTACTTCTCAGGTTGGCAAAAACAACCCGGCAGAACAACCGTTCAGGAGTCAGTCGAAAAGGCATTGAAGGCGTTTTGTCACCAAGACGTTTCAGTGCACGGTGCGGGAAGGACTGACAAGGGTGTTCACGCCCTCGGACAGGTGGCATCTTTCGAACTCAAGGATCCTTTACCTCTTGAAACGATCATTTCGGCAGGCAATGCCCACTTGCCAGACCAAATCCGGTTGATGGAAGCCGCGCATGTAGACGAATCTTTTCACGCAAGGTACAGCGCACTCTGGAGGGAGTACGTATATCACGTGTGGACAGGGGCTTCATGTTATCCTCATATAAGGAATTACGTCTGGTGGAAACGCCGGGCCGACTGGGACATGGAAAAGGTAAGGTCAGCCTGCGGAAAGTTTACTGGAACCCATGATTTCAGAGCCTTTTGTCGTGCCAGCGAGTGTCCGCAGAATGCGGTCCGGTATATTGCACGGATGACCGTTGCGAAGCGCGGTCCACTGGTCCGCTTTCGGATACGCGGGAATGCCTTCCTTACCAACATGGTAAGGATCATGATAGGTACTACCGACCACATCGCAGCGGGAGCCTGTAGTCTGGAAATCCTGGACTACCTCCTTAGCGGCGCCAACAGGGAAGAGGCCGGACCTACGGCACCCGCGCAGGGGCTTATCCTCCAGAAGATCGGATATGGTGTTCCCTTATGGCCCAGTGCCGGTTCTTGAGGTGAAGGGTTGTTCGGGATATAGTTTTTAGCGGTGTCTTTCGAATCATGTTCCGTTTGCGGCATGAGATTGTCTTGCTTTGGTTGTCTGCTTCGGAGCAGCCCGTTGAAGGAGTGATAGGGTGTGTGGGGAATGGACATTGGAATAGATCTCGGTACAGCCAACGTGCTTATATATATGAAACAGAAGGGCGTTGTCCTCAGGGAGCCTTCCGTGGTCGCCGTCGATCTGAATACCGATCGCATACTTGCCGTGGGGCTGGAGGCTAAAAGAATGCTCGGAAGGACTCCGGGAAACGTAGTGGCCGTAAGGCCTTTGAGGGACGGGGTCATTGCCGATTACACCATGACGGAAGCGATGCTACGTTATTTTCTCAAGAAAGTGATAAAGGGTTTCGGGCGGATGCTTAGAAGACGCGTCATGGTTTGTGTGCCTTCGGGAGCCACCGATGTGGAACGCCGGGCCGTCCTCGAGGCTGCCGTGGAAATAGGAGCGAAGGAAGCCTACTTGATAGAAGAGCCAATGTCCGCGGCGATAGGGGCTAATCTGGACATTTCCGAACCCAGGGGCAATATGATCGTCGATATAGGGGGTGGAACCACCGACATAGCCGTCATATCCTACGGCGGCATCGTCGTAACCGAGTCCCTCAGGCTTGGGGGCGACCGCCTGGACGAGAATATAACGCGCTATATCAGAAGGGAATACAACCTCGCTATCGGTGAGCAGACAGCCGAAGATATCAAAATGAAAATCGCCACCTGCTATCCTTCCGAGAACGAAGAAAAAACCATGGTCATCAAGGGAAGAGACCTCGTACACGGGTTGCCGAGGCAACTTGAGATCTCCGAGAGGCTCGTGGCGGAAGCAATAGAAGAGACCTTGCAGATGATAATAGACGGAGTCCGACAGGTTTTGGAGCAGACCCCGCCGGAGCTTTCCGCTGACATAATAGACCGGGGCATTACCTTGACAGGGGGCGGCGCACTGCTAAATGGATTGCCGCAACTTTTAACCGATAAGACAGGCATTCCGGCCTACGTTGCTGATGCACCGCTGGAATGCGTTGTTTTGGGTACGGGCAAGGCCTTGGACGCGCTGGATGTTCTTAAAGCGAACGGAGCCCTTTTGGGGACGTCGAGAAAGCGAGGAAGGCGTGGTTGAAGAAAAATAAACCCTGGTGGAATGAGGGTTTACACTTTTCGTGCGTGAGTTGCGGAAGATGCTGTAGGGGCGAACCCGGTACAGTGTTGGTGACCCCGGAAGAAGCTGAGGCCATTTCAAGGAGACTTAAAAAACCGGTCGGGGCATTTACGAGAGAAAGTTCCCTCGTGGGCGAAAAAGTTCGTTCCCTGCTGGAAAGGCCCACAGGTGAATGTGTTTTTTTGGGTGAATGCGGGTACGGATGTGTCTTGTATGACCTTCGCCCCTCACAATGCAGGCTTTTCCCATTCTGGCCTTCACTTCTTTCTTCTCAGGAGGCATGGGAGAGAGAAAGAGGACGTTGCCCGGGCATAGGAAAGGGAAAGTGGCATTCTCCTATGGAAATAGAGTTATGCCTTGCGCAGGCGCCACACCCGAAATTATGAACGAATTCGCTAATAGGAAATAATATTTCAAAGATATGAAAGAGTGTTGAAATAAATTCTTTTGTGTGTGAAAATAAAAATTGACAAGTAAACCAGGTTATAGGGGTGGCAAAAGAATATGGGTGCTTCATAAGCCCCAAATATTAAATGCAGGGAGGCAACAAGAATGGCAAAGGTTAACAGAGATGTGGCGCCGCAGGATGTGTTTTCGGAGATTTCTAAACTGTTGCTCAGGGATGGTTTCGACATCGTTATCGACATGGAGAAGTCACAAGGATCTCACATGATCAACAAGCTTGACGGTGCTGACTGGCTGGATTTTTATACCTTCTTCGCCTCTTCTCCGTTCGGCATGAATCACCCCAAACTGGCAAACGACGAATTCAAGGAAACCATTTTCCGTGCCGCGATCAACAAGGTAGCCAACTCGGACATCTACACTCAGGAACTTGCAAAGTTCATCAAAACCTTTGGCGATATCGCAGTTCCGGAAGGCTTTAAACATATTTTTCTCATCGACTACGGGACGCTGGCCGTTGAAAACACCTTCAAGGTGGCCATGGACTGGAAAGTCCAGAAGCTGCTTCAACAGGGCAAAATCAGCAAGGGAGACGCCATCAAGGGGCGCAAGGGAACGAAGGTCCTCCATTTCAACGAGGCCTTTCATGGCCGTAGCGGCTACACCCTTACGGTGACCAACACTCACGATCCCAACAAGTACCAGTATTTCGCTCAATACGACTGGCCCCGCGTGCTGAACCCCAAGATCTTCTGGCCCCTCGAGGAAAACTTGGGAATCGTGGAATGGCTGGAGCGGGTTTCCATCAAGCAGATCAAGCAAGCCATCTGGGAAAACCCCGACGATATCTGCGCCATAATAATAGAGACGATCCAGGGCGAGGGTGGAGACAACCATTTTCGCACCGAGTTCTTCAAACAGCTCAGGCAAATCTGCGATGAAAATGATATACTTCTTATCTTTGACGAAGTCCAGTGCGGTATGGGAATTACTGGAAAGATGTGGGCCTTCGAGCACCATGCGCCGGTAAAACCCGATATGTTCGCCTTCGGGAAGAAGGCGCAGATCTGCGGACTGGTAGCCGGGCCAAGAGTCGATGAAGTGGAGAACAACTGCTTCAAGATCTCGAGCCGTATCAATTCCACGTGGGGCGGTAACCTTGTGGACATGGTAAGGGCTACCAGATACCTGGAAATTTACGAAGAGGACAATGTCCTCGATTACGTGGCAAACGATGCCGGCCCGAAACTGTTGAAAGGGCTTCATGAAATCCGGAAGGATTTCCCCGATTTCATCTGGAACGTACGAGGCAAGGGGCTCATGTGCGCCTATGATTTCTGCAGTGAGGAAATGAGGAACAAGGCCGTAAAGAAATTCCATTCAAAGCACGTCCTGGTGCTGCCCTGCGGCGATGTCTCGATCCGTTTCCGCCCTGCGCTTAATATCCCCGAAAAAGATCTTCAGCGGGGACTTGATGTCACAAGGGAAGTTCTGAGCGAGCTCAAGAAAGAGAACGCCTAGGGGAGGTTCGCTCGAAAAACCAACCCTGCGATAAAATATTTAAGGGGGAGCGGGTTATGTGCTCCCCCTCATTTTTTGCACTGGTTCATGTGAGCTCGGCATCTTCATGACAATTAAAGTTTCCAGGATCTGTGTTCCTTGACTTTGATGCGCAAGCCCTTGCTTTGTGCTAACTTTGTTGTGGAACATAGAGGAGGTCTTTGGCGTTGTTTTCTAGTCTTCCGGAAATGAACTGGACCCTCATCGCTATGCTTTTGGTTGTAAGCGCTGTTGTAGCCTTCATCGGCGATATCGTGGGCATGCGCATCGGGAAAAGGCGCGTGAGTATATTCGGCTTGCGTCCGAGGTATACTTCTTCTCTTGTGACGATTGTAACGGGCATATTGATCATGGTGTTCACTCTGGGAGCCCTTGCGGTGACTTCGGACACGGTACGAACGGCTATATTCAGTATGAAAATTGTACAAAGCCAGATCAGGGATCTTACTTCGCAACTTCAAAAGACCCGTGAAGAGCTCGCATCGATGGAAGAGCAGTTGGCCGAAAGTCAAGCTGCGCTTATCGAAAAGCAGACACAGCTTTCCAACGTCCAGGTCGAGCTCGAAAAAGCCCGAAAGGAAAGGGAGTTGGCACAACGCCAACTGGAAGAACTGGAAAGTGAGCGGATCAGATTGAATCAGCAGATCGAAACGCTCAGGCAGGACGCAAAGCTTCTCAAGGAAGGACTGGAGGAGCTCAGGGCCGGCAGAATTGTAGTGTTTGCAGGAGAGCTGATAGCTCAAAAGGTTATCATTCCGGCGGAAAGTGATTTGAGCCTTGAAGCTTTGACGGAAGATATACTTGCCGCGGCAAGATATATGATTGCGTTGCGAACGGGAGCCAAGCCGGAAGAAGTGGTCATACGTATTGAGAACGCCGACTCTATAGAAGAGATTCTGGAAAAAAGCCGCCGTAATAATGAGCGCATACTTTTACGCCTCATGGCTTCAGAAAACGTGATCGTCGGAGAGCCGGTCGATGTCAGAGTCCTGGAATACCCTTCAAGGCTCATTTATCCAGGTGGGACAGTTCTGGCCGACGAAGTATTGCCCGCCGGGCTTGACGAAGGCGAAGCGGAAGGTTACCTTTACGTGGTTTTGCGGGAGATCAACAAAAAGGCTAGACAGGACGGTGTTTTGCCCGACCCGTTGAGAGGTACTGTAGGCAATCTGGAGGCTTCCGATTTCTTCGATGCCTTAGAACAGATCGCTTACAGTAAAGAACCTCCGAGAGTTATTGTTGAAGCGGAGGGAGACATCTACACCGAGGGACCGGTTCGTGTTAAAATCCAGGTCCTTGCGGGCGATATTACGCGGGAGTGATTCCACATGTTGATAGTAGCATGCCAGATGTGCGGGGAAACGGTGATTTTGCCCGGCACACCCGATTCCGATGGCATTGCCCGGGTAAGTTGGACATGCAAAAGTTGTGGAGTTAGCCAGGTTTTGCAGTTGAGCGTAAGTTCGGACGGCCGGGCAAACCTCAGGAAAATTGTGGGAGGAATGTCCTTTTGCGAAGAGACGGTGGCGAGTTCAAAGGACAAGAGATAGAAAAAAGGAACAACGGGATCGGCCGGGGATACCTGTTCTATGACAGCAAGTATGCCGTGAGCGCGGGCGAGCTGCAGGAGTTGTACCGCTTTACAAAGTGGGGACGAAGCAGGTCGCTGGAGGAGATCGAAAGGATGCTGGACGGGACTTCCATGTGTTTTTCCATCAGGAAAGACGACAAGATGGTTGCTTTTTGCCGGCTTTTGACGGATTTCGTTTTCAGGGGGTCCATATGGGATATCATGGTTCACCCGGATCATCAGGGGAAAGGGCTCGGTTCGGCGCTTATGAACTACATGCTGGATCATCCTCGCATCCGTGACATACCCTTGATCATCACTTATACTAGTGAGCTTGTCCCGTTTCTGGAGCGGTTGGGTTTCGTCCAGAAGGAAGGGACCATGATGTTGCTGAGAAAACCTATAGAGTATTCCTGAAAAGACGATTTTAGAACAGACAAAAAGATTCGCATTTCCCGACGTTTTCGTCCGGAACTGTTTTGATACTTAAAGCATTTTACGGAGGTGGAAAGGATTGGAAAACCGGTTTCTCCTGACTTCGGAATCCGTAACAGAGGGACATCCCGACAAGCTGGCCGACCAGATTTCCGACGGTATCCTTGATGCCATACTGGAAGAGGATCCGATGGGGCGGGTTGCCTGTGAAACCCTTGTTTCAACGGGGCTGGTGGTTGTGGCAGGGGAGATAACCACGTCCTGTTACGTGGACATTCCCCGTATCACCAGGCAGATCATCAAGGAAATAGGCTACACCAGGGCTAAATATGGTTTCGACGGCGATACCTGTGCGGTGCTGACTGCTATTGACGAGCAGTCGCCGGATATCAGTCAGGGAGTGGACAAGGCCCTGGAAATCAGGGAAGGGAACTTGTCGGAGCAGGAAATAGACGCTATCGGTGCGGGAGACCAGGGCATGATGGTAGGGTACGCCTGTGACGAGACGGAAGAGTTTCTGCCATTGCCGATCGCGTTGGCTCATCGTCTGGCCCGAAGACTCAGCCAGGTCCGCAAGGAAAAGATAGTTCCCTACCTGAGGCCCGACGGCAAAACTCAGGTTACTGTGGAATATGAGGACGGAAAAGCCGTTGGCATCGAGACGGTAGTGGTTTCGGCACAGCATCACCCCGCTGTTAGCCATGAGCAAATATACAATGATCTTTGCGAAATGGTGATCAATCCGATCCTTCCTGAGTACCTTACGGAAAAATCTCCAAGGGTCCTTGTCAATCCGACGGGCAGGTTCGTCCTGGGTGGTCCGATGGCGGACACCGGCCTGACAGGGAGGAAAATCATGGTGGACACCTACGGAGGCATTGTGCCTCATGGGGGTGGTTGTTTTTCCGGGAAGGATCCCACGAAAGTGGACAGGTCGGCGGCCTATATGACGCGCTATGCCGCAAAGAACGTTGTAGCCGCCGGGCTTGCGAGAGAATGCAAGATACAGGTAGCTTATGCTATAGGTGTGGCCCATCCCGTGTCGGTGATGGTAGATACCCAGGGGACCGGCGTTTTGCCCGATACGAAACTGACCGAGATTGTTCTTGAAAATTTCGATTTCCGTCCTGCCGCGATAATCAGGGATCTGGATTTGAGGAAGGCTCAATACCGCAAGCTCGCGTCATATGGACACATGGGAAGGATAGATATAGACCCGATCCCGGCATGGGAATGTATCGACAGGGCTGAAACCCTTCGAAAGACAGCCAAAAACTTCTAGGCTGCGCTCGGTTGTAATGAAATACCTATGTTCTTTATGTCTTTTCACGGAGCGCTTTCTCATATCTTGTGGCCCCAGAGCTGCCCGCTTTGCGGGCGGCTCTCGAAGGCCATTTGCCCGGATTGCCTGATATTTTTAGTTGAAAAAAACAACCCTGTTTGCCTGGAGTGCTTCAGGCCTTTCCCCTGCGATAGTCACGGTAAAAATGTCCCATTTCTGGTTTTCGGCGCATTGCACCGAAAAGAAGCGAAGCAGCTTGTCCACATGCTCAAATACGGCGGAAACAAGGCTTTGGGACGCCCACTCGGACGGGTTGTCGCGCAAACGATAAACCTGCCGAAAGAAGTGGATTGCATTGTACCGGTGCCGCTTCACAGGAAATCGGGCAGGCCTTTTAACCAGGCTCTTGAGATCGCCCGCGGAGTATCTGAAATATTGAAGGTCCCTGTAAAAGATGGGCTGGAATGGACAGGCGGGGAAAAACCGCAAGTAGGGAAAGCTTCACTGGAAAGAAAGCAGCTTTCAGCCGGTGCGCTTCGTCTTTCCGGCAAAATAACCGATTCCACGGCAATGAGTGTTCTTTTGGTGGATGATGTATGCACCACCGGGACTACCCTCAGGCGGTGTGCCGAAGCCCTGCGTAGTGGAACGCTTCATGTTACCGGAGCGTTGGTCTGGACTTTGTCGGGTTGACAAAGCGTGCCACCGT
The DNA here is from genome assembly GCA_003446665.1 of Synergistaceae bacterium. Classification (GTDB taxonomy): domain Bacteria; phylum Synergistota; class Synergistia; order Synergistales; family Thermovirgaceae; genus UBA1876. The sequence goes on from DMCT01000027.1 coordinate 7,995, forward strand.
GTGATGTCGTAGTAGATAAGGAACAGATCAGGGAGTATGGAACGCCCCTACCTCGATGTTTTTTTCTGCGCAGATGTCCCTGATTCGCTGTATGTCGGAACAGGGGAACCTGCAGGCAAGGCCGCAGCTTGCGGAAAGCTCGCGAGGGACCGGTACGATCTTTACTGCCAGACCGGCTTTCCTGCAGTTTTTTTCAAAAGAAATGGCCATGTGCGTAGTTTCGAAAGTTGCTATGCAATCCACTTTTTTCCTCCGTAAGGCCTGAAAAGGAATGGGGGAACAAAAATATTGCCCCGGTTAGGTAATTATACCTAGACGAGGGGGGCTTGCGAAAGATACAATAAGGCGGTATGAATGCCGCTAAAGGAGGTTCTTTTATGACCATCAACGTGAAAAGAGCAGCAGCTGTTCTGGCGTTGGGCGTGTTACTCGTCGCCAATGCTTCGGGGATCGCCGCTGCGCAGGAGAAAGTGGGAGTGATTGATCCACAGAAAGTGCTTTTCCAGCACCCCAAATTTCAGGAGGTCCAAAGACAGATAAAGTCGGTGGTTGACAAGAAACAGCAGGAAGCGAGAACTGCCATAGAACAGACATCCGACAATCAGCAAAAGCAGCAGATATTCGAAAAGAAACGCCAGGAGGCGGCCATGGAAGAACAGAAACTGATGGAGCCTTTATTCAAGGATATAGACCTGGCTATACGTACCGTGGCCAAATTGAAGTCCATAACTGTCGTTCTCGACAAGGGACAGGTTTTCTTCGGGGGAACGGACATCACTGAAGACGTGATCCAGGAACTCAAGAAAAAGTATGCCACAAATTGAGCGGAGGCTCTAACCCGGAGTAAAAATCTCAAAAAGGCGGACCGAACGGCAGGGGTTTTCGAAATATCCTGAGATTTGCGTCTTGTATTCATGGATGAAGCCGAGAATAAAAGCCAAAGAAAGAAGCCGGGAGAGATGACTCTTCCGGCTTCTTGCACACGTTATGTATTTGCCGATCATGTTCGTTACTTTTTGAGGGTTCCGAGGTAAGCTGCTTCCACGTCCGGGTTTTTCAGAAGCTCCTTCGAGGATCCTTCCATTAACAGAGAGCCTGTCTGGAGCACGTATGCCCTGTGAGAAAGCTGCAGGGCCTGTCGTGCGTTTTGTTCAACGAGAAGGATTGTCACACCCTCATCGTTAATGCGTTTCAACTCCGCGAAAATCTCCTTGATGAGGATTGGAGCAAGACCAAGCGATGGTTCATCGAGAAGCAGGACTCTCGGACGGGACATCAGTGCACGGCCGATGGCCAGCATTTGCTGCTCGCCGCCCGAGAGAGTCCCGGCGTACTGGTCTCTTCTTTCCCTCAGCCTCGGGAAAAGCGTAAAAACCCACTCGAGGTCCTTGTCGATCATGTTTCTGTCTTCCCTGGGAAAAGCTCCCATCATCAGGTTTTCGAAAACTGTCAAAGGCGCGAAAACCTTGCGTCCCTCGGGGGCGAGGGAAATCCCTTGGCTTACTACGACGTGGCTTTTGGCCGCAAGGGGTTTCCCTTCAAGGGTTACGGTGCCGCTTTCCCTGGGAACCAGGCCCATGATGGCGTTCATCAAGGTAGACTTGCCGGCGCCGTTAGCCCCTATTACGCTTACTATTTCTTTCTTGTATACCGAAATGCTTACGTCATGGAGGGCTTGTATGGCACCATATTTGACCGAAAGGTTGCTGACTTCCAGAAGGGGGGCTGATGTCGTCATGCCTCAGGCACCTCCTCTCCCAGGTATGCCCGCAGGACCTCGGGGTGATTCTGTATGGTCTCTGGATTTCCTTCGGCTATTTTTGCGCCGAAGTTCATGCAGATCACGTAAGGACAAATTTCCATCACCAGTTCCATGTGGTGTTCTATGACAAGTATGGTTAGCTTGAAATCCCTGTGAATTTCCTTTATGAGCTCGTTGAGTTCCATTACTTCTTCAGGGTTCATTCCTGCGGCAGGCTCGTCGAGCAAAAGCAATTCCGGCTCAAGGGCAAGAGCGCGGGCTATCTCGAGACGCCGCTGGTATCCGTAGGGCAGCGTTCCCGCCGCCTGGTACGCCCTGTCGGCAAGGCCGACGCGATCGAGCAGTTCCATGCTCCTGAGGCGAATGTCGGTTTCGGTCTTTTTCCATCGACCAAGGTGGGTTACTGCTTCCAGAAAGCTGTAGTGGTGATGCTGCTGACAGGCCGTCATGACGTTCTCCAGCGCCGAAGAACGCTGAAAAAGCCTGAGGTTCTGGAACGTTCTGGCGATTCCCCTCCCTATGACCTCGTAGGATTTGAGACTGGAAATGTCCTCGCCCTTGAAAGAGATGTGCCCGGTGTCGAGTGGGTAGATACCGGTGATCAGGTTGAAAACCGTTGTCTTTCCCGCACCGTTTGGACCTATGAGGCCGGCCAGCATACCTTTCTCGAGTACGAAATCCATATCGGCTACGGCGTGGACTCCGCCAAAAAACTTGTTTACTCCGGAGACTTCCAGGATCGGCGTCATCGTTTAACGCCTCCCCCGTGCCGTTTGTCTGCAGGTTTCAACCGTCTGGTCAAGTTCCTGAAGAAGGTTTTGCCGAGCTCTTTTTGTCCCATGATGCCTTCGGGCCTGAAGATCATTATGATGACTATCACGGCGCCGTATATCAGCATACGGTACTGGGAAATGGGCCTGAAAAGTTCTGTTACCAGGGTGATGATGCCTGTGCCTATAAGGGTGCCGCTCATCGATCCCAGCCCGCCGAACACCACGACGGAAGTAAGCTCCGTGCTTTTGATCATGTCGAACATGATCGGTTGTATGAAAGAAAGAAAACCTGCAAGAAGAGCTCCGGCGACGCCGCAATAAAAACCTGATATGGCAAGGCTCAAAACCCTTAACTTCGCCGTGTTGAACCCGAGCAGGGAAGCAGCCAGATAGTCGTCACGGCAAGCCTTGAATGCTCGCCCGTAACGACTGTTGATCAGGCAGAACATGGCGAAGGCCATCACCAGGAAAAAAGCCAGGGCCACTGGCAACGTCGTGTAAGGTGGTATACCCGGCACTCCCCGGGCCCCCCTGGTCACCGACTGCCAGTTTTCAAGAATGAGCCTGATTGCTTCACCAAGTCCAATGGAGGCAATGGCGTAGTAGTCTCCCATAAGCTTCAGGGTGGGGATGCCCACGAGCCACGCCACAAGCATCGCCCCCGTCCCTCCCAGGAAAATGCCTGCCAGCCATGGTATGCCGGCCTTCATAATCAACAGGGAAGAGATATAGGCACCCAGGGCCATGTAGCCCGCGTGCCCCAACGTGAATATTCCTGTAAAACCCGTCAAAAGAGAAACTCCCATAGCAGCTATGGAATTTACGCAAAGCAGGATGATTATGCCTTCAGTGTATCCGCTGAACATGGGTTCTTCTCCCTTCTAGACCTTTTCCTTGACGTCTTTGCCGAAAAGTCCTGTTGGCCGGATCAGCAAGGTTATGACCAAAAGCAAAAAGACCACCAGGTCCCGCATCTGGCTCGAAATGAATCCAGCGGTGAGCATTTCGGCGAGGCCGAGGATCAGACTTCCCACGACAGCCCCGGGAAGAGAGCCAAGTCCGCCTATGACGGCGGCTACGAAGGCCTTTATGGTGATAAGGCCGAGTTGGGGGTAGAGGGTATAGCGTACCGAAAGGAATATTCCTCCCACGGCAGCGAGCAGGCCGGCGGTAAAAAAGACTATCGAAATGAGTCGGTTCACGTTGACACCCATCAGGCCCGCTACCTTCAAATCATAGGCTGCGGCACGAATGGCCAGGCCCCACTTGGTCCTTGTCAAGAAAATCTGAAGTCCGGAGAGGAAAACGACGGCCGTTACCAGGGATAGAATGTCGAACATGCTTGTTGTCGCTATGCCGAAAAGCGATACCGGCTGCGTCGGTATGACCGGTGGCAGGGCACGAAACCTTCCTCCGGCTATGATAACGAATATGTTTTCTATCACGATGCTCATACCCATGGATGCTATCAGGAGGTAGAGTGTCACGTTCGTGCGCTCACGAATGGGTTTGTAAGCCAGTTTTTCCGTGAGCACCGCGCAAAAGCCGGCGCCTATGAGGGCGGCCAGACTTGCGATCCATATCCCGCCGCCAATTGACCTTAAAATGAAATAACAGATGTACCCTCCTATGACCAAAAAGCCGCCGTGAGCGAAGTTTGAAAAAAGAAGAATCGAATATACAAGGGAGTACCCTACAGCTATGAGGGCATATACAGATCCGAGTGAAAGGCCGTTTATCACCTGTTGCAGGACAGTCTCCAAACTAAGGACACCTCGCTTTCAGAAAAAGGCGGGCGCAGAGAACGCGCCCGCACGGGTTTTTCGGATATACCCTGGAACAGTCGAGTCCCCTATTCGGGCTTGATCTTCTTGAAGAACTGTCCCCGTCCGTCTTTGGCGACCAGGACTACACCGTCTTTGTCCTTCGGATTGTGGAACTCGTCCATGGTGATGACGGCGTGGTGCAACTCAAGATTCTCCGTTTTCTCGAGCGCGTCCCTTATTGCTTTCGGGTCAGTGCTGTTAGCCCGTTTGATTGCGTCGGCCACCAGGTACATGGCGTCATAGGCCAGGATCCCGTTGACGAACTCCTTGCACTCGTCGTTGTATTTTTCCCTGTAAGAGGCAAAGAAGGGCTGCATGGCAGGGTCTTCCGGAGCCACGTGGTTGATCCAGTAGGAGTTTTCCATCGCATCGCCCGCGATCTCCCACATGAATTCACCGTAGCCGTCCCCCCCGACGAAGACTATCTCATCCATGCCGAGTTCCCGGGCCTGCTTCATGATAAGGGCCATTTCCTTGCCCATGTTGGGAAGAACCAAAACGTCGGCTCCGCTTTTGCGTATTTCCGTCAGCTGTGCACGGAAGTCCACGTCCTGGCCGCCCCTGAAGCCCAAATCCGCCACGACCTTTCCGCCGTAGTTGCCGTAGCTTTTCATAAAGAATTCCCTGAGTCCCTGGGAGTAATCGTTACCGACGTCGTAAAGAATGGCTGCTTTCAGCCTGCCCAGTTCCCTGGCCGAGAAGTAGGCTATAAGCTTGCCCTGGTAGGGGTCGGTGAAACAGATCCTGAACGAATAGGGCCTTACCTTGCCGCTTTCGTCCATGGTAACGTAGGGGTTGGTAGAGACCGTTCCTATCTGTGAAACTCCTGCCTTGTTGACAACGGCAGCAGTGGCTATGTTTATACCGCTTCCGTTGGCGCCGACGATCGCAGATACCTTGTCTTCCTCGATCATCCTCCTCACCGCGTTGACGGCGTCTTCCGCGCGGGTCCTGAAGTCATAGGGGACAAGCTCGATTTTCATTCCATTAACGCCACCCGCTGAGTTAATTTCCTCCACCGCAAGTTGCGCCGATTTCAGTTCCGTCTGCCCATAGGCCGCCCAGTCTCCCGTAAGTGCCGCCAGGTAGCCTATTTTTACGGCATCGGCGGCAAAAGCAGGACCTGCGAGAAAAGAAACAAACATGACAAGAAAAACACCCAGAACGCAAACTCTTTTCACACCCCACACCTCCTGAAATAACTCGAAGTTGAAACAATATTATCATAGTTCCCGGTATTTCGGGAATGGGAAAGAGCCGTCCGAATTTACTAGACAAAGCCGTGAGGTATACTGTTAAAAGGATCTTCGCAAAGAAGGGGTGATCGGCCTGAAGGAGAAAATTATCGTTACCGATATTGACGGGACCCTGGCCCACAGGGACCGGATACCCGAAGAGGTGGTAAAAAGCTGTGGGCTCCTCAGGGCAAAAGGTTGGACCATGCACGTCGCCACGGGGCGTATTCTGGCTGCGGCAGTGCCTCATGCGCTCACTATAAAGGCCCTTAGTCCCGCCATCGTCTACGACGGAGCGCGTGTAATGGGAATAGAAAATGGCGTCGTCTTCACCGAGTCCAAATTATCGGGAGACGTGCTTTCTTTGGCCCTGGAGCGAATCTGGGACATGCCGGTGATGTTGCAACTATTCGGTGACGAGCTGGTGTACTGCAGGCCCGAAGATGTCAAGGTCGCAGAATATTTCCGCTCTATCGGCGTCCCCGTAAAGGAAGAACTGCTTTCTCCTGGTGTGGAAGGGGAATATTTCAGGGGAATCGTGTATGGGCCGCCCCCGGAGGTAGAAAAAGCCAGACGCGCCCTCGAAAAGGTTCTCGAAGGACTTGCCACGATCACCATGGCCGGGGAGTCTTTCCTGGATATTTTGCCGCAGGGCGTCTCGAAAGGTTCGGCCCTGGACTGGTACCTTGGGAGCCTGAAGCACCGGCCGCGGGTGGTGGTCGCCGTGGGTGACCACCTGAACGACTGTGAGCTTCTCGATCGGGCTGACATAGCCGTATCGATGGAAGACGCGCCCCCAATGTTGAAGCAAAAGGCCGATATCATCCTGCCTCCGGCTTCGGAGGGAGGTTTCAGAAAGCTGCCGGAATACCTTCTCGACCAGAGTTTCGTCCAGGATCTGATGTTTTCCCGACACGCTCCCGAAAAGGGAAGAGGATTGGTTCCCGTCGAAAAAAATAAAGAAGGCCTTTGTTGAGGGGAAAACTGGTAAATCTTTATCGGAGGTGTGGAAAAATGGCGAAAATCGAAAAATGGGACGTAGTCGAGGCGGTTATCCCGCAAGATTGCAACATCATTATCGGGCAAAGTCACTTCATAAAGACGGTGGAGGACCTTTACGAAGCCCTCACGACGGCGTCGCCTTCGCTCGAGTTCGGGATAGCCTTTTGCGAGGCTTCCGGCGTTTGTCTGATCAGAAAGGAAGGTAATTCGAAAGACCTTATAGATGCTGCTGTTGAGACCGCGAAAAGGATAGCGGCAGGTCATGTCTTTGTCATATTGCTGAGGAACGGCTACCCGATAAATGTCATGGACAGGATAAAGTCCGTGCAAGAGGTCTGTCGTATCTTTGCCGCAACGGCAAACCCCTTGCAGGTAATAGTGGCAGAGACCTCGCAGGGACGAGGCGTGGCGGGTGTTGTCGACGGTTTTATCCCCAAGGGCGTGGAAACAGAAAAAGACGTCGAAGACAGAAAACGCCTTCTCAGAGATATCATCGGCTACAAGCGCTAGCAAAATTTCGGGCAAGCTTCCTCAAAAGGGGCGGGGTCATATTTGGCGCAGCCCCTTCAATATACCGAGGACGGTTATGGCTCCGGATGCAAAAAGACCTGCGAACAACGGTTCTGTTATGGCCCCGGTCAGAGGGCTGAGGACGGTAACGGTAAGCCCTGTTAGGCTTGCGGCGAAAGCCCACCCTGAAGAAAGCCTGGAAGGAAGCATTATCCCGACGACAAGCGGGAAAAACGTCCCGGCCCCCCTAAGTCCCATGCTGAGGTAGCTCCATTCAAGAATCAGGGAATCCATGCCGAGCAAGGTCGTCAGTGCCGCTAGAAAGACCGTGAAAGTCACAGCCGCACGGCTGGCAAAAAGAAGATGCCTTTTGCCGCAGGCTGATTTCTTGTAGGGGACATAGCAGTCATAGACGAGATTTGTGGCGATCCCCAGAGAAAGGCCCGCCGCGGTGCCGATAACGGTAACCAGGATTCCGCCCCAAAGTACGCCTCCCAAAACGGGATGGAAGCTGTTTTCTATGAAATAGGACAAGGCCTCGGAGGACTTTATCTGTACCCCGGAATGGCGAAGTCCGAGTCCGATCAAAACCCCCAGAAGGCCGAGAGGCGGCATCAACACCGCGGAAACGAGCGCGCCCTTTCGTGCCGTCTCCGGACTTGACGCAGAAAAGACGGCCTGTATGTAGATTTGTGTACACAATATGCCTATGATGAGTGAGACACCGGCGTTCAGCCCCTTGGCCAAGCCTTTTCCGAAGAGACTGAAAAAAGGATATGAAGGAAGGTCGGCGAAAAGAGCAGAGGGAGTATGTCCATTTTTCAGGGTTGCGAGGCCGCAGACTGTCAGGACACCGTAAAGGAGAAATATTTTCAGCACACCAAGCGAACTGTAGCCTTTAAGACCGCCGCTGAAGAGAAAGGCCAGAACAAAAAAAGAAAAAACAAGTGGCGTAATCCAGGCCGGGCCGGGCAAAAAACGTCCCAAAAGCGCCCCGCCCGCCAAAAACTGGGCGACTACGGACAAGAACGTTCCGATGGTGGATGCCCACATCGCCGTCGAGCCGGTACGGCGACCGTATGCCTTTGTCAAAAAACCCGGAATCGTCTCCACCCCGGCGGAGCGCAGGGGCACGGCAAACCAAAGCCCCAGCACCAGACATCCGATGCCGCCGCCAAGGGTAAACCACCATGCGGCCAGGCCCCATTCGTAAGCCATTTCGACCGTCCCGACCGTGGACGCGCCGCCTACGAGAGCACCTAAAAGCACACCGGAAACAGAGACTGCAGAGGCCTTCCTACCTGCCAGTGAGTAGTCCCTGTCGCCGGAAACATAGCGGCCCAGACGTAAACCGAGAATGACGAAAAATGCTACCATAATGGATGCAAAAAGGAAAAAAAGTCCCATGAGAACCCCTCCGGTAACGATGTAGACTGTACCATATACATTCAAGGCTGTAATTCTTTGCCCTTTTGAGGGCAGGTTTTGTGGTTTCTGATTTTTAAAAATTGCTCGACACCGGGTGGTGATGCCTGTTACAATGTGCTTGAACGATGGAAACAGGTAAACAGGACCTTGAGAGAGGATAAAAAGGCAGGGTTGAGAATGCCAAGAGTAAAAGGTCAAAAATACCAGTGCCTTGAATGTGGTTTCATCGCATCGGCCTGGTCCGGAAAATGTCCCTCTTGCGGTAGCTGGGGGAGCCTCGAGGGAGTAAACGACGAAATAGGAAAGGACAAGGGGTGGACGGATATCATCTCCGCTCCCGTTGCCGTTGACGGCGTAAAAGCCCCTGAACGTCTTCCATCGGGCCTGAACGAGCTCGATCGGGTGCTTGGAGGCGGGTGGGTTGAATCTTCGGTGGTCCTGATCGCCGGCGAACCGGGAATAGGCAAGTCCACCTTGCTTCTGCAGGCCTGCGGACGCATGGCGGCCGCGGGCAACAAGGTGCTTTACATCTCCGGGGAGGAATCATTGTCACAGGTGGCCTTGAGGGCCCGAAGACTGGGTGCCGTAAGTGGCAACCTGATGATAGCAGCGGGCAATGCAGTGGACGATTTGCTTTCAGGCGAGGCGGCCGAAAGCGACCTCGTCGTCCTTGATAGTGTACAGGCTTTAAGCGCTAAGGATCTGCCTGGATATCCAGGAACGCCTTCACAGGTGCGGGCCGTTGCACTCAGGGCCGTGGATCTGGCCAAAGGCGGGAATGTGCCTGTGGTGCTGGTGGGGCATATCAACAAGGAAGGGCTCATCGCGGGGCCGAAGTTGCTGGAGCACATGGTGGACGCGGTCCTGGTCTTTTCGGGGGAAAATATTTCCGCTTATCGCATGCTCAGGGCCGTAAAAAACCGTTTTGGAGCTACCGACGAGGTGGGAATATTCGAGATGAAAGAAAAAGGACTTTTCCCCGTGGCGGATCCAAGCAGGTTGTATTGGTCCGGCATCGACCAGGCTATCCCCGGGGTGGCCATGACGGTGACCCTCGAAGGGTCCCGTCCCTTTGTCGCCGAAGTTCAGGCCCTGACTTCTTCGACGCCGTATCCTTATCCCAGACGGACAGGCAGGGGCTTCGAAAACGGCAGGCTCGACCTGATGCTTGCCGTTTTGGAGCGCCGTTGCGGCCTGGGGATGGCTTCGATGGACGTCTATGTCAACGTGGCAGGGGGGCTTTCGATAAAGGGACCTCATGCCGACCTGGCCTTGTGCCTTTCCGTGGCGTCGGCCGTGAAGGACAAGCCCCTCCTGCAAGATTGCTGTTGCATTGGTGAAATAGGCCTGGCTGGAGAAGTACGGCCCGTCCCGCGGACGTCCCTCCGTGTGCGCGAGGCGAAAAGGTTGGGTTTCCGGCATGTCCTGTTGAGCGGGAAAGAGGAAGAAGAGTTTCCCGAGGGAATGGAGGTACATGCCGTGTCTACCCTGGCGGAGGCCTTGAAGGTGATGGGGATATGAGCCCGGTAAGGAAAAGACTTCTTTTTTACGTCCTTTTGACCGCCCTGTTTTCAGCCTCCTCTTTTGGACTGGCTGAAGCGGCTGCAAAGGATGAAGCGGGGACGATCGTATTGCGCGCATCTTTGGAGGGTGTCGTCGGCATCGCCATGGAAGACCACCTTGGCGAAATTTTCGCCGAAGCGGAAAGGCTCGGTGCGGAGCTGATAGTGCTTGATATCGATACGCCGGGCGGGTTGGCCTCTTCCATGCGGTCCATGTACCAGTCGATTCTCGATTCACCGGTCCCGGTGGTCGTCTGGGTATGGCCATCGGGGGCAAGGGCGGCTTCGGCCGGGGCTTTTATAGTCTTGTCGTCCCACGTTGCGGCAATGGCTCCGGGTACTAATATTGGAGCGGCCCATCCCGTAACGGCGGGAGGCGGCGACATACCCGACGATGAGATGGCAAAAAAGGTGACCAGTGATTTTGCTGCCCAGATCCGCTCTCTCGCCGAACAAAGGGGCAGAAACACGAGGGCCTGCGAGAGAATGGTTACCGACAGCGCTTCCTATACGGCCAATGAGGCTCTTGATGCCGGCGTGGTCGACATAGTGGCCGCCGATCTCGAGACGTTGCTCCAGGCCCTTTCGGGAAGAACGGTCACTCTGGCGTCGGGCGAAGAGGTGCGCCTCGATCTCGATACTTTCGAAGTCCGCAGGTACGAAATGAGTGCCCGGCTCAGGATACTTCATTTCATCTCCCGCCCAGATATCGCCTACCTTCTGCTCGTGGTGGGCATTTACGCCATTATTTTCGAAGTACTTTCGCCGGGTGGTTTCGTGATGGGGGTATCCGGAGCCGTCCTCGTTCTTCTGGGAGCATACGGTTTGCGCATGCTCCCGGTGAACATGGCGGGTGTCATCCTGCTTGTTGCTGGTATTGCAGTCATGATTCTCGATCTGGTAGTAGGAGGCGTCGGGGTTCTCAGCCTTTTCGGAGCTGCCGCGCTTGTGTTTGGAGGCCTGATTATTTACAGGGCCCCTGGAGGTGAGTTGCTCCACATGTCGTACAGTTTCCTGATCGGCGCCGTGGTGGTGATTACGGCCTTTTTCCTTTTGGCGGCTTATGCGGTGTGGAGGTCCTTCGGCCGAAAGGCTGTTTCCGGAAGCGAGGGGATGACCGGCCTTGAAGGAGTGGTTGTTTCCGACCTGTCCCCGGAAGGATCCGTCAGTTGCCATGGAGAGATATGGCGGGCGGTGAGCGGAACCGAAGAAACGATCTCCAGAGGTCGCAGGGTGAAGGTTGTAAAGAGCGAGGGGCTGACACTTCACGTCGTCCCCGTTGAAGAAGAAAAAACGGGAGAAGGTGAAAACTCATGATCGGAGAACTCTTGAACGCCCTTTTCAGCATGGGGGGGTACGTCGGCGGCCTGCTTATATTGGTGATAATCCTTGCCACTGCCCTGCGTATCGTTCCCGAATACCAGCGGGGAGTGGTATTTCGGCTTGGCCGTTTCGTAAGCGTAAAGGGGCCCGGGCTGGTCATCATCATTCCTTTCATCGACAAGTTGTACAGGGTGGACTTGAGGGTGGTTACCCTTGATGTCCCTTACCAGGAAGTCATTACCCGTGACAATGTGCCCGTCAAGGTGAATGCCGTCGTCTATTTCAGGGTCCTGGATCCGGCGAAGTCGATAATCGAGGTGGAAAACTATATCATGGCCACGAGCCAGCTTTCGCAGACCACGCTCAGGTCCGTGGTCGGAAGGGCGGAACTGGACGAGGTCCTGTCCGCCAGGGACAAGATTAACCTGGAACTGCAGCAGATAATCGACGAGCGTACCGATCCCTGGGGTATCAAGGTGAGCGCCGTCGAAGTAAAGGAGCTGGAGCTGCCTGAAGGGATGAAACGCGCGATGGCACGTCAGGCCGAGGCGGAGCGGGAGAGGCGCGCCAAGATCATCGCCGCCGAAGGAGAACTGCAGGCGGCCGAGAAATTGACGGAAGCGGCGCGAATGATGGAAGCTTCAACGATAACCATTCAGCTTCGGTATTTGCAGACGCTCAGGGAAATAGCGGCGGAAAACAACTCCACTACGGTATTCCCTATTCCCATCGAAATATTGAAGGCCTTCACGGCAAAGGATATCGGAGAAAAACAGTAAGCCGATGAGGCAAGTTAAAAACGGGCGGAGGAAACATCTCCGCCCGTTTTTTGCCTTGCATCAGGCGTATGGATATAATAAGTCCCGATTCAGCGCACTTGGCGCACTCATGTGCCGGACAGGGAGGATTCAGAATGGCTTATGCATTCGACGCCATAGAGAAAAAATGGCAGCAATATTGGGAAGAGCATGGTGTTTTCAACGTCGAGGCAGACCCGTCTTTACAAAAGTTCTATTGTCTGGAAATGTTCCCCTATCCCAGCGGAGCCTTGCACATGGGGCACCTAAGGAACTATTCCATCGGCGACATGTTGGCCCGTTTCCTGCGCATGAAAGGTTTTAACGTGCTTCACCCGATGGGATACGACGCCTTTGGCCTTCCGGCGGAAAACGCAGCGATAAAGTACGGTACCCATCCCAACAAGTGGACCTGGGACAACATCGAGCACATGACCACGCAACTCAAGCGTATGGGCTGCAGTTACGACTGGCGGCGGAGGGTCGAGACCTGCAACCCCGATTATTATCGATGGACCCAATGGCTTTTCCTCCAGTTCTATCACAAGGGACTTGCCTACAGGAAAAAAGCGCCGGTCAACTGGTGCGAAAGCTGCAAAACCGTTCTCGCCAATGAACAGGTCATAAACGAAGGACACTGCTGGCGTTGCGGCACAAGCGTTATCAAGAGAAACCTCGAACAATGGTTTTTGCGGATTACAGATTATGCACAGGAGTTGCTCGACTCCCTGGACGATCTTCCGGGTTGGCCCGAAAGGGTAAAACTGATGCAACGCAACTGGATCGGCCGCTCCGAGGGCGTAAGGCTTTCGTTTTGCGTGGAAGGGCACGACATTTCGATTGAAACCTTCACCACTCGAATCGACACCATCTATGGCGTCACCTTTCTGGCATTGGCCCCTGAGCATCCAGCGGTTCTGGAACTGGCGTCTCTTTCGGAAAACGGAGAAAAGATCAGGAATTTCGCGGCAGAGTGCGCTCAGGCCAACGAATCGGAACGAACCATTGCCGGAACGGCGAAGCGGGGCGTGGATACGGGCCTTTCGGCGGTACACCCTGTGACGGGAGAGCGTGTGCCGATCTGGGTCGCCAACTATATCCTTATGGAATACGGGACAGGCGCGATAATGGGCGTCCCGGCCCACGACCAAAGAGACTTCGAATTTGCCAGAACCTACGGTATTCCCGTAAGGGTTGTGATTAATCCTCCCGACGGAACGTCGCTTGACGGAGACACCATGGATGCGGCCTACGAACAGGACGGCATCCAGTGCAATTCCGGCCAGTTCGACGGCCTGCCTACAAGGGATGCCCTTTCGCGGATGGCGATCTGGTTCGAGGAAAACGGCTGGGGTAAAAGGGAGGTAAATTATCGCCTCAGGGACTGGCTGATATCGCGTCAGCGCTATTGGGGTGCTCCCATTCCCGTCGTCTATTGCGAATCTTGCGGCGTGGTACCAATTCCCGAAAAAGATCTTCCCGTGGAACTTCCAATTGATGTAAAAATGAAAAAAGGAGGGAATCCACTCGACGAGGTCGAGGAATGGATAGCCACTACGTGTCCTTCTTGCGGCGGACCCGCCAGGCGCGAGACCGACACCATGGACACGTTCATTTGCTCATCCTGGTATTTTCTCAGATTTACATCTCCCTGGACCCAGGAAGGTCCCTTCAGGAAAGAGGACGCCGCGTACTGGATGCCCGTGGATCAATATATAGGAGGGATAGAGCACGCCTGCCTCCACCTGATATACGCCAGGTTTTTTACGAAATTCCTGGCAGACCTCGGCCTTGTCGAAGTCAGGGAACCTTTTACCAACCTGTTGACCCAGGGCATGGTCATAAAAGATGGAGCAAAAATGTCGAAGTCGAAAGGAAACGTCGTCGATCCCGATGAAATAATCAATACATATGGCGCTGATACTGCCAGGCTTTTCATACTTTTTGCGTCTCCTCCCGAAAAGGACCTGGACTGGTCTGATCAGGGCGTAGAGGGGGCGCACCGTTTTCTGCACAGGGTCTGGAGACTGGTGGAAGAGCATCTCGGCGACCTGAGGAAGGCTCCGCGCGTGCCCTGTTCTATGGAAAATCTCCAAAAACCCCATACGAGGGACCTGAAACGTATCATTCACTCCACGATACAAAGGGTGACCCGTGACATTGAAGAAGAGCGGCAGTTCAACACCGCAGTAGCTCGTCTCATGGAACTTTCAAACGCCCTGTCGAACTTCAGTCCTGAAAACGAAAAAGACTGGAGCGTCTTCAGGGAAGGAGTCCAGACGCTGATTGTGTGCCTGACCCCGATAGCTCCTCATATCAGCGAAGAACTATGGGATATGTTGGGCAACGAAGGTTTTGTTTCTTCGGAGAACTGGCCGTCTCCCGACGAGTCGGCTCTCGTCGAGGACGAGATGACCGTCGTCCTTCAGGTTAACGGGAAAGTCAGGCAGGAGTTTAAAATGCCCGCTGATATCTCCCCCGACGAAATGAGGGAAAGAATCCTGGCAGACCCGGCGACGAAAAGGCGCCTTGACGGCAAGGATGTGGTGAAGGTGATAACTGTACCGGGCAAGCTGGTGAACGTGGTGGTGAGAAACTAGCGGTCATGGTGAACCTTTTGGTGGTGAATGCCGCGGGCTCTTCCCAGAGGAGGTTGCTTGAAGAAATCATAAGGGAATACGAGCGTGAGGGCTATGTCCTGGCCGGCAGTTTCGATGGGAAGTCCTGGGTGGAACTTCTTGTCGACGGTCGTAGCGGGGGTCTTTTCGAAGATCGCAGAATCATTGTTGCAGAATCGGCCGAGACAATGGGAACCCTGGATGCGGATCTGGTTTCTCTCGCAGAACCTTCCAGGAAAAGAGATACGCTTTGCATTCTCTTGTATAGCGAAGATCCTTCCAGGTATCTTCCCAGGGAACTTTTGAGAAAACTGGAAGTGCGCAAAGCCGAAAAAATCCCCCCGTGGACGGATGCGCGAGTAGCCTGGATGCAGAAGCAGACTTCGCGCGGTGGGGCAGCAAGGTGGACGACTGAGGCCATGCGGCTTCTGGCCGAATGGGTAGAAGACCCCGAAGAACTCAGAAAAGAAATGGAAAAGCTCGAGCAGGCCGCCGGTGAGGCAGGTGTTACCGAAGAACTGGTACGGAAATTGTGCCTGGACGAAGGCGGGAAACTCCTCTTGAAGCTTCTGGATGGCCTGTGTCATGGGGACATCGAAGACGTGCTTTCGTCTTTGAGCCGTATGAGGGACAAGGAAGAACCTCTGAGGGTTATAAGCGCACTCCACAAGAGGATGCGTTATTCCATGTATCTTGCCAGGTATGGACAGCAAAAGGGAAAAAAGCTGGTAATGAACATGGGGGCGAAACCTTACCAGGTAAAACAGGCGAACGCCGCGGCATCGAGGTTTTCGGCCGAAGGTTTGTCACGCTTTGTGCAGGACATGGTAAAAACAGCTTTTTTGGCGAAAACCTCAAGCGCCGATGTCTGGGACCATGTGGAGATTGCCGCCTTGAGGCTCCTTGCGGCGGATACAAAACGCCGGGCCGCGAAAGTGCAGGCCCGGCTGTGATAATTCCCTTGTAGGAAGAGGATGTCGCGTCAGTTAGACGCGTTTTCCGTTTCAGGACGCGGGAAAAGGCTTTTTACCGCTTTCGTAAGGCGGGATTTACTCCGCGCGGCCTTGTTCTTGTGAATGACCCCTTTAACTACAGCCTTGTCAAAAACGGCCTGCGCCTCGTTCAGTCTCTTGACGGCCAGATCCGGGTCTTTGGCTGCAACGGCTTCCAGAACCTTTTTTGACGTGGTTTTGCAACGGGTCGTCCAAAACTTGTTGTACATTCTGTTTCTTTCGGCAACCCGCAATTTTTTCGCAGCAGATTTCGTGTTCGCCACATACGTCACCCCCTTCCACAGCAGGCCTCATTCTACCACGGGTGTGAAAAAAGCTGCAACAAGAGCACAGTATACTATAATGTCTGCTGAATTGGAATCGGACGCGAATAACGGAAAAGAGCTGTCGAGTCGAGGATGTGAAAATGTTGGACGTCTCTATTGGCTGGGTACTGGCAATGGCGACCGCTCCGGGTGTGCTCCTTTTGATGTGGTTCTATCACAAGGACGTCCTGGATCCCGAACCATTGAGTCTCGTTTTCTCCTCGTTTTTCAGGGGCGCGCTGTTCGTTTTTCCGGCAGGTTTTGCGGAGGCACTTGCAGGTCCGTTCCTTTTTTTACTTTCTCCACTTCTGTACCCTTTTTTGGGGATCGCACTCATAGAAGAGGGCTTAAAATGGCTGGCCCTGAAAAAATACATACTTCATCCGGCCTGCGACGAGTGTTACGACGGGGTTGTTTACGGAACGGGAGTGGCCCTGGGTTTCGCTACCCTCGAAAACGTAATGTATATAGTCGGCTCCATAAACCCGTGGGCTATAGCCGGGTGGAGGGCTCTTTTGTCGGTTCCTCTGCACGGCTTGTGCGGGCTTTTCATGGGCTACGAAGCGGCAAGGCAGAAGCAGACCGAAGGCGCACCGACGCGCCTTCTGCCGATTCTCGCTCTTCCAGTCATAGCTCATGGAAGTTATAATCTCTTGTTGTTGACCAATACTGATGTTGGCGTTTTTTTGGCTTTTTTGCTTGTCCTTTTTTTATGGGTCAAGGCCCTGGGGACGATAAAAAAGTCCAGGACATGCTCCTGATCTTAAAATAAAAGCCTGTGCGATCAGCAGGGTTTTGGTTGCCCGGCAATAAAGGCTATGCTATAGTATCCGAGCTGGCCGCGGGCCAGTAAATTCGTTGTGGCCTCAAGGAAGGAAATGGAGGTGGGTCGGAGTGAAACAGACTTTTCAGCCACATACTAAACGCAGAAAAAGACGTCTCGGTTTTCTGAGCCGCTCAAAATCCGCAAGTGGTCGGAGGATTTTGAAAAACAGGAGAAACAAGGGCAGGAAGCGACTCGCCGTATGACCGTACACCGTTTTCGGTATCCCAAAGGGGTACGCCTCAAAAAAGCGTGGCAGTTCGATTACTTGTTCCGCACCGGCCGCCGGATCAGAGGCGAGTTGGTGCGGTTGCTGTTTATAGCGTCTCCCGACGGGACGACGCAGCTCGGTGTCGCAGTCGGAAAGAGGCAGGGGAATTCCCCGAAAAGAAGCAGGGGGCGCAGGATTCTTAAAGAATCCTTCAGGCGTCTTTTACCCTGGTTGAGGGACGGGTACTGGGTCGTATGTACTCCCAGAACCGAAGCCCTCGGGGTTTCAGCTCGCAAAGCCTACCAGGATATCTCGAGTCTGATGTTTCGTGCTGGACTTCTGAACGAAGACTGGCCGGGCCCGGATTGGGATATCGACGGGAGGATCTCGGCCGATGAAAATGCCGGCTAGGATTTTTTGTATGGCGATAAGGGGCTACCAATTTATGGTTTCTCCCTTTCTGGGGAAAAACTGCAGGTTTTATCCTACATGTTCCCAATATACGTTGGAAAGCATAAAACGTTTCGGCGTGTCGAAAGGCGTCCTGCTCGGTCTTGTGAGGATTGCGAAATGTGGTCCCTGGCACCCGGGCGGGTATGATCCAGTGCCCGAAGAGTTTCGCCTTTTCGGGCGCAGGGCTGCCTGTTCCACGAAAATCTGCCAAGGAAGGTGAGAACCTTGGGTACTATATGGCAAGCGGCGAGCGATTTTCTGGTGCTCGTTCTCAACAGTCTGTATTCCATAACCCATTCATACGGTCTTGCGATAATTATTTTGACCGTATTCATACGCATACTCCTGCATCCGTTGTCCCACAAGCAGATGGTGAGCATGCAGAGGATGCAGAAACTGCAGCCGAGGCTTAAGGCGCTGCAGGAAAAATATGCGGGAGACAAGGAAACGCTAAACAGGGAGATCATGCGCCTGTACAAGGAAAACAACGTAAACCCCGCGGCAGGCTGCCTGCCTCTTATTGTACAGCTGCCTATTCTGATCCTGCTTTTTCGTGTCCTGCTGAACCTCGACATAGGTGGAGCAACCTTTATCGGCATAAGCCTCGAAGGTTCTGTATTGTCCACCATGGCCGCAGCCCTAGGCGCTATGGGCGACCCTGTCGGTATCGGGACCGTCTTTTCGGCGTTGATGTCGAATCCGGCAGGACTTTTGAACATCTCCACCTATCTGGGTAATCTCCTTTTGCTTTTATTCATCGCCTTTTTGACATGGTATCAGCAACAACTCAGCGCAGGGAGCAATCCGCAGATGCAGTTCATGAACTGGTTTATGCCGGTCTTTTTGACCTTCATATGCCTGAGCCTTCCAGGAGGGGTGTTGCTGTACTGGGGTGTCTCCTCCCTTATCGGTGTGGCTCAGCAGTGGCGCATAAAGCATAAGACAGAGATTGAAATGCAGGAAAAACCCTCGTTATACAAGGAAAAACCCTCCAAAAAATCGGATGACGTCAAGAGCTAGGAGGTAAGGTGTTAAACCATGGAAGACAGGGAATTCATAGCTGAAGTTCAAAACCTGAACGAAGCCCGCCATCTCGGAGCCTTGAAATGGTCTGTGGAACCGGAAGAAGTGGATGTTACCGTTCTTGGTGAGGATAAAAAGCTTTTCGGGATACTTGGGAGGAAAATGCGTGTGAGGATAGCGCTGTCGGGCGGTAGGGAACAGTCTGACCCGAAAGTATTTCTGGAAAAGCTTCTGGGAATGATGGACCTGGACGTAAAGGCCGACTTTACTGAAGATGGAGTAGTTAACCTGAGCGGAGATGACGCAGGCATCGTGATAGGTCGTTACGGGGAGACGTTGAAGGCTCTTGAGTATGTGGCCAACCTGTCGTTGCGCTCTGGGGGAAGGTCCCGCCTGCGGTTGGACAGTGACGGATACAGGTCGCGCAGACAGGAAAGTCTTGAAAAGCTGGCCTCGGCGGCTGCGCGTGAAGCTGTCAGGAAGGGCCGCGCGGTGAGGCTTGAGCCTATGAGCAGTTGGGAACGCAGAATTGTTCACATGGCCCTTAAAGACAGGGATGACGTAAAAACCTTGTCTACCGGTGCTGAACCTCTGAGGAGGGTCGTCGTGTCTCCCGTTTTGACACGGGGCAAAAAACCGGCTGCCAAATCCTGCCGCAGGTAGAAAACATGCCGTTTCGGGGGGCCTCTTGATAAATACCGGCCGCT
>DMCT01000144.1:0-237 GCA_003446665.1 Synergistaceae bacterium
GAGCAGGGGTGACAATGTTTCCGGCAGGCTTGAAGTCCTTTCGACCCGGTAAGGCCGGGTCTCACGCACGAGGGGATATCTGCCGTCTACCTTTCTGGCCGCTTTGTCGATGTAATAGCGACCTTTCAGGCGTCCCCGGGAATCGACGATATACGCAATAACCAGGTCTTTTTCTTCCAGTTCCTTGCGTATAGCTTCCTTGTCGGCATCGGGACCTACCGTTATGTAGCCTTCTTT
>DMCT01000144.1:407-4083 GCA_003446665.1 Synergistaceae bacterium
CCTACCGTTATGTAGCCTTCTTTTTTGACGTAATCTCTGGCTTTTTTCAGCGAAAGGGCTTTCAGGTTCCTGTCGTGTCCCAGCAGGTTCTCCACGAATTCGTTTGCCGGGTTCGCCAAAATCTCCGTAACGGTATCGAATTGGACCAGCGACCCCTGGTTCATGATGGCTATCCTGTCTCCCAGCTGTATGGCCTCGTTTATGTCGTGGGTGACGAATACGATGGTCTTTTTGATCTCCTCCTGGATTTCCAGGAAGGCCTGCTGCAGGATGAGGCGGTTTATAGGGTCAATGGCGCCAAAAGGCTCGTCCATGAGAAGCACTTCGGGGTCGGCCGCCAAAGCCCGGGCGAGTCCCACCCTTTGCCTTTCTCCTCCCGACAACTGGCTGGGATACTTGTCTGCGTAGGTTTCGTCAAGGGTCACCATGTCGAGCACCTCGTATACCCTGTCCTTGATCTTTTTCTCGTCCCAATTGTGCAATCGCGGCAAGGTGGCTATGTTATCGAAAACGGAATAGTGCGGGAAGAGCCCTATCTCCTGGATTACGTAACCGATGCTGCGCCTGAGCTTTACAGGGTCCAGGCCGAAAATGGATTCTCCGTTTATAAGGATGTCGCCCTCGTCTGGTTCTACAAGACGGTTGACCATTTTGAGCGAAGTGGTCTTTCCGCAACCCGAAGGGCCTATCAGCATCGTTATTGTGCCTTTTTCAAGTGTCATGTTTAGGTTGTTTACAGCAATCTTCTCTCCAAAGCGTTTTGTTATGTTCTTATATTCGATCATGCTCTCATTTCACTTCCTTCCTACTTTCAGTCCGCGCGGAGTGAGCCATATTTCGAGTTGCATGAAAAACCAGTTGACTCCTATCCCCAGGGCCGAGACTAGTAAGGCACCTGCCAGGACCATGGCGAAATTCGAACGGCTGATGCCAGAGAAGATGAAATATCCCAAGCCGCCCGCTCCGACAAGGGTGGCGAAGGTGGCTACGCTTACTCCAAGGACCACGGAAGTTCTCACACCCGCCATGATGACTGGAATAGACAGGGGAATGCGTATTTTCCACAAGGTCTGTCGTTTCGAGAAACCCATGCCTTTGGCCGCCTCGAGCACGCCTGCCGGGACACTGTTTAAAGCGGTATAGGTGTTCCGTGTTATAGGAAGGAGCGAATATATGGTGATGGCCGTAACGGCCGGGACCATTCCCAATCCCAAGCCCCATGGGGCGAAGGAGACCACCATGATCCCGAAAAGGGCCAGGCTTGGTATGGTCATCAGTATGCCCGCTATGTAAATCACTATCTTAGCTATCCGAGGCCTGGATGAAATGTAGATTCCTATGGGCACGCTTACCAGTATGGATATGGGAATGCTGACTCCGATTATTTTAAGGTGCTGTAAAAATTCCAAAAGGATACGTTCGTTGTAATATTTGAGGAAAAGCATTAAGTTTTCGATGAGTATCGCCTCCTTTGCAGCAGGGTAATTCTGGGCTTCCCAGGTCTCGAATCGATGTAGCAAAATCGGGCACCTGACTTGAAAGGACAGGGATAACAGCGGGCATCTAGTCCGAAAACACTCTGTGGCATGCAATAAGACTAGGCAGAACGAACCAGAGTAAACGAGAAACGTAGCCCTGACCCTTCAAGGCGTTCGCGTTATTGGCACGGGCTTTCCGTGTATTTATTGTGTGACGGCAGAAGGCAGAAGAAGAGGGCAGGAGTACTCCTGCCAGATTCGTATTATATCATACCATTCACTACATCATGTAAGCACAATACCCTGGAGAAGCCTAGAAATCTGAAAGGCATTTTCACATCGAAAGAGCTCGCTCACTCCATCGTGCGACCATATTGGCCACCGCCTCAGGCTGCTCGAATACCCTTTCGAAAATTCTGTAGTAAAAGCATTCCTCGGCCGATCTCAAACGAACCCGCGGCCTTTCATCCCGGAACTTCTTCCAGGAATCGCCGGGAAAGGTTTTTTGCGCTATGCCTTTTAGCAAACCGATTACACCGCTCCCTTCGTCGAACTGTTCCTTCTTCCTCCAGACGATGCTATCGGGGAGTTCGTTTTCGAAGGCCTTTCTGAGGATCCATTTTTCCATCGGTGGAGTGCCCTTCAATTTGACTTCAGGGGGGATCCTTTGCCCCAGGTTAATCATTTTACTGTCGAGGAAAGGAGACCTCCCTTCCAGGGAATGAGACGAAGTCATCCTGTCTATACGTTGAAGGCCTACATCGTGAAGGCCATTCAGGGACATCCTAAGCTCGCGGGCCAGTGTTTCTGGTTTGTCTATCTCTTTATAGTAAGAGTAACCTGCGAAAAGTTCATCGGCGCCTTCGCCGGTAAGTATTACCTTTACATACTGAGACGCGAGCATGGACGTGAAGTAACAGGGTACCGACGCCCTTACCAGATCCTGGTCGAAAGATTCAAGCCTGGCTATGATTATAGGGAGATGGTCCGCAATATCATCGGCGGTAAGCTCATAGACATGGTGAATAGTGCCGAGATGTTTCGACATTTCTTCGGCTGCCTCGAGGTCGGGGCTTCCCGGGGTCCCTGTGGTGAAAGAATGCAGCGGGGAAAGATGTTTTGCAGCGAGGGTCGCTATTATGCTGCTGTCCAGACCTCCAGAAAGGAATACGCCTACGGGCACGTCGCTCAACAGGTGCTTTTCTACTGATTTTTCCAGTGTCTTTCTGATCTCGGTGACAAGGGTTTCTACGTTGCAATCGGTGGCGGGTTTTACTTCGGGAATTTCATAATAAGAATTGAACCCGTATTTGGAATGATACCAGGTCCCGGGCGGAAATTCGTGTATCTCACCGACCTGGTAGGGGAATCCTTGTATCTCGGAAGAGAAATAGAAGACGCCCCTTCCGTCTTTTCCGTAGTACAAAGGCTTTATCCCGAGAGGGTCCCTCGCCAGGAATAAAGAATTTCCATCAGTGATGCAAAGGGCGAACATGCCGTCCAGCTTTTCCACCGCTTTGGGACCTAAATCCTCGTAAAGGTGCAGGATTACTTCGCTGTCGTTATGTGTCCGGAAGCTATGCCTCTTCGACAAACCCTCGAAGAGGAAGGGGTAGTTGTAGATCCTCGCTTCCGACAACATAGCCAGGGTTTCATCCTCGTTGTAAATGGGACGGTCCCCGTTTTCAGGGTCCATGATGGCAAGCCTGTTGTGGCCGACCCTGAAATTGTTGCCCGAAACGCTTCCGCACGAATCGAGTCCCCTGTGCCGCAGACCTTCCATCATGGTATGAAAGGCTATCTCATCGTTGTCTCCCCAGATACCGAACAAACCACTCATTTGTGCATT
The DNA here is from genome assembly GCA_003446665.1 of Synergistaceae bacterium. Lineage (GTDB taxonomy): Bacteria > Synergistota > Synergistia > Synergistales > Thermovirgaceae > UBA1876. The sequence continues at coordinate 3,735 of DMCT01000144.1, forward strand.
CGCACCTCCTGAATTTTCCGGTTTCGGTTTTTCACCTGAACCGAAGACTTTAAAAACCCTAAATGCTTTACGGCTCTCTTACAAATACGCACAAAAGGGTCATCACCGTCCTGGGAAGGTTTCACGCGGGATGTCTTTGGTTTTTGAGGTTGTTCTCTTTCTAGCGTGAAATGGCTCGCGCAAACTCGCTAAAGCTTACTGAAGCCTTCAGCTTTCCGCGGGAAGGGTATAATGGACCGGGAAATTCCTGGAAAAGGGGAGAGTAAAGTTTGGTGAAGCGCGAATACGATGTCGTGATAGTCGGGGCTGGACCTGCGGGTCTTTTTGCCGCAAGGGAACTCGTGCGGGC
>DMCT01000045.1:0-431 GCA_003446665.1 Synergistaceae bacterium
TGCAGGTCGAACATCTCCTTCGGCAGTGGTCGCCACTCTACGGCGGAGTAAAGGTCTTCGGTGTTCTCCCTGAAGACGACAATGTCTATATTGGGGTCGCCCTTCAGGGGCGTGCTGATGCCGGGGTAAAGCTTGGCTGGACGGAAGTTGATGTAAAGGTCAAACATCTGCCGGAGCTGGAGTATCGCCGATTTGAAACCTTTTACACCGGATTTGGACGTGATCGCCGCCATGAGCGTGGCATCGGTGTTTTTCACCTTTTCTATCGTTTCAGGAGGGACGGTGTTTCGCCTCGGGTCGCCTTCGGGATATTCCTTGCAGGATTTCTCCCACATGCACCAGCCCATGTCGGCGCGAACCCAGTCGATGGGCGGGTTCAAGGCCTGCATGACAATCATTGCTGCTTCCATAACGTCGAAGCCCGAATCGTC
>DMCT01000045.1:675-7199 GCA_003446665.1 Synergistaceae bacterium
GCATCCCGGCGGCCGGAAAAGGGCCGCCGGGAGCTTCCCGGGACACTCTACTCGAGGCCCAGGGATTTTTTCACGTGCGGGATCAGCCCTCCGTCCTCGATTAGCCCCTTGACGAAATCGGGGTATTTCGGGAAGGAAAACGTGCCCTTCGGGGTAGTGATCTCCCCCTTGTCGAAATCGATGGAGATCTCGTCGCCCGCCTCTATTGCGTCCACGGCTTCCGGGCAGACCACGATCGGCAGTCCCTCGTTCAGCGCGTTGCGGTAGTATATCCTGGCAAACCCCTTGGCGACTATGGCCGCTATTCCTCGTTCCTTGATGCACGTTACGGCCTGCTCTCGGGAGGACCCGCAGCCCCAGTTCTTGCCGGCCACTATTATGTCGCCGGGCTTGGCGTTTTTGTTGAATTCCGGGTCCAGGTCCTCGAGGGCGTATTGTCCCATTTCGGAACGTTCCGAAACGGTGTAAGTATATTTCCCGGGGAAAATGACGTCGGTGTTGACGTCATCTCCGTATTTCCAGACCTTGCCTGTCACTTTCATGGCTACAGCACCTCCCTCGGATCGGTGATGGCGCCTTTTAGGGCCGAAGCCGCGACCGTCAAGGGGCTCGCAAGGTATATGAAGCTTTCCTTGTTGCCCATGCGGCCCTTGAAGTTCCTGTTCGCCGTGGAGATGCAGACTTCCCCGGGAGCAAGGATGCCTTCATGGTTGCCCATGCAGGGACCGCAACCGGGATTGTTAATGATGCATCCGGCGTCGAGGAAAACGTCCAAAAGCCCCTCTTTCATAGCCTGCCTGTAGATGCTCCAGGAGGCGGGGATCACTATTGTCCTGACGGCGACTTCCTTGCCCTTGAGGATCTCGGCTGCTGCCCGCAGGTCTTCGATTCTCGCATTGGTGCAGCTGCCTAGGAAAGCCTGGTGAATCTCGGTACCCTTGACCTCGGAGACGGGCGCGTAGTTGTCGACCGTGTGCGGCTTTGCCACACAGGGCTCCAGCTCGCCCAGGTCATATTCCAGTTCACTGGCGTATACGGCATCTTCATCGGCCCAGATGGCCTCCCATGCGTCGGTTTTTGCGTTGTTTCTGATCGCGTCCAGCACTTTTTGATCGGGCGGACATACGGCGTTTTTGGCTCCCATCTCGATTCCCATGTTACACAGTGTCATCCGCTCCGCTAGGGACATGTCGGCTATGCCGGGACCGTGGAATTCGACGGACATGTAGTCGGCGCCGTCGGCCTTGATATCGCCGATGATCTTCAGGATCAGGTCCTTGGCGGTGACACCTTTTTTGAAGGATCCCTTGACGGTGACTTTCATTGATTCGGGAACGCGGAACCAGATCTGTCCAGTAGCCCAGGTGGCGGCCATCTCGCTTCTGCCGATTCCCGTCGAGAAAGCGCCATAAGCTCCGTATGTGCAGGTGTGGCTGTCGCTGCCGACCATTACGAGTCCCGGAAGGGCGAAGCCCTCTTCGCACATGATCTGATGACAGACGCCACCCTTGCTGTTGACGTCATAAAAATGCTTTATGCCCTGTTCCTTTACGAATTCCCTTATGATCTTGTGGTTTTCGGCGTGCTTGTCCGTTGGTGCCGGAACCGCGTGATCAAGTATGAAAACCAGGTGGTCAGGTTTCCAGACCTTCTTCACGCCGATCTTCTTGAAGACCTTGGAGATCGGTGCCGCGTTGTCGTGGCTCATGCAAAAATGAGGTTCGACGGTGACTACCTGGCCCGCTTTCACGTCTTCTCCAGCCGCTTTGCCGAGCACCTTCTCTGCAAAGGTTTTGCCCATCTGTTTTCACCTCCTGTTATTGCTTCTTTTCGGCCTGTGCCTTGAGATACTCTATCAGGCCGCCGTGGGCCATTATCTCCTTCTCGAGGTTTGTAACGGCGTCGCCGTGCATGGTTTCACCGGTGGCCAAGTTTTTGACCTCGCCGGTGTCCATGTTGACCTCGAGCTCGTCGCCGTCAGAGACCTTTTTGGTGATGTCGGGGACCACGAGCACGGGGTATCCATTGTTGACGGCGTTGCGGTAATAGATGCGCGCGTAGGATTCAGCCAGGATCACGGGAATGCCCAATTCCTTGAGGCAATATACGGCGTGTTCCCTGGACGAACCGCAGCCGAAATTCTGTCCGGCTACGACGATGTCACCCGGCTTGGCCTCCTTGGCGAAGTTCTCCTTGCCGGGGTAGTATTCGAAGGAGTACTGGGCCATTTCCTTGGGATCGGTGATCCCAAGGTACTTGTTGTGGTAGATCAGGTCTGTATCGACGTCGTCACCGAAGACCCAGGCTCTTCCTCGCAGGATGTTTTCTGCCATTTGTGATTCCTCCTTACCCGAGAATCTCGCGGGGATCGGTGATCACGCCGCGGACGGCCGATGCCATAGCGGTCATCGGACTGGCCAGATACGTGTGACTGCCCTTGCCCACCTTGCCGATAAAGTTCCTGTTCGTCGTGGACATGCCAACGTCTCCGCTGGGTAGCGTCCCGTAATGCTTTGCCGTGCAAAGAGCGCAGGTCGGATTTGTGAAGACCACGCCGGCGTCCAGGAACTTGTCGATGAATCCGGCCTGGGCGCACTGTTTCATAACTTCCCTGGTAGCGGGCGTAACTATGGCCCTCATGCCGGGGGCTATCTTGAAGTTCGCGGCCTTGAGCACTTCGAAGGCCGCCGCGATGTCCTCGAACCTGCCATTGGAGCAGGAACCTATATGAACCTGGTCGAGATGTTCACCGGCTACTTCCCTGACGGTCTTGACGTTGTCGGGAGCATCGGGCGCAGAGACCATGGGCTCGAGCTGATCCACGTCGAATTCATATTCCTCTGTGTAAACGGCATCGGAGTCCGCCCGGATCGCTTCGGCCATTTCCCGTACTTCCTCTCCAGCCCGTCCCGCAAGCCAGTCGAGGACTTCGCCGTTGGGCTGGATCAGGCCTATCTTGCCGCTCATCTCCGTCACCATGGAGCAAAGGGTTATTCTCTCGGCCAGGTTGGATTCCTCTATGGGTTTTCCGTAAAATTCCACGGCCTTGTAGATCAGTCCGCCTGCACCCAGTGTCCCTACTATCTTGGTCAGCAGATCGCGCATGCAGACGCCCTTTTTGAAGGATCCCTTTGCCGTGATCTTCACAGTCTCGGGAACGCGGTACCATAGTTTGCCCAGGATCCAGGAGGCGACTATGTCGGTGTTGCCGACCCCCGTGGCGAAGGCGCCTACTCCTCCAAGGAGGTTCATGTGGCTGTCCGTCCCAAGAATTACCCATCCCGGTTTCACAAGACCATGCTCCAGGAGGACATGCTGGCCAATTCCCCAGTTGACGTCAAAGACCTTTTTGATCCCCTGACGCTTCGCGAACTCGCGGATGATCTTCTGGTTGTTGGCTACCTGTTCCGAGCGGGACGGTGCTTCGAGGTCGAAGGTAAAGGCTATCTTGTCAGGGTCCCATACTTTTCCCTTGTTATCGGTTTCCTTGTCGAACTGGAGCACGCAGTTGGGGCCCGCAAAGTCTCTTGCCGTCGAGAGATCGATGTCGCACCATACGCGGTCTCCCGGCTTGACTTCCTGGCCCGATGCGCGCTGGATGATCTTTTCGATCATTGTTTTGCCCATTCTGGTCACCTCCATATCTTTGTACAGGGCCCGCTAGATCAGGCCCAGAAAAGATTTCAGGGTCTCGAAATTGAGAAAATCCGCCTTGTTGATGACCACGGCTTCCGGTGAACGGTGTTTTCCGTCTCCTTCGCCCGCGTGTACGGCGATGCAGTGGCAGATCGGCGTCGGTATGTCGTTTTTCATGGCCAGGCCTACTCCTGAAAATGGATGGCGCAAGTCCTTGCCGGTCGCTGATTTTACTACCTTCCCGTTTTCGTCGCGAGTGTACTCCACGAGCTTGCCGACGTCATGAAGGATGGCGCCTGCAATGAGAGTGTCATTGTCGAGCTTGTAGTCGTAGAGGCTGTTGAATTCTTCCATTGCCGCTTTTGACATTCTTACTACTCCCCTGAAGTGCGTCAGAAGCGACGCCGGGCAGTCCGGGATAAGGAGCGTAAAGGGCATTTTCTCCATGTCCTCGGGTTCCCAGCCGCCCATCTTCAGGGCCTCCTCAAGTGTTGCAAGGACCTTTTCCTTCAACACCGGGTCCTGTACCCAATTGATTTCCGGAAACAGTTTCAAAATCCTTTCCTTCATTTGAAACATCCCCCCATAGTTTTTGATGTTGCTCCTCCACTCACTTTTCAATGTTGCCTGCTTTCGACCTCGAGGGCCAAAGATTCCTGCAGGGTTTTGTAGACCCTGTCTATATGGCGTGTAGCTAAAGCGGCCGCGCCGGCCATGTCATGATCGACGATGGCGTCGTAAATAAGGCGATGCTCGTTGAGGAAAGCCTGCTTGTCCGAGAGAAGCGAGTAGATCCTTTCGTGGGTGGCCATTATCAGGTTGAAGGTCATCTTGACGATATTGACGAAAATGAAATTGTGGGTTGCCTCGGCAAGAAGAAGGTGAAAGTCGAAATCAAACTGGGCGCGGGCATGAAGAGAATCGAGGTGCGTTTCCGTATTTGAAAGAATTCGCCTTATCTTGGTAAGGTCCGATGGAAGGGCATGCATGGCCGCGGCGCCTGCTATGGCTGGGTCAAGGACTCGTCGGGCTTCCATGAGTTCGAGGATGGCCTCGTCCTCCAGCGGCATGTTTTTGCCGTCTACCTCCGGTCTTGGTTTTCTGACGAAACGCCCCTTGCCGGGTATGCTTTCTATCAGCCCCATGAGCTCCAGAACCCTGAACGCCTCCCTGAGAGAGCTGCGGCTGACGCCCAACTCATCCATGAGCTTTCGTTCCGGAGGAAGAGGATCTCCCTGGGACAATCTCCCCGATGATATGAGGGACTTAACCTCTTCTACAACCTGTTCGTAGATCCTGGTGTGCTTGAGCTTTCTTTCAGTCATGAACGTCCCTCCTGTGGACCACCCAGTACACCTTATATACCAAGCAGACCTTTTGTGCAAGAGAGTGCAAAATAGTCTGAATTTTTAGACTTGTTTTACTCCGTAAAAGATTTGTGCGACGTTAGAGCAGCGAAAGTCAGGCACTCGTAAAAACTCGTCTTCGGGCGATTGTCCCTCATGACCGGTGAATGTGAAGGAAAGGCTGGAATAAACAGGGGGCAATGAATGTATACATTCATTTGACAAAAGCACGAAACATCCGTAGTATTAATACACATGTAGCAAATATGGAGCATAACGCACTTCAAATATCCTCGTTTTTTTGTTTTTCCGGCCGGGTATTGCGTGGTTATTATTTCCGCTCGAGAAAATCCTGACGGTTTGCCGGTTTGGAGAAAGGTAAAGTTTTTGCGCGCGTAGAAGCGGATTTTGCAACCAGAGAATTGACGCAGGATCTATGAGCTTTAAGGGTTTAAGGTTTTGCCATGGCAAACAGGAAATTCAGTCCCCGCGGTATTCCGAGGGAGGTGAAAGAAACCTACGATGCATGAAAAGCAAAGAACCAGGCACGAAAAACCTTCTCTCATAGAGGCTGTGGACAGGGCGATAGAAGAGATGACGGAAGCCAGCGAAGAGGTAGACTTTATTTCCGTCGCAAGGCGAACCGGCGTCGCCAGATCGACGTTATACCGCAACACCATCGTCCGCGAACATATTGCCGCGGCCAGGGAGAAGCAAAGACTTTCCCTGAATACGCAGTGGAAACTGATCAGCGAGGTCGAGTCTTTGAAACAGCGGGTCGAGGAGCTTGAAAGGGAGGTCGAATCCCTCAAAAAACACTCAGGAGACCTGTCGTCGCAAAAGGGTTAGTGGAGGTTTTTTAAAACATTGCAAAGTTTTACGCGGTTTTAAAAGGAGGATTCAAATAATGAAGAAAGCTTCGGGAATTATTCTGGCAGTTTTGGTTTCCTTGCTTTGCATGAGCGGAGGAGCTTTGGCTCAGGAAAAGAACGTTACCTTTGTAGATTTCAGCTGGAACAGCGTCCAGATGCACAACAGGATAGCAGGTTTTGTTCTTGAGCACGGGTACGGATTCAAGCCGGAATATCTTTTTGCCGAGTCCGTTCCGGGACTCACGGGACTCGCCAAAGGCGATGTGGACATCGCCATGGAAATGTGGGTAGACAACGTCCTCGAGTGGTACAACGAAGCGGTCGGGAGAAACAAGGCTGTAATAGACCTGGGACCGACCTTTCCGGATTCTCCTCAGGGGTGGTACGTGCCGACTTACGTGATCGAGGGGGACCCGGAAAGGGGCATCGAGCCCATGGCACCAGATCTGAAGTCCGTCTTCGACCTTCCGAAGTACTGGGAGCTCTTCAAGGACCCCGAAAACCCGAAAAAAGGACGGTTTTACAACGCCATACCGGGCTGGGTGGTGCACGACATAAACATGAAGAAACTGGATGCCTACGGGCTCACCGACACCTACCAGGCCTTCGGCCCGGGCTCCCAGACAGCCCTTGCCACTGCGATAGTGACAGCCTACCAAAGAGGAAACCC
>DMCT01000128.1:0-39632 GCA_003446665.1 Synergistaceae bacterium
CTTTCGATAATTCCCACTACAACTGGTGCGGCGGCCGCCATCGGCAAGGTCATACCTGAAATCCAGGGGAAAATGAACGGGATCGCCATGCGAGTGCCGACACCCGATGTTTCAGTGGTAGACCTTGTCGTAGAGCTCGAAAAAACGGTCGACGCGAAAACCATCAACGAAACCATCAAAGAATATTCTGAAGGAGAACTCAAGGGTATCCTGGGCTACGAAACGGAAGACCTGGTATCCATGGATTTCGTGGGTGACAGCCGTTCCTCGATCTTCGCAGCTAATCACACCATGTGCATAGACAATATGGCCAAAACCCTTGCCTGGTATGACAATGAGTGGGGTTATGCCTGCAGGGTGCTGGATTTGGTGAACTACGTCATAAAGAAGGGGTTATAAAAACCATGCAGCTCAGAAAAATCTCTTCTGTGGATGTGAAGGGCAAAAAAGTCCTTTTGAGAGTCGACTTTAACGTACCCATAGAAAACGGCAAAGTAGCCGACGAGACGAGGATAGTGGCGCATCTAGAAACGATAGGGCTTTTGAGGGAAAGGGGAGCCAAAACCGCTCTCCTTTCCCATCTCGGAAGACCGAAGGGGAAAATAGCGCCAGAATATTCCTTGAAACCGGTCCGCAAAAAGCTCGAGGAAACCCTGGGCTTCGAGATCCCCTTCGTTGAAGATTGTATTAGCGATAAGGTACCCCAGGTTCTCCAAAACATGCCTGAAGGCGGATTGGTTCTTTTGGAGAACACGAGGTTTCATCCCGAAGAAGAAGCCAACGACGCCGAATTTGCCAAAAGGCTCTCGGCCCCCTTTGATATTTTCGTCATGGATGCCTTTAGCGCTGCACACAGGGCTCATGCTTCTACAAGGGGAGTTGCCGACTATCTTCCGGCCTTTGCCGGACTCCTGGTAGAAAAGGAGGTAAGAATCCTGGGCACCGTAAGGGATAATCCGCCGAAACCCCTTGTATTGGTCCTGGGTGGAGCGAAAGTCACCGACAAGATCGGAGTAATAGAGAACATGGCCGACAAGGCTTCCGCCATGCTCGTAGGAGGTGCTATGGCCTTTCCCTTTCTATTGGTCAAGGGTTTTTCCATAGGCCGTTCGAAATGTGACGAGGAAAACATCGAAAAAGCCCGATATATCCTCGAAAAGATTCGTGGGAAGGATTTCAGGCTTGTTCTGCCGCGGGATTTCGTTGTCTCCTATAGTCCCGAAAACGAAACCAACATCGGTATCGCAAAGGCAGATACATTCCCTGAAGACATGATGGGACTGGATATAGGACCAGAGACCTGTAAAGAATTTTCAACCGAAATCGCCGGTGCAGGCTCAGTTTTGTGGAATGGGCCTATGGGTATGTTCGAACACCCTGCCTTCGCTGAAGGGACCAGGGCGATAGGGGCTGCGGTTTCAAAACGAACCGCCGAAGGTGCAGTTACGGTTCTGGGAGGAGGAGATACAGCGGCTGCAGCAAACAGCCTGGGATTCGCGAAAGATGTGACCCATGTCTCTACAGGCGGTGGTGCAAGTCTTGAATTTTTCGAAGGGAAACTTTTACCCGGCCTGGAACCGCTCACAGAAAAAGGAGAAGCGTAAGGTACGTCGCCATGATTGCAGAAAACAGACGGATGGTAGTAGCAGGCAACTGGAAAATGAATTTGGGAGTGGGGGAGACCAGAAGCTACGCGAAAACCCTGATTGAGCTTGCATCCCGCAAAAAGGAGTTGAAACATGCCCTTTTTGCCGGTGATTTGGAATTAATCCTGTTTCCTCCCGGTATTTCTATTTACATCGCATACACTGAACTAAAATCGACCTCTGTGGCAATAGGTGCCCAAAATGTGCATTGGGAACCAAAGGGAGCTTACACGGGAGAAATTTCGGTACCTATGATTGTTGAAGCGGGCTGCCGTTACGCTCTGGTCGGTCATAGCGAAAGACGACATGTCTTCGGCGAGACCATCGATATGACGTCGAAAAAACTCGCAGCCTGCATCGAAGGCGGCGTGACGCCCATGCTTTGTATAGGTGAAACAGAAACTGAACGAAAGCAGGGCCTTACAGAAAAGGTTTTGTTTGAACAGTTCGAAGGAGCATTCGGCAATAAAATCGTTCCCACCGGAAACATCTATATAGCCTACGAACCAGTATGGGCGATAGGAACCGGAAATACTGCGACCCCTGATGACGCGGAGTCCGCCTGCCGTTTTGTCAGGGAAAAGATAGCCGAAAGGTTCGATGCCGAAACCTCCCGTAAAGCGAGAATACTTTACGGGGGAAGCGTCAATCCCGAAAACGCGGAAGAGCTTCTTTCCCAGAATAACGTCGACGGCGTCCTTGTAGGGGGTGCATCCTTGAAACCCGATGCATTTCTTTCTATCGCCTCTTCGGCAATTCGTTGACGAATCCGAAATACGCAACATAAGATATATTATAGGACACCTTATATAACGACAAGAAAAAAGGCGGTTACCTTGTACAACGTACAACGGATCCCGCCTTTTCTCATTTTCAAACCATCAGTCAGCCTATGCAATTAATGGGGGGTTTTAGATATCCGCCCCTTCTTCGCTTTCTTCTCCACCGAAATATTCGATCGGGGCGTCGGCCCATATACTTTCAAGCCGGTAAAATTCCCTGCCTTTTCGGCTGAAAATATTTACTACCACGTCCTTTGCATCGATAAGTATCCAAAGTCTGCTGTTTTCACCTTCGACACTGTAGGAGATCTCCTGTTCTTCGAGATAATCAGTAACGTAATCTTTCAGCGTCCGCATGTGGATGTCTGATTTGGCAGTAACAAGGACAAAATGATCCGCTATTGTCGATTGCCCGGCAAGGCTTATCACGGCTATTTTTCCACCATGCCGGTCTGACAGTATGTCGACGATTTTACTGAAATCAGCTGATTTAGATGTCCGCATCACATCCCCCTCTCTTTTCCGTCTCAAGGCGTAAGCCTTTCCAGGCGGTTAAATACCATTTCATAATCTTTTCCTAAAATAATTGTAACGTTTTTCAGGCCTTTTTCAGGTCTTACAACTTCGGCGGAAAGGCCACACATTTGTGCCAACGCCTCCGCCCTGTCCGAGGCCGCTTTCGAACCATCGGGATACCTTATTGACGTATAGTGATAATCGAAATGTTTTGCATTTCCTATGTAGGCCACATCCACACCTATGCTCTGGAGCAACCTCGAGGCGCTGCCCGCCAGCCCGGATTGTCCCGTACCATTAAGCACCGCTATAGGTTCTTCTATCCTTGCCACAAGTTCCTGAATTTGTGGTCCTTCAACAGTAAGCGTGTCTTTTTCCGGTGCGACCTCATCGACGGATGCCTCTGCCTCCTCGGGCACTGCAGTCAGAAGCTCAGATGCCGCGCTAAGATCGGGAATCCAGTAGCTCACACCCGCTATATATGCCGACCGGCCTGGAAGCATGGCAATGACGGTTTTGTAAGAAGGGATGTCTTTAAGGTAGGCCACAAGCTGTATCGCCTGACTTACCGTCATATTAGTATCAACCATCTCAAGGCCCTGTTTCAGGATTTCAGGGATTTTCGAAAGCATTTCAGGTTCTTTCATCTTCTGAAAAACGGCCCTGTAAAAACGTTGCTGTCTACCCACTCGACCTATGTCACCCAGGGCATCATGCCTGAACCTGACGTAGTCAAGCGCCGTTTTGCCATCCATGTGCTGCTGCCCCTTGGGGATGTCTATATACACACCTCCTGCGCGGTCGGTATATCTGAGGTGTTTGTTTACGTTGATGTCGACGCCACCTATGAGGTCGACCAGCTTTGGGAAACTATCGTAATTCACTATAGCATAGTAATGTATTGGTATCCCCAAAAGGTTCACCACAGTTTCGTGCAAAAGTTCAACTCCCCCATAGGCAAAGGCGTGATTAAGTTTTTCCCATCCCCTTTCAGGTATCTGTACCCTCGTATCTCGCGGTATGGATATTATTCTGATGGTTTTTTCTTCTATATCCAGGGAAGCTACGGCGATGGTATCGGATCTTCTTGTTTTCTCTCCCGGGATCTCGTCTACACCTACTATCAGGATGTTGACCGTGCCGGTCTTCTCATCGTATTCGATGTTTTGTTTTATAGACGCCTCATCGGGGTTAAAAATAGGGAATACTTTCATTCCAGCGCCGGCGGCAAAAGAAAGAACCGCCGCCAGGATAAGCAGCAACCCGCCCTTCTTTAACACTCTGGAATCACCATCCGTTCCGGTAATACATTCCGTTTTTGTAAATATAGTGTTCGACAGGCCACGGCACCAGATACCTTATGCTTCGCCCCTCGGCGACTCTCCTGCGTATTTCGGTACTGGAAATTGCCAGAAGGGGAATTTCCAGTGGTATTATACTTCGACGGATTTCTTCGGGAAGTTTAGCCAGTCCCTCGGTACTGTAACCAGGGCGGCTTACTGCAACCACTCGCGAAACTTTCGCTATGGCCTCCGGTTCCCGCCACTCGTCAATGCTCAATACCGCATCGAGACCTGTTATAAAATAAAAGGTGACGCTGTTGGGAGGATACCAATGCCGCATCTCCCTTAGAGTATCTATGGTGTGACTTGGCTCTCCCCTGTCGATTTCCACCCTGGAAAGCCTGAAATGCGGATTGTCCAGAGTAGCAAGCATAGTCATGGTATACCTTTGTTCAGGAGGAGAAACCTTTCTTGAACTTTTGTGAAAGGGCTGACCTGTAGGAACGAATATTACCTCCGAGAGCCCCAAGGCGAAATAAGCTTCTTCAGCCGCAACAAGATGACCGAAATGGATCGGGTCGAAAGTTCCACCCATTATCCCTATTTTTCTTTGCCTGAGCCCTTCGGTGTTCAAAGGCGTCATCTTTTTCGAGCTCCTTTTCTTTCATTCGCGTCGGTCGTCATTTCGGGCAGGTAGGAGAATTCAACCTCGCCGATAATGATTGTATCGCCTTCTTCTGCTCCCTTTTCAGCAAGGGCTTCCTCGAGCCGATACCGCCTCAAAAGTTTATGGAAACGCCTCAACGCCTCTTCCTGCTCGAAGTTGTACCTATGCAACATCTTTTCCAGGAAGGGTTGTCGAACAATAAAAACCCCGTCTCCTGTATCTTCAATTTCGAGGGGGTACGCCTTCCCAGATAACTCTATTTCGCCAGGCTCAATTTCAAAATCTATTGGACGCCGCTCCAGGACCTCTCTGCTGCCGACATTTTGACATATTTTTTCTATGAGTGCTTCTATGCCATCGCCATAAAGTGCGCTTACGGCAAGGAAATCTACATGCTTTTCCACAAAGAAAATTGTGACTTCCCTTAGCATTTCCTTTCCGGGATGAAGGTCGACCTTGTTCCCAACGACGATGCATGGCACCCCGAGCAATTCAGGATTATAACGATAAAATTCATCCCTCAGTGTTTCCCATTGCCTTATAATCGCATGGAAGTCGCCGGAAGAAAGGTCAAGAACATGCACCAAAAGACGGGTCCTTTCTACATGCCGTAAAAAGGCGTGGCCGAGCCCTTTGTTCGCGTGAGCACCTTCGATCAGGCCTGGAATGTCGGCAAGGATTATTTTCCGGTCTTCCGTCACCAGGACGCCCAGGTTCGGCGTCAGAGTCGTAAAGGGATATTGCCCCGTTTCGGGACGTGCTGCTGTAAGGGCACCTAAAAGTGTCGATTTTCCTGCGTTAGGTTCCCCTACTATACCCACATCCGCCAGAAGCTTCAATTCAAGGATAACAGCCCGTTCCTCGCCTGGGTCACCCTGCTGAGCGTAGCGGGGGGTTTTCTTTCTGGAAGAAGCGAAGTGAGCGTTACCCGCGCCTCCACGTCCGCCCTTTGCGACGGTCACGCGGTCACCATGGACAACCAGATCGGCCAGGACCTTGCCTGATTCCGGATCTTTCAAAAGGGTACCGCAGGGGACTTTCAGGACCAGGTTCGCTCCTGCCTTGCCGTGTCTGTTTTTACCCTTTCCATTTTCCCCGTTTTCAGCCTTGAAGCGCCTTGCGTACCGGAAATCAGCAAGGGTAAAGAGGTTGCAATCCGCCTCAAGGATTATATCCCCTCCCTTACCCCCGTCCCCGCCGTCAGGGCCACCCTTGGGTACATATTTCTCCCGGCGGAAACTCACACATCCGTTTCCGCCTTTTCCGGCGCTAAAATGAATTCTGGCCGTATCGATAAACTTCATGTAACAAACACCACCTGATTTCCAGTAAAAAAGAAAAACGGGCCTACCATCACATGGTGCAGGCCCGCAGTTTTTGCTGTTAACACTTTTACAAGTGCTTTTGTGACTTTGACATTTTCACGGCAAAAAATCCGGTTCAGCCTTCCTAGATGGTCGCCGCTGGCTCAACGGCAACAAATTTCCTGCCGGCTTTAGTGACATAGCGCACAGTACCTTCGGAAAGTGCAAACAGCGTGTCGTCCTTTCCTCTTCCGACGTTGGCACCTGGATGGTACTTAGTGCCGCGCTGTCTTACAAGTATGTTCCCGGCCTTTACGTACTGCCCATCGGAGCGCTTGATTCCGAGCCTCTTGCTTATGCTGTCCCTTCCGTTCGCTGTACTGCCTTGTCCTTTTTTATGGGCAAAAAACTGAAGATCAAAAAACTTCATTGTAGTCCACCTCCGTAATTCGAACATAAGACGGGTATGATTTGGCAATGGCCCGAAGGCTTTGCGCCGCCGTTTCCATAAGAACGGCCGCACATTTTTCCTCCGGCCCGTAAAGACCGACGGACATGAAACCGCCTTCGGGATCCTTCCTTATCTTGACATCGGAATGACCGAGAACTTCCGTCAACCCTATCTCGAGGGACTGTATAACCGCTGAGATGCCGGCGCATATTATATCTTCGCCTTTTTCGGCAAAACCCGCGTGGCCATTGATCTCAATAAACCGTGTCTGGCCCTTCCTGATGCCAAGAAGTACTTCAGTCATTTTTTCAGGCTTCGATATCGGCGATTCGGAGCCTGGTGAAATGCTGCCTGTGCCCTTGCGTCCTTCTCGATTGTTTGGACTTGTTCTTGTATTTGAATACCGTGATCTTCCTGCCTTTGCCGTGCTTTTCGATCACGGCCTTGACCCTGGCGTTCTCCAGGTACGGGGAACCGACTTCGACTCCCTCGTCACGTGCCACCATCAGTACCTTGTCCAGCTCGACCTCGTCTCCTGGCTGTCCTTCGATCTTCTCCACATCGATCACGTCTTGCGGGGCGACCCTGTACTGTTTGCCGCCCGTTTCGACAACTGCGTACATGCACATCCTCCTCCCGCTGGAACAGAGGGCGCCTCCAAAGAAGGTCTTTCAAGCCCTTTCCATGCGATTTAGCTTGCAGCTTCTGGATTTTAAAGTTCAAGACCCAATGAGTCAAGACTTTCTGATCCAAATGCGGATTATATCATAAATATAGAGTCATTTCTCCTTCATCCCCACAAGGGACCTTGCATGTTCGAGAGCCTCGGGGGCTTCGTGATCTCCGGCAAGCATCCTCGCTATTTCGACTACCCTGTTTTCACCTGCGACCTCGGTTACCAAAGTCAGGTCAGCGGATCTTTCGACTCTGAAGTGCTGGTCGGCAAGGGCGGCAATAGAGGCTTCATGTGTAACCAGGATCACCCTGCACTCCCTCGAAAGCTCCCTTAATTTATAGCCCGCGAGCATGGCCGCCTTTCCTCCCAAACCAGCCTCGACTTCGTCAAATACGAGCGTAGAAGGCAGCAGTTCTTTCGGGCATGTACACTGTAGTGCCAGCAGGATCCTGCTAAGCTCCCCTCCAGAAGCCACTTTTGCCACAGATCCATATAAATTGCCTCCGTCGGAAAGGAAAAATTCGACATCGTCCGCGCCATGTTGCCTCACTTTTTCTACTGGTCTGAGAAGGACAGAAAGACGGAAGTCTTCCATCCCAAGGTCATCCAACACAGTGTTAACAGATTTTTCCAGACTTTCTGCGGCAGCTTTGCGGGCTTCCCTGAGTTCGAGCGCCAGGCGTGTTACCTTTTTTCTCAACGCGGCGCATTCATTCTGAAGTGTAACCAGGATTTCCCTGCTGTTTTCAAGCCAGTCCAGTTCTCTTGAGGCCCGTCTTTCATATTCGACAAGATCTCCCACGGTTTCCACGCGCGCAAGGCGCTTGAGTTTCCGTAAAAGCCCAAGCCTGCGCTCGAAGGTGGCAAAGGCCTCTTGCAGTTTTTCGGGGTCGTCCTTTTTCAGCTGTTTCTCGCAAAGTTCTTCCAGGTACTTCATGCCTGCCAAAAGGCTTTCGATCAAGGAATCGAAGTCTTTGCTTTCGTTTGTTTCGGCTTCTACGAGATTTTTCAGCTCGTAAATAACTGTCTCCAGACGATTTACAAGACCTTCACCCGCAAAGCCTCCTGTCATTTCGTCAAAAAGATTTTTTAGCTTCTCCGCCCTTTCGATTTTGCAACGGATTTCCTCCAGCGACTCCTCCCATTCCCTCTCACTGCCTACATCAAGATCAAGGGATCGAATCCTCGAGAGAATCTCTCGCGCACCTTCGTAACGTTCCTCTATTTCTTTTCTCCGTTTCAACAGGCGGATTTGCTCCCGCTCTTTGTCAAGCGCCTCGGAAACCGTTTCCTGCAGGTTTTTTCGCAAGACCTTTACGGTTTGACCTCCCCGGGCGTCCAGAAGATTCAATTGTCTTTTGGGGTCCAAAAGGTCGATCTGGGCAAACTGGCTCTGTATTCCTACAAGATGATTCATAATGTTCTGAAGCAGACCAAGCGATACGGGATTATCCTGTATATAAGTCCTGGTGCGTCCATTTCTCGAAAGAACGCGACGCACTACGAAAACCCCTTCTTCTGGTTTTATTCCCTCAGGCAAATGCGGTTGCGAAAAGCCACCCGCCAAAACGGCATGAACCTGGGCTTCATCGTTACCAGCCCGGATGAGCGAAGCCTGGGCCCTTTTGCCACTCGCCAATTCCAGTGCTCTTATCAGGCTGCTTTTTCCTGCACCGCTTTCCCCGGTAATGGCTATGAATGAACCACGAAATGTGAGATCTGCCTGACGGATGCCACCTATGTTTCTGACATGAAGTTCTTCAAGCATGGCCTTCATTCACTCCCGAAGTCATCCTCGCTGTGGTGTCCCCACCGGAATTTCTCCTGGAGAAGCGAATAATAGTCCTTTCCGGGCATAACCATGATGCTGATATGACGTTTACTATCCAAAGAAACGCTTACCTTGTCACCTGGAAGTATTTCGTATCCAAGCTGACCGTCCTGGGTAAGCATTATCTCTCTTTGCTGACCCTCGGGGCTTATGGTGATCAAATCGGAGTCACTCAGAACCATTGGGCGAGAGTACAAAGTGTGAGCGCAAATGGGAACGACCAGAACACATTGAACGTGAGGAGGAACGATAGGCCCACCGGCGGAAAGCGCATAGGCCGTGGAACCGGTAGGTGTAGCAAGGATAATCCCGTCGGCACGCATGACGCTCAGCTGCCTCGATCCTACCGATATACCAAGGGAAACAAGGCGGGCAAAGGGGCCCTTTGTAATGACGAGATCGTTCAACGCAAAGACTTCGTGCTTCTTGGTCTCACCCCTGTAAACTACACCGTTGAGCAATGACCTCTCTTCAAGAACATAATCGCCTTCCATTATTTTTTTTACGTAATCGCGGGCACTACCTGGATCACCGCAGGAAAGAAAACCCAAACGCCCAACGTTTATGCCGAAAAGAGGAATGTCATGCCCGAAAACATATCTTGCCGCCCTTAAAAAGGTTCCATCCCCGCCCATGATGATCGCGGCGTCGACGGAATTTTTCCATTCGGCATCGGGCGTTTCGGGTTCACCAAGGACATGCGCTTCGTGGGGCGGCAAAAGGAAAGGCACTTTGTTTTTTCTTCCCCAGTTCAAAAGTTCTCCTGCGAGGTCCAGTGCTTCCCGTTTCTGTGTATTTACGAGCATTCCTATTTTTTCGGGCTTGCTCAATTGCGGAGTCCTCCTTCTGCTCGCTGTGTCTTTCCACCGAAAAAGCCGGGGCTGTGGGCATCTTCGATTTTTTCGGCTATGATCTCGTTCATGTTTTCCCGGCACCTTTCCTGCCCGCTGGATTCACCGGCTCCTCCACCCTTTTCGAGATAGAGGAGAAACTCTCTGTTGCCTTCCGGGCCCAAAATCGGTGAGACCTCAAGTCCTTTCACCATAAAGTTCGTTTCCTGATGTACAAAATCGCATATTGCCCTGAGAACTTCCTCATGGACCTGCCTGTCCCTGACAACGCCTTTTTTCCCTACTTTTCCGCGCCCCGCTTCGAACTGGGGCTTCACAAGAGCGATGCAAAATCCTCTGCCATCGAGAATCCTGTCAGCTACTGGCAGTATATGACGCAGGGAAATAAACGAAACGTCGATCGTGACCAAAAAGACGTCCTCAAAAGATTCCGGCGACAAGGTCCTCGCGTTTGTCCGTTCCATGACAATGACTCTCGAATCCTTACGCAATTTCCACGCCAGTTGTCCATAACCGACATCAACAGCATACACTTTTTCGGCTCCTTTTTGGAGCATCACATCGGTAAATCCCCCTGTCGATGCGCCTATATCGACGCATCGCCTTCCTTTTACGGAAACGCCGAAAGAATCGAGAGCCCTAAGGAGTTTATAGGCTCCCCTACTTGCCCATTCCTCATCCTTTCCAGTCAAGTCGATTGAACAGTCTTCCCGTACCATAGAAGCCGGTTTTTTTACCGGAAAGCCGTCCACAACGACTTCGCCGGCCAGGATTTTCGCCTGTGCGCTGGACCGGCTTTTGACAATACCTCGTTCAACCAGCAGTTTGTCAAGCCGTTCCCTTTTTTGCGGCACGGTACAGACTCACCACTCTTTCGGCCGTGAGGCCGCAATAAGCCCATTGCCTTTCCCTTGACCCATGAGGGACAAAGACATCGGGAACTCCGAGTACACGAACATCAGGCAAGGAACTATTTGAGGCGGAAAGCGAGGCTATCTGCTCCCCTATGCCGCCCCGGCGGCTGCCCTCTTCCAGGACCAAAGCCATTTTATACCCTTTCAGATAACGGCTTATCCTTTCTACATCAAGCGGCTTGAGAAAACGCAAGTCAACAACCGCAGGAAGAGGCAAACCGGCCTTGAGGGCAGATTCGCGGGC
This sequence comes from Synergistaceae bacterium, assembly GCA_003446665.1. Lineage (GTDB taxonomy): Bacteria > Synergistota > Synergistia > Synergistales > Thermovirgaceae > UBA1876. The sequence continues at coordinate 11,166 of DMCT01000128.1, forward strand.
TTGGAAAGCCAAGGGAACCGTCGCACCATATGCGAAAAGAATCCATTCCTGTCCCTCGTGTAAAACCGCAGGTTGCCCCCAGCCTGGGGAGTCTGCCCGTTGGAAGCCGGCGCTTTCTGGAGCTAGTCCCTTTGGATATCGTATAAGGCAGGGCCCATTCCTGTGTAAAGCCTCACTATGCATCCATTCCATTTCGGAGATGTCCCTTGGCGCCATTATTGAAAGATTCGGTATAGCTGAACACCATGCCACGTCGAAAAGGCCGTGGTGGGTCGGACCGTCCTCACCTACGAGTCCGGCACGGTCAACCGCAAGAATAATGGGCAAATTCTGCAATGCCACATCCTGAACCAACTGGTCCAAAGCCCTCTGCAGAAACGTGGAGTATATAAAAACTACAGGCCGCAATCCGCCCATTGCCATACCGGCGGCGAAGCTCAAAAGGTGTTCCTCTGCGATGCCCACGTCGAAAAACCTGTCCGGGAACTTGAGGCTGAAGGATTCCAGCCTGGAACCAGACTTCATGGCAGCCGTAAGGCAGACAATACGTTCGTTCCGGCTCGCCATTTTTTCGATAGAGTCCGCAGTAGCTGAGCTCCAGCTTTTCCTTGACCAGCGTATTCCGGGAATTTCCGGACAAGCGTCTTTTTTCCTTGGGGGCAGCCCATGGTACATTTCAGGATCCTTTTCTGCTTCTTCTAAACCTTTACCTTTTTTCGTAACCACGTGCACCAGAAGCGGTTTGTCGTAACATTGCGCCAAGCGGAAAATGTCTTCCATTTCACGAAGGTCGTGCCCGTCAAAGGGACCCCAGTAACTGATCCCCAGGTCCTCAAACATATTCTCCGGCTGGAGCAGATGTTTCAGGGAATGTTTAATACGAGAGAGTGTCTTTTCGATGCTCTCTCCTTTAGGGATGTTTCTGCAGTGTTGCTTTATAACAGCTTTCATCTTCCTGTATGCCGGGTGGACGCTGAAACGGGCGATATGATCTGCAAGACCGCCTACATTGCGGCTGATTGACATGCGGTTTTCGTTAAGTACTATGATTATCTTTGATCCAGTCTCTTTCACGTTGTTCAAAGCTTCGAGGGAAACGCCGTTTACAAGGGAACCATCGCCTATGACCGAAACCACATGATGGTTTTCGCCGCACAGGTCCCTTGCTTTTGCGTATCCCAGCGCAGCCGAGATGGAGACACTGCTGTGTCCGCCACAGTAATGATCGTAAGGGCTTTCATGAGGAGTCGGAAACCCGCTTATCCCCCCCCATTGCCGCAATGTCCGAAACTGGTTTTTCCTGCCTGTAAGGATTTTATAAGCATAGGCCTGATGCCCTACGTCGAAGATAATCCTGTCGTCGGAGGGATCGAACACCCTTAAAAGAGCTACGATCAGCTCTACGGCACCTAGCGATGAACTTAAATGTCCGCCGTTTTCCGTCACGGTTTCTATTATTTCTCTACGTATATCCTGACACAGCAGTTGCAACTTTTTTTCATCGAGACCTTTAAGGTCCCTGTAATTTTCAATACTTTCGAAAAGGGTCATCAAGTCTCCTCCGGACTCATGTTCCGCGCGACACCAGATAGCTTGCGACACCTTCCAGCACTTTTGTGTCGCGCCTTATCCCTTTCAGCGCAGATTTTGCCCTCACGGTCTGGTCTGCCGCCATTTCCCGGGCAGTTTCGATTCCCCACCGCAGAGCAAAGGAGTTTTTATCCTGAAAGGCATCCTTCCCTGGAGTCTTGCCAAGGTCTTTGGCTTCACCCAAAAGATCGAGTATATCGTCAACGATCTGGAAAGCAATACCAAGGTGTGAACCAAAGGCCGAAAGAAGGCGAAGTTCCTCCTTTGAAGCCTCTCCGAGGAAAGCGGGTGCCATCATACACGCCCTGAAAAGAACCGCTGTCTTCCAGTAGGCGATTCGCCAGGGCGAAGTCCTGGTTTTTTCCGTTTCATCGGTATCAAGGGTTTGCCCTCCGCAGATTCCTGAAGGTCCCGCCGCTTCCAGAAGCACCCGAACCGCTTCAAGGATTCTGTCACTTCGAAGGTGTCGCGTTTGCGACAACTTCTCCGCAGCAAAACACGGGCCAAGCAAAAAAAGCGCATCCCCCGCCAGAAGCGCCAAAGCTTCACCGAAAACCACGTGGTTAGTCGCCTTGCCACGCCTGATAACATCGTCATCCATACAAGGCAAATCGTCATGAATCAGGGAAGCGGTATGTATCATCTCAAGCGCGAGCCCAAGTATCATGCTGTCTTCTTCACTGACGCCGAAGACCTGGCCACTTGCGTTTACCAGAAAGGGTCTGATTCTTTTGCCCCCCGCAAGAAGGGAATAGGTCATGGCTTCCCAAAGCCGTGCGGGGACCGCTGGTGGTTTCTGCGACGCGAAATCAAGTATGGCCCTTTCCACTTTCTGGCTTTCTAATAGTAAACGAGTCTTGAAATCGAAAGGCTCATCCTTCATCGTCACTGTTCCTTTTCACCAGGGTCCCAGGGCTGACCCGTAACATCTGTGGAGTCCTCCGATAACATAATGATTCGCTGCTCTGTTTCCGTCAAAAATCGTCTGCACTTTTTCACCAGGCCGATGCCTTCCTCGAAAAGAGCCAAAGACTCCTCCAGGGGCATGGCTTCCCGATCGAGACTTTCCACAATTTCCTGGAGTCTCTTCATGTCTTCCGTAAAGGTCATTTCCACTCCTCCGATCCAGATATGAATTTAATAATCGGCTTACAAGACCGTTCTTGCAGTTTTTATAAAATGCGTGATACAATTCTCGTCGTTTTGATGTGCAAGGAACGCTACGAGGAGGAATGCCACATGTCCAAAATATGTGAATGCTGCGGTCGTGGTCCGGTTACTGGTAATACCGTCAGTCATTCAAATCGCCACTCCAGAAGACGCTGGCTGATCAACCTGCAGACCGTTAAGGTGGATCTCGGCGGCAACGAGACGCGCAGGATGAAAATTTGCACTCGGTGTCTCCGTTCCGGCAAAGTCAAGAGGGCTGTCTAGCACAGTCCTCTTTTTCTACCCTCGGTTGATAAAAATTGAGATAAAGGCCCAGCATCCCCTTTTCGACGGAAATCTCGACCACTCCACATTTAACCCCGGAAGAAAGCAGAACTTCGTTACTGACCGCATAAGGCTCTTCAATCAAAAGAACAGTATCCTCAAGCTCCCAGCGGACTCCCTTTATGGAAACACCTTCGCATTTGCTGCTCAACGACAGAAGGGAAAGGTCATAGGGTCGTTCATAAAATTCCAGCCTCGCACGAGCGGGGCCTTTCAGGAAAAGGAGTGTTTCCTTTTCGTCTGCCATACCCATGGGTAGAACACCCCACCTGAAAGACCATGCCAAGGAAAAGACTGCGCTCAAAAGGTGGTCGAATCGTCCTCCCCACGCCCCTGTCACGAGAACCGTGGCACCGGCAATCCGCCTGCCGGCTTCATGCAAGGCAAGCTGCAGGTCCGTCCAGTTTTTCGCCCGAGGAAATCCAAGAACTTCCACACTTTTTTCATCAGCCCAGCGAAGTCCTTTTTCGTCTACACTGTCTCCGTCACCTATGTAAACTTCAGGGACAAGCCCGGCTTTCATGCAGTATTCAAGGCCCTTGTCAACAGCCCAGATTTTGTCGAAAACAGCAGCCGTCTGACGAAGCCAGTTCCCTCCAGGTTCTCTTCCTCCTGCAACCAGAAGAACAGGTTTATCGATGGTTTTCCCATTTTTCTCCGTAACTTTTAGCTGGGGAAGCCTCATTGCAGGCGTCATCAGGCCCCGCCGCCCCTCAAGTGTTCTTCGAGTATCTGTCTGGCTTCATCCTCGTCGACCAGGATCTCCCTGGGCCTTGCGCCATCCTGTGCCCCGACAATACCCATCTGTTCTATGGCATCCACCAATCTTGCAGCACGTGTAAAACCTATTCTAAGCTGTCTTTGCAACCTGCTGGCCGAGGCTATGCCGGATTGAAGTATTATGTCCACAGCCTCCTCGACAAGCGGATCGTCCAGAAAAGGTGAATCTTGTCCCCCTTTTGATTCCATCTGTTCGTCCAGGTCTATATGCTCGGGTTCGCCGAAGGTTCCGACAAGATAATCGATAAACCTGTTTATCGCCGTTTCTTCCAGCATTGGGCCCTGAAGGCGCATCGGCTTTGTAAGTCTCGGAGTCAAAAACAGCATGTCGCCGCTTCCCAAAAGTTTTTCCGCTCCCGCTATGTCAAGGATAGTTCTAGAGTCCGTTTGAGAAGGCAACGTAAAGGCCACCCTGGCCGGGACATTAGCTTTTATAAGACCGGTAACTACGTTTACCGACGGCCGTTGCGTAGCTATTATCAGATGTATGCCTGTTGCCCTGGCCATCTGTGCCAACCGGCATATATAATCTTCGACTTCCTTCGGAGATGTAAACATCAGGTCCGCAAGTTCGTCAATGATTATAACTATGGAAGGCAGCCTGTCTTTTGGAAGTGCCCTGGCGTTGAACCCTTTCAGGTTTCTCACTCTCGCCTGGGCAAACATCTCATAACGTTTTTCCATCTCTCTGATCGCCCAGCCCAGGGCATGAACCGCCTTTTTCGCATCCACCACGGGAGGCATCAGCGTATGCGGAAGCCGATCGTACATTTTCATTTCTACCCGTTTAGGATCGATCAAAAGCATCTTCAGCTCATCGGGTCTTCTCGAGTAACAAAGGGATGCAATGCAACAGGATATGAAGACGCTTTTCCCCGAGCCGGTGGTACCTGCAACTAATAAGTGCGGAAGCTTTTCCAATCCGACGCTGACATGGCGTCCGTCAACGGCCACTCCTATTCCCAGCGGCAATTCGTTTCCACCTTCCACAAAGGAAGGGTGTTCCAGTATCGACCTCAAGTTGACGGGTTTCCTCGAGGGATTAGGTATTTCTATTCCGACATAGGGTTTGCCTGGTATCGGAGCCTCCACCCGGAGGCTCGGAACCGCGAGAGCAACTGCCATATCATTGGCAAGTCCTGCCACACGGCTGACTTTGATGCCAGGGGCAAGCTGCAGCCTGTACTGGATTACCGTTGGTCCGACTATAGTTTCAGCAAGCTCCGCCTCGACGTTGAACTCCGCCAACGTGGATATGACATGGCGTCCGTTTTCCGCTATCTCTTCTTCATCGATATCTGAAGAGTAATCCCCGCATTCTCCGAAAAGTTCCAACGGAGGAGGGAAACGTCCCGGTTCCATTCCCTCAATATCAAAACCTGTGCTTTCAAATTCGTAATCTTCACGTTCTCCTTCGTCCATGGGCAATGTAATGTCCAGATCTTCTTCCGGAGAAGCTTCGATATGCGCGATTTCCTCTCCCTTGTGCCTTCTTACAAGGACGAGGCCTTTTGTTTTTTCTTTCACTCTGGTGCCGGCTTTTGTCATTTCGGCTTTTTCCGTTTTCTTTGCCGATTTTCCAGGAGCCCACCTGAAAAGGCTCTTCGCCAAACCTCCTGGTAATCGTAACACCTCGCGAAAATCTTCTCCGGAAACAAAACCGTAAAACCAAACCGCCGCGATTAACAATGCGAACCCTGTTATCACGGCACCTGTAACTCCTACGTAACGGAAAAGACTTCGCGTGAGGTAAGTGCCTACGAAACCCGGACTCAGCCAGTATATTCTTGCGGTCTTCAATGTCAGCTCACCCATGCCCAGTACGAGAGCTGCACAAAGGTAAAGGCAGATCGTTCCTGCCGTTTCCCGAAGGGCTGACTTGCCGTTTTTGGCAAAAAGCTCCATTAGGATGGCATAGGCGGCGTAAATAAGCAAAAGGAGCACGGCTCCTCCGAAGATATTTACAAGGTACATGTTCAGCACCGCTCCAAATTCACCGGTCCTGAACCTGAAGAAGGAGGCCACGAGGAAAAGATCAAGTAAAAATAACACAACAAGCAAAGCCCGAATGGCCGCCCCCGATGAAATGCCCAGGGGAAAGAGGTCCTTTCCCGAGGAGTCGTTCCGTCGGTTTCTTATCGTGTTTCCTCTTTTGTTTTTGTCTTTATTGACTTGCTCTCGTCCGTTCCTACGAAAGAGCCGAAATATTTTCATTCGCGGTATCGCTTCCCCCAACTGTCAAACCGTCGATGAGAACGGTCGGTTGGCCATCTGTTACGGGAACATGTTGTCCGGACTTGCCGCAGACTCCTGCTTCAAAATGCAGGTCGTTTCCGACGGCTTTTATTCGCTTCAGGACTTCGGGGCCATTACCTGTCAATATGGCGTTTTTTACGGCCTTTCCAACCTTTCCCTTTTCAACCAGGTACCCTTCTTCAACATGAAACACGAAATCTCCCGACGTAGGATGAACTTCTCCGCCACCCATCTTGAGAACGAGAAGCCCTTCTTTCAGAGAGTCTATTATTTCCCCCGGCTCCTGTTCCCCATTCATTATAAAGGTATTGGTCATCCTCGGCATCGGCGGCACACTCCAGAAAGCGCGCCTTCCGTTTCCAGTTTTAGGCAAACCCATGTTTATCGACGTTTCCACGTCGGTAAGAACCCCGCGCAAGATTCCGTTTTCAATCAGTATTGTTCTCTGCGCAGGTGTACCTTCATCATCGAAGTCATAGCTCCCGTACAGGTCCGGCAATGTGGCATCATCCACGAGTGTAACCAGCTCGCTAGCTACCTTTTGTCCGAATTTACCGCGATAAATGGAATAATCCTTTTCCAGGATATCGGCTTCAAGACCATGACCGCAGGCTTCATGAATCATTGTCCCTCCCGCCTGCCCAGCAAGGATAACAGGCATAAACCCCGCAGGGCACAAAACGGCTTCTGCCTGCAAAAAAGCCCTGCGTAAGGCTTCTTGGCCAATTTGGACGAGGTCTTCTCTTTCGAGGAACCTTTTCGCGTCCACCGAGGCGGCCTTTATTTCATAACCTGTAAAAAGGGATCCCTTATGTTCTACCACTACCTGAACGGAAAAAATTGTAGATTTTCTGGCTTTTTTTACGACCACGCCTTCCGAGGAAAGCATCGTCACATTGGAAACTCCTGTTTTGAATCTTATCCTGACCTGACGAACCATTGACGAATTCTTCCTGATCCTTGAATCGATGCCTTTCAGGCACTCGAGATCAACCTTCAAGGTTGGGGAATCCTGCGCTGTAAGTTCCCTTTTGGAGTGTAAACCCTTCATTTTTGAAACAGCACCGGCTCGCATGCGGCAATCCTCTATACAATCCGAAGCATCCTTAACGAGCGTACCTGGCGTATAGGAAAAAATAGTGTTACCCTGCGAAAGCAATCTTACGCCTGTTCCTCCGTTTTTAGTTGTTTGGATCTCGGAAATACGTCCATTTTCGAATTCCACAGAATAAACCATGGATTTAGCGGCAAATACGTCTCCGAACTTTGCTTCACTTTTTTTCAGAAATTCGCCAAGTTCAAATAATTCGTCCATCTTTTATCACTCGCTGTCTACTGGCTGGTTTGAGGATTTGGAATCGGTCTGGTTCCTTACTTTCCTTATAGCCTTAAGATGTTCCTGGTAGGTACGGCTGAAGAGATGACGCCCTCCTTTATCTGCAACGTAAAAAAGATAGGGCGTCTCGTTAGGGTTAAGGGCGGCCAGCCAGGATTCTTTAGACGGAATGCAAATAGGCCCCGGCGGCAGACCGGATACCTTGTATGTGTTATAAGGGGAATCAATTTCAAGGTGGCTATGAAGCACACGTGTGATCTTTTCTCCCCTGAGGCTCCAGGCATAAACAACTGTCGCGTCTATCTGGAGCGGCATACCCAATTTCAGCCTGTTCATAATAACACCCGCAATAACGGGCCGTTCTTCTTCGATTGCGGTTTCCTTTTCCACCAAAGAGGCCACCGTCGCGACTTCAAGCATATCTGAGGCATTTTTTACACCGTCGTACTCGACGGCCTCAAAACCAATTTTATTCCACCATGCCTTTGACGCGCTCCTGATTACTTGCGCGGCGCTACTCTGTCCGGGCACGACCTGGTAGGTCTCCGGGAGTAAAAAGGCGAGTCGATCTTCTTCCTTATCCGGCAAAAAAGGGCGAAGCCTTTCCGGAAAGATGTTGATATCCTCGAGGAGGAGTTTCAATTCCTCGTGGGTAATGGACAGGACTTCCGGCAAGTTTTGCCATGTCTCACCCGGCACGATAGTTATGCTTGCCGTTTTCGGTTCGGCTTCCAGCATCTGTTTCGCTACTTCCCACGGGCTTCCTTTTTTAAGTTTATACGTGCCCGGGCGTATTTTCCTGTCGATCTCAAAATAACTGAACCACCTGGCGAGAGCCTGTGGATTATCCACAATGCCCGTGTCTGCGAAATCTTTTGCAACCTGAAAAGCGTTTCTGCCCGGAGGGATTTGTACCTGTATTTCCGGCCCACTGCCATATTCCAGGCTTTCCAGCACTAGTTGGGGGACTCTTGAGACAACAAAGAAGAAAAAGCCCGCTGCGAGAAATATCAAGATCGCCGAAAGAGCGTTCCAGAGGTTTTTGTTTTTTTTCATCCCGGTTAATGTCCTCTCTTGCTTCTTTCTTCATCGAGGCAGGCAAGGGACAACGGTTTTTTTGAGAATTCACGCCCCCTTGCGATAAAAAGCCACCCCTAGCCCGGGTAGGACTCGTCGTCCCGACAAAGTGGAATTCCTGGTTTTCCCGGGCTATGGACACCCCTACTCCAGGTCGCCGACTGCTGCCCTGGCTGCTTCAAGAAGTGTACCATCCTCGACGAGTCGGGCCGTATCCTCGATCAGGGGACGAATATATTCGTCTTTTTTCAGAAAGGGGACTTTTTGTCTTATGGCTTCGTGAACAGCTCCTGTTCCCTTCCCGGGACGAAGGGGTTTTTTGAAGTCCAGTCCCTGGGCCGCGGTAAGAAACTCTATAGCAAGTATATTCTTGACGTTTACCAGTATGTTGGCTGCCTTTCGCGCGGAATACATTCCCATGGAAACGTGATCTTCCTGGTTAGCCGAAGTGGGAATCGAATCCACCGAGGACGGATGGGCGAGAACCTTGTTTTCCGACACAAGAGACGCGGCAACATATTGTGGTATCATGAAGCCGCTGTTGACTCCGCTCTCGGAGATAAGAAAGGGTGGAAGTCCCGAGAGTTTATGGTCCACGAGCCTAGCAACACGCCGTTCGGAAATATTCCCGATCTCCGAGAGGGCTATTCCAAGAAAATCCATCGCCAAGGCTATAGGTTGACCGTGAAAATTCCCTCCGCTGATCGCCTCTCCTTCCGCAGGGAAAATAAGCGGATTGTCCGTCACGGAATTGATCTCGATCTGGATCTTGTTCCTGACATATTCCACCGCGTCACGGCTTGCGCCGTGCACTTGGGGGACACATCGCAACGAATAGGCGTCCTGGACCCTGTCGTGCTTATGTTTATCTATGATCTCGCTGGATTCTATCAGGGAACGTATATTTTTGGCCACTATTTGCTGTCCCTCATGGGGGCGCAGTTCATGGGTTCTTGGGTCGAAGGCGTAGGGCACACCCTGCAAGGCTTCCAGGGATAAAGCCGCGGCAATATCTGCAAGCGGTAGCAAGCGCAAAGCGTCATAAAGGGCCAACGCCCCTACGGCCGTCATTACCGTAGTTCCATTGTTCAGGGCGAGTCCTTCCTTGGGACCGAGCCTGATTGGCTCAAGACCTGCCTCGCGCAACGCCTTGGAAGCGGGCATCCTCTTTCCCTTGTAGACTACTTCACCCAGGCCCAGAAGCGCAATGGCCAGGTGTGAAAGGGGGCAAAGATCTCCACTGGCTCCAACCGACCCCTGTTCGGGGATAACAGGATGTATATGGAGATTCAAAAAATGCACGAGCTGCTGCAGCGTTTTCAGCGAAACCCCTGAAAAACCTCTAACAAGCGTGTTTACCCGAAGAAGCATGACCGCCCTTGTCACATCTTCAGGAAAGGGATTCCCGACACCGCAGGCGTGGCTTTTAAGCAGATTTTCCTGTAATTCCTCGCTTTTTTCAGGCGGAATAGCCGTCGACGCGAGGTCGCCGAAACCGGTAGTGATCCCGTAAATTGATTTTCCTTCCTTCACCCAGGATGCGACCATGCTGGAGCCACGCTCTATAAACACTACCGCGGAATCGTCAAGTTCCACCTTTTGTCCATGACGCGCCACATTGATTATGTCTTCCAAACGCAGGGAGTGCCCGTTCAGCTTAAGCGTAGCCTCACCCATTTCAATCAGCTCCCGGTCATGCCGGCTTTCGGCCGGTTAGTAGTCGTTTCACCGATAAAAGAGTATATGGAAAATCATTTCATGACAATACCTAGCGGGGTATGACAAAAGGAACATCGCCCTTCTTCGTCAACTCCCTGATTTTCAGTCAAATATCCCCTTCTTTTTAAAACTGTGGACTTACACCTCGGACAATGGGTAATCGCTTCCTTCTCCACGTTTCCAAGGTATACATAATTTAGTTTTTCTCTGGCGATCTCTTCGTAACGCTCGAGAAGTTCCAGCGACGTCGGCGGGTTCATCCATTTGCGACTAGGGAAATACCTGGAAATATGTAAGGGTATCGAAGTCGATATTTCCGCTATCCAGGTCACCATGGCGCGGAATTCTTTCTCGTTGTCGTTTATGCCCGGAACGACAAGATGCGTCAGCTCCACATGGACTCCTGCTTCCAGGGCTTCGGCAATTCTTCCAAGTACCGGCTCGAGCTTCCCTCCGAGGCGGACGTAAGTGGCTTCGGAAAAGCCTTTCAGGTCGATGTTCGCTGCTGACAAAAGAAGCAAAAGATCAGCCCATGGTTCTTTAGTGATATAACCGTTAGTCACCAGCACTGCCGCCAGGCCTTTTTCTTTCAACCTTGCGGAGGTTCGGTAGACAAATTCATACCATACTGTAGGTTCGTTATAAGTAAAGGCGACAGACCCTACCCCTTCACGTCTTGCCAGAAAGACAACTTCATCAGGATCAATATCTTTCAGCACGATGTCTTTTGAAAAACGCGCGAGCTGCCAGTTTTGGCAGAAAGGGCAGTCCAGGTTGCAACCAACCGTCCCCAGGGAGAGAATCTGTGTCCCTGGTCTCCAATGGTACAAAGGTTTCTTCTCCACGGGGTCCAGTGCTATGCTGGCTACCTTGCCGTCGTTTTCGGAAACCAGCTCCCCGGAGGCACCTTTTCGCACCAGACAACGTCCTCTCCCACCCTCGGAGATCAGGCAGGCATGTGGGCAGAGATCGCAACGGAACTTGTTTTTTTCCCTGTGCCACCATTGTGCGCGTCGGGTTTTGCCGCCGGCGTTCTTCTCGATCATGGCAATCAACCCTCTCGTCTTTCGACATGACGGGATACGGTAAATCTGCTGACGCTCAGATGTTCCGTACTTATAATACCCGCCTTGCGCATCGCGATGCTCAGTTGTTCTTCAACGGTATTTACCCCCGGAAGGTCTGGAAGCAACACACCTCTTTGAGCCCCTTTTGAGACAATTACCCCATACCTGGAAGGATCCAGTTGCGAAATCGACGTAACTGGTTCCGGTTGTGAAAGTATGTCTACAGATAAAACAAGATTGTCGAGTTCTTTTCGAGATACCGGGGGAAACCTGGGATCCCGGGTCGCAGCAGCGACAGCGTTTTCGGCTATTTCTCGTGCCAGATTTTCATAGACCGGTTCTATGGTCCCTATGCAACCTCTCAGCGTTCCATCCCGTTCTTTGAGAGATACAAAGCAGGCTTTTCTTTCCTTTAGCAACTTTATCTTTTCATCTCTCAAGAGTGTATTAACGTCAGGCATTTGTCCCGTTTCGAGGTATTTCTCAAGAACCCGCCTGGCAAGGGAGGTATAGGGCTTCCCATCGTCTCTTGCACTGCCGGAATCCTGTTGTTTCATTTTTTGCAACGTGGATTCGTTTTCCGCCCGGGCCTTCGGGTTTATCCAAAGAGCCACGCCGTATCCTACACCGAAAGGACCTTCGTAAGACAACAGGTCTATGCTGCCTTCGGTGACAAGACCTATAAGTACCAGCGCTGACCGCAGGCCGCATTCCCCACCATTGTAGATAACCCTTTCCCCGAGATCGAAAAGCGGTACTGGCGACACCTTTTGAAGAGCTTCGCAAATGGCGCTGTCAAGTTTTTCTCCATCGGGGTGATATCCACCGGGAGCACCCGGAGAAAGGCGGTGAGAAAGGTCGCCGCTAGCGATCAGCGCCCACGAATTTTCAGACTCAAACCTGGACAGTGCCTTTCCGAATTCCCAGGCTTCCTCGTACCCAAGTCCGACAGGGTTCATGACCAAAACGGGAGGAAGCCACCCCCAGGTCCTTGCCAAAAATGAAAGGGGTACGATGGCTCCGTAGTCAAGTTTTATCCTGTCCCTTTCAACCCATTCGACAGGAAAATCCGAAGCAAGCATTTCAACCAACCTGCGACCTTCTTCGCCTGCACCTTCGGTTTTTACCGAGACATTTGCAGCACCAAAATCGGCCAAAGAGCCAGAGTACTCCCGAGCGTAAAGGACCGTACATCCTCCCCCAAAAGGTGCATGGGGGTTGAGTACCAGCAAGAAGGAAGGTACGTAAGGTCGCGTCCTTTCGCCCGTCATTTGCATTGCCCTGACCGATGACAGGCATTCCCGGTTTCGGGTTCCACCTACTTCGGGAACGATGATGGGTGCGTGAGGCATTAAGGCTCCCCATTTCCACATTTCTAACACCCCCGGCTTCTCGGCCTTTTAAAATCTCAAAATCTTTTGTTTTACTTTTATATTATGCACCTGCAGGCTGTAAGTTGACAAAGGTTCCACTAAAAGGGAAGATGCCTTAAGGCAGGTTATTACATTTCAAGTTCAAAAGAGGTGGCTCTCGTGAACCGTGGGGGAAAAGACATCGGTGCTATCCTTCACGAACTCGAACAAACGGTGGAGAAACTGCGTAATCATACGCAGGAGAAGGCTTCACAAAATTTTGAAGAAGAACAATTCGTCCATCCCTTGTCAGGAACGTTTCCTGAAGATATTGTCGTCTCCGTTGCTAACATCATGACCCTCCGGCTTTCGATGGGTGCCAGGTTGCTTTTGCTCGGTTGCCTTTTGCAGAATTCGCTATGGGGTGAAAACAGATTTTGTTTCAATGAAATAGCATCGCTGGTCGGCATCTCCGACAGGACGGCCTACAGGGCCTTGAAAGAGATAAAAACAAGCGGTCTCTTCGACGTGGATTCCAGGCCGGGCATAGGGGTTTCCATAGAACTGGATTGCATAAAACACAAACTGAAAGATGAAGGGAAAAACCTTCTCTGCAAGCCGCCATCAGGCGTCAAGGAAAGAGATACTTTTCTTTGACTAAATTATCAGCATGGCGTCCCCGAAGGAAAAAAACCTGTACCGCATGCGGACAGCTTCTTCATAGGCTTCCAGGATGAGGTTCCGCCCCGCGAATGCCGCGACCAGCATTAAAAGCGTACTCTTGGGAAGATGGAAATTAGTCACCATAGCGTCTACGGCCTTAAAAGCGTACCCCGGATAAATATAGGCTTTCGTCCAAAGACTTCCCGGATTTACCTCGCCGGTTCTTTCATCGGCAAGGCTTTCCAAAGTGCGGACAACGGTCGTTCCCACCGCTATCACCCTGTTGCCTCCTCGCTTGGTCCGATTTATCTTTTCCGCTGTTTCCTTGTCTATGCTGCAGTATTCTTCGTGCATTTTGTGATTTCTTATGTCATTTTCTTTCACGGGCCTGAACGTACCCAGCCCGACATGTAAAGTCAAAAAAGCCTTTTCCACCCCGCTTTCGTGGAGCCGCCTAAAGACCCTTTCGGTAAAATGGAGACCTGCCGTAGGTGCCGCCGCCGAGCCGCTTTTGTCGGCGTACACCGTCTGGTACCTTTCGGAAGGAGCGGAAGTTTTCTTTATGTATGGGGGAAGCGGCACCTCCCCTATCCTTTCCATTAGGGCTCTGACGTTGCAACCTCCAGGAAAACCCACCCGACGAGTGCCTGCTTCGGCGCTTTCGCCAATGACGATTTCCGTTTTGTCTTTCAGAATGACAACTGCTCCGGGACTCAGTCTTTTCCCGGGCCGGACCAAGGCTTCCCACTCTTTTTCCAGGCGATCTAATGGTCTCAGAAGCAGTATTTCCGCCTCTGTCTGCCCACCTTTTTTCACACCCTTGAGCCTTGCGCGGAAGACTTTGGTATCGTTAAGCACCAGCAAATCACCGCTTTTCAGGAATGAGTGCAAATTGCTGAATATGGAGTGGGTGATCCTGCCGTTTTCGCGATCCACGACCATGAGCCTGGAACTGTCCCGCGGCTCTGCGGGGTTTTGGGCTATAAGCTCCTGAGGGAGGTAATACCCGTAAGCATTTATATCGAAATAATCGTTGTTATGCATATGATCCATAACGTTTTTGCCTCAAGAAAAAAGCAAGTGTTACCGGTAGTCTCGTTTGAGATGAGTCTGGGGGTAATAGTAACCGATTATCTTCGAATAATCCCATCCCTCTTCGGCCATTTTCCTGGCACCCCATTGAGACATTCCGACACCATGCCCCCATCCTTTCCCTGTTATCGTTATCGCTCCGGAAGTAGACAGGCTGGGTGTTGGTTCTTTCTCGACACCGCTTCGCCTTTTAAAGGCAAGCTGAAGATATTCAGGACGTTTTTCCGGATGCATCAGCATGTCCATCATTTCCTCGGAGGTAAAAGCGCCCCCTTCGATCATGCTTATGAGAGCCCTTTCATCGTGAGTTGAAAGGACATTTCCTCTGACAGCCCGGTTGGAAGGCGCGAATGAGCTCGTTTGTTCTCGCGGCCGGGTCGTCTGGGATATGGTAAACAATGTGCTTTTTATTCTCGAGCTGCCAAGGGCCATCCGAAAAGTGCTCGCTTTCATCTTCATTCGGCCCTGGTCTCCAACAAGGCCCACATAAACGGCTCTTCCGGCCTGATCGGTTTCCAGAACGCGAACTTCAGTCAGATTGCCGACGCGGAGCCCCCTGGGCTTCAGCGCTTCCTCAATTTCGCGCAACGTCAATGATGCCTGCCAGTTTGAATAAGGTGATTCGTAGACAAATGGTTCGGGTCGTCCACGGAGGTAGGGAATATCACCGCTCCATACATCGGCTACATTCGCCGTATGCCCTCCACTGTCTGCATGGTAGGGCGTTACGGCGTAATCGCCTTTTTCAGTTACGACAACTATCCCCCTTGTCGCTTCTACTGCTTTCGTAAGGCGGCTGTCTTCCGCGTTTACGCCCCTGTAAACCTGACAATGCTGCAGGGCACAAAGATCGTACCCTTCCTTGCCATGTTTTCCGAGGTTCCTCAGGGCATAGGTACGCGCCACAATCGCCTGAGCCTTCAGAACCTCCATCCCCCAGGCGGGGTTTACCTCCATCTTGAGGACTCCTCGCAGGTAGTTTTCTGTATCAACTATATTAACGACTGTAAAACCTTTGTTTGAGCGGACTAAGCGAAGACTTCCGCGGTAGGGATGGTTGCCCCACTGCAGAAGGTTCTTCCCGGTTATCTCCACTGGAAGTTGAAGTGATACATTACCGGCGTTTATGAAATTCCCTGAACGATCTATGGAAATTGACAAACTGCCCTTTCGTGTCAAGGTTTTTCCCTTTGCATCTTTTAAAGTCTTCGTACCAGAGGAGTATAGAGTACCCTTTGTCTGGTCCATGGCTACGCCGACACGGATCGTTTTCGCCTCTGCTTCGGCCGGCAAGGGTCCCGCTTGAATAAACAAGAAGGCGAATAAAAGAACCGCAAAAAATACGGTTGATGCAAGATTTATCTTCCATTTTGGCATAAGTTTTGAAACCTCCTGGATTCAAGAGATAAATTCCCCGTTTTTATCTGAAAAACCGAGAGATGACGTTCAAGATAACCGTAAGCACCAGGCTTAAGACCAGCATCGATACCAGGGGAACAAAGAGGACGAAGTTATCGCGTTTGATGACAATGTCGCCTGGCAGTTTCCCGAACGGCATGGACATCCGACCTGCGAGGATCATAACCAGGCCGAGAATGACCAGTAACACACCCACAAGCAGGAAGACTTTTCCTACACTCTGGATCATCACCAGTCACCTCCCTTTTTCAGATTTCCTCATCCTCGACAAGTCCCAGCCGTTTCTGAGGGAATTCCGCATCCGGTTCCCTCACACCCAGATAGGAATAGGCCTTGCCCGTTGCCTTTCGTCCCCTGGGGGTTCTTTCTATAAGCCCTTTTTGTATAAGAAACGGCTCATATATGTCCTCTATGGTCTGGCTTTCTTCCTGGAGAGCCGCCGACAACGTGGACAAGCCAACAGGCCCTCCGCCGAAAAGATTTACAAGGACCCTCAGGTACCGTCTGTCACACTCGTCCAGGCCTGCAGCGTCTATTCCAAGCATGTCCAGTGCTTCGCATGCGAGTTTAGCGTCTATTATCTTGTGTTCCCCTACCTCGGCTACATCTCGCACTCTCCTTAGCAATCTCAGCGCAATCCTGGGTGTTCCCCTGGCCCGTTTGGCTATGAGGCGCGCGCCTTCCTGTAAAATATCCACACCCAAAAACGCCGCCCCGCGCATGACTATTTCTACCAGTTCGTCAGGTTCGTAGAGGTTCAACTGCTCCACTATGCCAAAACGGGCCCGAAGAGGCGACGTAATGAGACCAAGTCGAGTCGTGGCTCCGACCAGCGTAAAAGGCGGAAGGGTGAGCCTTATGTTTCGTGCCATGGGCCCCTTTCCTACGATAATATCCAGTGAAAAATCCTCCATGCCAGGGTAAAGGACTTCTTCTACTACAGAAGACAAGCGGTGAATCTCGTCGATAAAAAGAACATCCATAGGCTGCAGGTTGGAAAGAATGGCCGCAAGGTCTCCGGCCCTTTCGAGAGCGGGTCCCGAAGTGATGCGTATCTGCCCTTGCATTTCCCTGGCGATGATTCCGGCCAGCGTGGTCTTGCCCAGCCCAGGCGGTCCGTAAAAAAGGCAATGGTCGAGGGGTTCGCCTCTCATCTTCGCGGCTTTTATGTAAATCGACAGCTTTTCCTTGAGTTCCGCCTGTCCGACGAAATTCTCAAGGGAAGTCGGTCTGATGCCCTGCGAATCTTCATCTGGACTTCTGCTTGACATGTCAACGATCCTTCCGGAACGTTCGGTCATGGGAAACTCCCTTCACTACTTGCGTCGTTGCAACTCTTTGAGTGCCGCCTGAAGAAGCTTTTCTTCCGTTTCCGCGGCGGCCGAATCCTGCCTTGAAGCCGAAGCCACGGCCCTCATGGCCTCTCCGGGCGAAAATCCGAGGCTCGCCAAAGCCTCCAGGACCGTCCCGGTAACATGCCTGTCTCCCAGGATGGGCCTCAAAGACGAAGCCGACGATTTCTCGATTTTTTGCTTGAGTTCAAAGCATACCCGCTCCGCAGTTTTTTTGCCTACTCCCGGCACTGTCGACAGAAGTTCTACCTGTGACGTCGATATAGCTTCGGCGATCTCGCCAAGGTCGAGATGTCGCAAAAAGGACATGGCCATCCTGGCCCCGACTCCCTTTACGGTTAAAAGCAACTGGAAGAGCTCTCTTTCTTCCTCCTCCATAAAACCGTAAAGTCCCAACGCGTTTTCGCCGACCTGCAAATGAGTGTAGATTTTTCTTTGATCGCCCTCGTTTACCGAGTTGATGACACTTTTCGAGCAATAAAGGTAAAACCCGAAACCATGGACAAATAGGCAGATCCCTTCGTCCTGTTTTTCGGTGACCAGACCTTCAAGATAGCGGAGCATTTGCGGCAACCCCTCCCGCCCGGTCCTCGAATTCCGTGATTACTATCCCGGCTATGGCTACGGCAAGAGCATCGGCCGAATCATCAGGCCTGGGAATTTCAGGAAGGCCGAAGATACGTTGAACCATCAGCTGAACCTGTCGTTTCTGAGCCCTGCCGTTTCCGCAAACAGCTGTTTTAACCTGGGCAGGCGTTGGCTCGGCCACCCGCAGCCCGTTAAGCGCCCCAAGTAAAAGGACTACTCCCCTTGCCTGAAAGATCATCTCCGCCGTTGTCCTGTTTCGTCCGAAAAAAAGTTTTTCCACAGTCAAAAGCTGGGGGTTTCGGTTTCTTATTATTTCCTCGAGTTTTAAATAGACAAAAGAAAGTCTTTCGGGCAATGCCGTTTGCGCCCTCGTCTCGATTACTCCGTACTCGAGCGCCTTGTAGTAAGAACCGTCACTTTTCACTACTGCGAAACCGAGTCTTCCAAGGCCTGGGTCGATACCGAGGCATAGCGTCATGGTTTTAACCGGAGATTTCTTCCAGGATTTCGTCGGGGATATCGAAGTTGGCGTAAACGTTTTGTACGTCATCGTGGTCTTCCAGGGCATCCACAAACTTGAGTATCTTTTCTGCTTCTTCCCTGGAACCAACCGTTACCTGCGTTTTGGGGATCATGTCCAGTTCCGCCCTTTCGACGGAATAGCCCAAAGATTCCAGCTTCTCCCTTACTTCCGACATAAGGGAAGGATCCGCCGTGACAGTGAAACCGCCTTCCTCGCGGGTAAGGTCCTCTGCACCGCTTTCGAGGCAGACAGAAAGCAGTTCGTCCTCGTCGAGTTCTTCGCCCTTTACAAAAATGGTACCCTTGCGTTCGAAAATCCAGGAAACACAGCCAGCCTCGCCGAGAGAGCCTCCGTTTTTGCTGAAGAGATGTCGTATCTCTGAAGCGGTGCGGTTTTTGTTGTCCGTGAGGGTCTCCACTAGAACAGCGACGCCGCCGTTTCCATATCCTTCGTAAAATACTTCTTCGTAACGGGCACCTTCGATATCTCCCGTACCCTTTTTTATCGCCTTCTCGATGGAATCGGCAGGCAGGTTAACCGCTTTCGCCCTTTCGATAGCGGCCTTCAACCGTATATTCATCGAAGGGTCACCTCCTCCCTCACGAGCGGCGACCATTATCGCTCTTACGTGCTTCTGGAATTCCCTTCCCTTTTTGGCATCCTGAGCGGCCTTCCGATGCTTTATGTTAGCCCATTTCGAATGTCCGGCCATTTCTTACCACCCCTGTGTCGTGTCGTTGTCATCGATTACGCAGATAGGAGGAACGTCTCTCTTGTGGGAAGTTCTGCGGTTCATTTCTTCTATCTTATCCTTTACTTCCACTGGGACGTCGCCACCTGCAAGATATTTATCAATCAAGTCATATGAAAATCCAATTTCGCCTTCGTCGGTCTGCCCTTTCCACAACCCTGCCGAAGGCGGTTTATTTATGATCTCTTCGGGTATTTCGAGGTACCTGGCAAGCTCTCTCACCTCTTGCTTGAGCAGGTCTCCAAGGGGAAGCACATCGACTCCCGAATCGCCATGCTTGGTGAAATAACCTATTGTCAGTTCCGCCTTGTTGCCGGTTCCGCAGACAAGATAGCGCCTCTGTTGTCCAAGCATGTACAGCGTGGTCATTCGCAACCTGGGTTTTGCGTTCGCCAGTGGCAGTACTTCAAAATCGTCATCTACTGCCGAGGAAACTGATTTCACCAGCGCGTCGTAAACCGACGTAAGGTCAACGAGTGTATGAGGGAGATCGAGCGATTCCGCCACCTTGTATGCGTCTTTGACGTCATCCTCTTGGCTGTGGCAGGGCATGATTACCGCGAGCATCTGCAAACCACATACTTTTTTTAGCAAACCCGCCACAACGGCGGAGTCTATACCTCCGCTCAGCCCGACGATTCCTCCGCGCCTGCCGGAGCCCTCTATCTTCTTTTTCAGCCACTCCTGTATGGTTTTAGCAAGCCTTTCCGGATCCCTGTACAACGGCCTCATAAATATCAACCCCAGATTTGCTGTTTCCCGCTCCATCGTCACGTGATATTCTAACACAGCCGATGTTTCGGAATATACTTCCCGCAGGTGATGAAGGTGACGAAAAAAGCGCTTCTTCTGGATGGTTATGTCGATGAGCCTGCCTGTTTCGGAGTACCACCCTACATTTCGCCCTATGTCCGGTATGCTTTTGGAGTACTGGAATCTCATGGCTTTGAAACGCGTTATCTCACGGCAGACCAGTGGCGCATCACTTGCCAACGGGAAGCCGTGGCCGAGGCGGATATTATCACCGTAATTTCAGGTTTGACCGTACCCGGACGTTATCGTGGAGGATCTCCCTTGACCCTTAGCGAATTAAAAGACCTTTGCGGGTTGCCCCGGAAAGGATCACTCTTTTTAGGAGGCCCCATACGTCACGGTTACACCCTGAAGGGCGGAAGCAAAGCGCTGGACCTTGTCCTCGACGGAGTCGATTGCTTGTGCACCAGAGATCCGGAAGCGGCTCTCGATCATTTTCTAAAAACCGGCGAATTGCGGCCCGAAAAGACGAGAACCTATGAAAAAATAAGACGGTGGGCGCAACTCGGTGCTAAAGTGGTAAAAGCTCATCCCTTTTATCCATGGCTTGTGGCCGAACTGGAATTGTCGCGCGGGTGCGACAGAAAAGGCGGTCGATGCAGTTTTTGTTCCGAAGGAGCTTTTTCAACCTACGAAGAACGTCCGGTCACCGATATCGCAGAAGAAACAAAAGCCCTGGCGGATTCGGGGGTCACCGCTTTCCGGTTCGGGAGGTGCTCAAACATCCTTTCCTACGGCGGGACCGATACTCTCTGTGGAATCCGACCGGAGCCATCAAAAATTAAAGAACTTTACGCCGCCGTACGAGGCGCCTGTCCCGATCTGGAAGTGCTGCATACCGACAACTGCAACCCCCTTACCATTGCCGCCTTTCCAGACGAATCCCTCGGGACGCTTGAGGAAATATGCAGATGGAATACGGAAGGTGACGTACTTTCTTTGGGCATAGAAAGCCTCGACCCAAAAGTCAGGAAACTGAACAATCTCAAGGTGGACGCCGAAACCGCGCTTCGTGTTGTACGCCTCATCAACGTCGCCGGAGGCCATCGCAAAAGGAAGAGAGGTTTGCCCACTGCTCTTCCGGGGCTTAATTTCCTGGCCGGCCTCGCGGGAGAGGACAAGGGGTCCTTTGAAGCGAACAGACTTTTTCTCAAACGCCTGGTCGAGGAGAACCTTACCGTAAGACGGATAAACATAAGACAGGCAATGATCTTCCCGAGGACGCCCCTCGCTCGTCTTTCGAAAGAAAATCCCTCGAAGGCGGGGAAAAAGGCCTTTATGAAATGGAAAAACTGGGTTAGGGAAGAAATCGATCCCATAATGCTGAAACGAGTCGCCCCCACCGGCACAGTTATCAAACGTGTCAGAATCGAGGAACGGCAGGGACGTTTGTGCTTCGGGAGACCTCTTGGAAGCTATCCCCTTTTGGTCGGCATAATAACGTCGACGGAACCCGAATGCGAAGTAATCGATGTAGTTGTCACGGACCATGGAAGCCGTTCCGTAACGGGAATCCCGTGCCCTGTCGACATAAATCGATGCGGCTTCGAGGAAATAGAGGCCCTTCCCGGAATCGGCAAAGCTCGCGCGAGAAGGATAATTCAGGCCAGGCCTTTTGCCTGCTACCAGGATCTTGCCGCCATACTCGACGAACCCGGGGTTCTGGACGGAATAAGCGAACTTTTGGCTTTTCGTTAATAGCGGGATGGGTCCGACAAAAAAGTTCGGAACATCCCTTTTGTCTTCCGGATGTCACATTGCAAAATTTAAAGGTTTGAAAGGACCGATAAAAGGAGGGAAATACCGGTGGAAAGACTGGCGCGCTTCGGTGTCTCACTTCCGGAATCACTGCTTGAGGAATTCGACTCCCGCATTGAGTCCGCGGGCTACAAGAACAGGTCAGATGCCCTGAGAAACCTCATCAGAGACTATATTGCTGAATCCGTATGGGAAAAGGGAACGGAAAGCGTTTACGGTACGGTAACTATCACCTACGATCATCATTCACACGACACCGCACAGGAGCTCACAGCTCTTCAACACGATTTCGGTCACATTATCATATGCTCCACCCACGTGCACGTTGATCATGACCACTGTTTCGAAGTGGTGCTCCTCAGGGGTTCTTCGGAAGACGTAAAACGCTTTGTCGAAGGAATTTCCGGCATCAAGTACGTGCACTCCACGAAACCGGTCTTTACCGTTCTTGTCTGAAAATAACCCAGGCTGGGGGGTCGATTCCCCCAGCCTGTCACATCGCAACGTATATGGTTCGGTTAGTTCCCTGGACTACGCTGCATCTTCAAATGTTCGAGAATCTTTAAATATCTTCCTGTCGAAATGCCGCCCGACGGGCGGCATTTATTTATATGCTTCACCCCGAAGGCGCACAACCGCCTTTTTTACCGACCGATTCCCCCTCGATTAAAACAAGGGCCCTCGAACGGCACTTCGGGCATTTCAAGTCGGTCTGAGTGTTTTCAAGACGGAATTCATAGCCGCACATAGCACACCGAAAGAAGCGTTTGCCCTCTTGAGGCATACGATTCACTCCCTCCAGAAACAAATACCCATATAGGGTATCAAATATTTCCGATGGTGGCAACCATAACCGCCTTTATGGTATGCAGTCTGTTCTCCGCTTCATCGAATACCTTTGACTGACTCGACTCGAAGACTTCCTCGGTTACTTCGTTACCTTTGACGGCGGGCAGACAATGGAGGAAGATCGAATCATCCCGTCCCGTTGAAGCCATCAATGATGCGTCTACCCTGTAGGGTTCGAGAAGGGCGATACGCTCCTGCAGCTTGTCTTCTTCACCCATGGAGGCCCAGACGTCGGTATATATGGCATGGGCACCTTCTACGGCTTCTTTCGGGTTTTCAAAGAAGGAGATAGATCCTCCCGTTTCCTCCGCGAGGGCTTTGCACTCGTTCACCAGCTCGCTCTGCGGGAAAAGGGATTTCGGTGACGCGATGACAAAATGCAGTCCGAGCTTCGCGGAACCAATCATCAGTGAATTTGCCATGTTATTTCGACCGTCTCCAAGGTAAACGAGGCGAACTCCCTTGAGGGTTCCGAAATTCTCCTGGATCGTAAGGAAATCGGCAAGAATCTGTGTCGGGTGATACAGATCCGTAAGGCCGTTCCACACCGGGACTCCGGCATACCTCGCCAGTTCTTCCACGGTCTTTTGTTCAAAACCGCGGAACTGGATGCCGTCGAACATCCTTCCCAGCACCCTTGCGGTGTCAGCCACGCTCTCCTTGTGCCCGAGCTGGATGTCGTTTTTCCCCAGATATTCGGCATGGCCTCCTTCGTCTACGCAGGCTGCCGTAAAAGCGCACCTGGTGCGTGTCGACGGTTTTTCGAAAAGAAGTGCTATGTTTTTGCCTTCCAGGGCTTTACCCCTGATGCCTGCCCTTTTTTTGGACTTCAATGATGCCGAAAGGTCCAGAAGATACTGAATTTCCTGAGGTGAGAAGTCCCTCAGCGTAAGAAAATGACGTCCCTTGAGATTGATTGCCACTTTAACATCCTCCTTTACAGTTTTATAGTTTTTTAAACATGCCGGTTTTCATTGAAAGCCAAACTAGTCTCTGGCCAGAGGCATACTCATACATCGGGGACCGCCACGTCCCCTTCCAAGTTCGGCACCCCTGATTTCATACACCTTTATGCCGTTTTCACGAAGAACCCGGTTGGAAACTACGTTTCTCCTATACGTCACCACAACTCCAGGCGCAATGGCAAGGGTGTTGGTCCCGTCGTTCCACTGGTCTCTCGCTGCCGCAATGGGGTCTCCTCCACCGGTTTCTATAAACCGGACGGTTTCAAGTCCCAAGGTTTTCTTTATACACACTTCAAGGTCCCTATGCTCCTTTATTGACGACAGCGACCCGTCTTCCCTGTACTGTAGCTCCCAAATCCTTATGGTCTTTCTGGCTTCCGGATACACCGTGAATGCATCATGATCCACCATTGTAAAAACCGTGTCAAGGTGCATTGCGGAGCGTGCCTTTGGGATATCAACAGCGAGTACTGTCCTGACCGAGGTGTTTTGCGAAAGCCGGTTGCCCACTATCTGTACGGCTCCGGCGGCCGTCCTTTGGCTTATTCCTATGGCGACCACCTTGTCAGAAAGCACTAGAACATCTCCTCCCTCTATGTGATAAGGATAGGTATCCCTGCTCCTGTTGCCGAAAAATACCTTGAGTTCCTTAAAGTAAGGGTGATGTTCAAAAATATATTTCCCATAAAGAGGCTCTTTCTTCCTTGCGTCGAAGTTCATGGCGCTTATAATCACACCATCCTGGACGAAGCTGAAGGGGTCCCGCTGAAAGTACAGGTTAGGAAGTGGTCTTATAAGAAAATCATAAAGACCCATAGAGTTAAGGACAAGGCTCGTACAGGGTTTCAGCAGTTCCAGGGCCTCGCCCTTCGTCAAGCCTGCTATGAGAATTTCTGAAAGTTCGTCGGCGGGAAGTTCCAACAGCTCTTTCTCCAAGGCCTTGGACAGCGGTATATCCAAAGCTTCCATGGCAAGAACGTCATCTAGCAGTTCTTTCCGTATCTCTTTTTCCTTTAGAATATAGGACAGGCAATCCTTGAAATAAACTACTTCAGCTCCATTATCACGAAGAAGGTCGGCGAATGCGTCGTGTTCCTTCTGGGCTTCCTCGACCCAAAGGATATCATCGAAAAGGAGTTCGTCCTTGTTGTCGATCGTAAGGCGGGCAAGCTCTTTCCCTGGCCGGTGAAGCATTACTCTCTTCAGTCGTCCGATTTCCGATTTCACACAAAAGTCGTCCTTTCTGTCTTCCATTCGGGCTCCCCCCATTCAAAAATAAACTATTTGGGTTAACTAGTTTATTTACAGTATACCCTTTTTCAAAAGCCATTGCATGAAAACAACAAAAAAGCGGGTTTTAAAACCCGCTTTCCTGCTTTGAGCCTCCATATTCATGTAAATAGACGAAATCCGTTTCGGACTTTTTTGCACGACGGAGTTCACCAATTTCTCCACGCCTTATTTCCATGGTGGTTATTTGATCAGCTCCCAGAAAATCAGAAAGGACTTCAAAGGCCTTCCAGGGTCGTGCTCTTTCACCGCAGGTGAAAAGGTCGATTGCCGCATACCCATGCTCGGGCCAGGTATGGATCGTTAAGTGGGATTCGGAAATGATCACGACCCCACTTACACCCTGGGGCGCAAACTTCCTGAACGAAACATCCAAAACGGTGGCACCCGCCGCCTCTGCCGCCTCAACCATGGCTTGCCTGATGCCTGGAAGGTCATCAAGTGCATCATCCCGACACCCCCAGGCCTCAACGAGAATATGTCTTCCCAGACTGTCAATGCTTTCCACCTTAAGCTTCACCTGCCCAAAAAAGCAGGCTATCCCTGCAGATTCTGGCGCCAAGCGACGCTGTGATACCGTTTACATCCAGCATGGGCGAAATTTCGACTAAATCGCAACCAACTATGTCGAGAGATCCAAGCAGCCTCAGGGCTCCAAGAAGCTCTTGCGGTTTTATGCCACATGGTTCCGGAGTTCCTGTACCAGGAGCGAACCCTGGATCTACGACATCAATATCGATGGAAACATAAACAGGATGCCCTCTCAATAACGGCAAAATTTCTTTCAAAGGCTCAAGAACTTTCCCGGGCGCGAAGTTGGTATTTTCTTTCGCCCAACGGAACTCGTCACGGGTAGCGGACCTTATCCCGAGTTGGTACAGGCTTTTGGGTGAATCGAGACACGTTTCAGCAACACGCCGCATTACCGTGGCATGAGTCAAGGGCGAACCATGGTAGTTCTCCCTTAAATCCGCATGAGCGTCAAAATGCAGGACTTTTATGTCCGGGTGCAGCTTCGAGGCCGCTTTTACCAAAGGGAGGGTGACGAGATGTTCGCCTCCGAAGGTAAAAAGTTTTTTCCCCATAGCTAAAAAACGATTCGCCACTGCCTCGATGACTTCGAGGGATTCACGAACATCTTTGCCTTCAAGGACTATGTCACCGACGTCATGGAAAGAGATATCTTCAAGATCTCTCTCTGCATCCATGCTGTAGGTCTCAAGATGGATCGATTCAACACGTATCGCTTCCGGTCCCTTGCGGCTTCCTGGAAGCCTGGAGACCGTAAGATCGAGTGGTACTCCCATAAGAATCCATTCCACGCCACGGACATTCCCTTTGGAAGCAAGGAAACTTTTCAATTATTCGATCCCTTTCGTTCAAGAAGTTCCTCGAGGAATGCTGGCAAGACAAAAGCCGCCCTGTGGATTTCGTCGGTATAATACCTGGTTCCTTTCGGCTTTTCACGAAGAGGTAGTCGGGGATCGTGGAGCTTCGAGCCGATGGTGTAAGTCCACATGCCTGTGGGGTAAGTAGGCATTGCTCCCCAAAAGACCTTTACCACCGGGAAAACCTTCTTCATTTCAGAGACTGAATTACGCAACAGTATCGGCTCCGCAAAGGGAGACTCGGTCTGGGCAACCACCATTCCATCATCGCGAAGAGCCCCGTGCACGTCACGATAAAAGGGTTCCTTGAAAAGTCCTTCGGCAAAGTCAACAGGGTCGGTACTGTCTACGATTATTACATCGAACCTTCCCTTTTGATTCTTGATGTACTCCAGCGCATCCATGGGACGCACCTCTACTCGGGGATCATCGAGAGAGCAACTAAGACTGGGGAAAAAATCCCGCGAGGCCTTTATAACCTCTTCGTCTATATCGACGAGCACGGCCCGCTTCACCGATTGATGCTTCAAAATTTCCCTTATACTGCCGCCGTCTCCCCCACCGATAACAAGAACCTCCACGGGTTTCGGATGCGAACAAAGCGCGACATGGGTTATCATTTCGTGATAGGTGAATTCGTCTTTTTCGGTAACCTGTATGGCTCCGTCAAGCGCCAGCACCTTGCCGTACTGCTCGGTATCGACTACCAAAAGGTGCTGATAAGGAGTTTGAAGGTTCCTGAGAACGCTTCTTGTCCTGAGCCCCAACCTGAGGTTCGGCGTCTGGTATTCAGTCATCCAGAGATCGGCTTTTCTTCTTTCCATTTTTCACCAACCATTCCAATCTGTTTATTTTTTACGGTTTTACGGACGAGCATAAAAAAGCGGACAAGCCGCTATGACCGACCCGCATTTCTTAACGACGTGGTCGACGGCCTTGACTTTCACTTCCTTGAGCTTGACCTGTCTCATCTCGAAGGCCTCCCGGACCATCTCCTCTACCTTTATCGCAGCTTCATCGGCCTCACAAAAGCCGGAAAATTCCATGATCATGCCTGAATCTTCGGGATTTTCCGGCACTCCCACCCCAATAGCGGCGGAAATCGTTTCCCCTTCGACATCGCTCGTGATGGAACCATAGGCAACCGGAAGCAGGGAGCCCAAGGGCAGGTCGATTTCATTATCGAAGACACACGCGGGCGGAAGGACGCTGCTGACGCGGAGCAGGTTCATGTTTCCTATCCCAGCATCAAGCAAGGCGGCATCAAAGGCGGTGAGTTTTTTTTCGCCTTCTCCCTTTCCCACGCAAAGCGCATATTTGTCGGGTACCGGCAACATGTCTAAAGCCTCCTGGTTTTATAAGGGATAAAACTCTGTAGAAAAAGCGGATATCATTATATCCACACTTTTATAGGTGTCAATCCGTAAAACTTCGTCCATACGTCGACCTCGAAAGTCCTCTCTTGCCGTCTTCTTACAATCCTTTACGGCTTGCAGGTTTTCTCGTCGTCCAAAACCGATTCCAGAAGTTCAACCATCGTTTCTTCCGCTTTTTCAAAATCGCATCTTCCAATGACGCGACCGAAGCTGAAAAACACCACGCCACCCGCGGTGCCTGCAATTCCGAAGTCAGCGTGAGCCGCCTCCCTTGGGCCATTTACCTCGCACCCCATCACGGCCACCGTCCAGTGTCCCGGCATCCTTTCCATATACCTTTCTGCAAGTCCGACCAGTTTCCCCACGTCTACCCTTTTCCTTCCGCAGCCGGGGCAAGAAATCAGGTCAGGCCCGAAGCGCCTGATTCTCATTTGCTGAAGGATCATCTGACCCAAAAGGACCTCCTCGTCGGATGGCCCCGTAAGACTTACTCTCAATGTATCGCCAATACCCTGCGACAGAAGCCTGGCAAGGCCGCAGGAGCTTTTGACGATACCCCGCATGCCGCATCCGGCCTCGGTTATCCCTATGTGCAGCGGATAGTCGAATCGCTGGGCAAGAAAAATATTAGCTCTCAAGGTTTCTTCAATCTCGGTGGACTTCGCCGAAAGGATCAGGTCCGTAAAACCTTCATCCTGGACAACTTCGACCTGCCTTGTGACTGCCTCGGCCAGCGCCGCTCCCCCGTCTTTTGGGAACCGTTGAACAACATGGTCCGGCAGTGAGCCAGAGTTCGCGCCTATCCTCAAAACAACCTTCTCTTTGTTGGCGGCTTCCACCAGTTTTTTCAACCCCTTGCGGTTTTCCATGTTTCCGGGGTTTATACGGACCGACCTCGCACCGCAGCGTGTCGCCTCAATAGCGAGCCCGAAATCAAAATGCACATCCACCATCACGGCTATTTTCGTT
>DMCT01000128.1:39770-41102 GCA_003446665.1 Synergistaceae bacterium
TCCAGGGGATTTTTCAGCATGCTTTCCACTCTCACCGGTACTCCCCTGCCGATTTCAAGTTCTCCGATACGCACTTTCTTCGCCTGACGGGGTTTCTTTTCTGCCATAGCGTACTCCCTTCTATCCACCGTTTACGGACAGAAGCCGCATAACATCCTTCCAGGTAACGGCCAGAAGAAGAGCGATCAAAAGCACAAAACCGATTAGATGGATGTATTGCTCCCACTTTTCGGGAACGCGCCTGCGGAACAAAATCTCGAAAACGACCATAATAAGCCTTCCACCATCAAGTGCGGGGAAGGGGAACAAGTTAAGGATTCCAAGGTGCAGATTGATCATGGCCAAAAAGGACACGAAGGTCCAAAAGCCGCTTCGTGCGGCAGCTCCGGCCATAGAGGCTATTCCAACTGGCCCTGTTATGTCTACTTTCGCCGTTCCCGTGATCCACGTGTAGATACCTCTTATGATCTCGAGGCTGAAATTCCAGATATAACCGGCCGAGTTGAGTAAGGCTCCAACTGGACCGTAGGTCACGCGTGCCGGCTGTATGCCGAAAAGAGGATAGCCCAATTCGGGGTCAACCGCTAAAACCGTTGTAACCTCGAACACGTCCTCTCCTCTTTTTACCCTGATCCTGACGGGGCTTTCACCGGTCTTGCCGCGGATTTCCCGAGACATCTCTATCCAGGTTTCGACGGCAACATCATCGACGGCGATTATCGCATCACCCGTACGTATTCCGGCCTTTTCCGCAGGGTACCCGCCCAAAACATCCCCTACCTTCGTGCTGGTCATGTCTATTACGCCATATCCCCAAAGAAGCAGGGCCGTCAGTAGTATGGCAAGCAAAATATTAGCCAGCGATCCGCTGAAAAGCACAGCGAACCGTTTCCACGGTCCCTTTTCCTGGAATGATCCCCCTGGTCGAACTTTTTCCCCTTCCTTTTCCTCGCCCATTCCCGCGAGCCTCACGAACCCTCCCACGGGTAGAACCCTGACCGACCAGAGTGTTCCGTTTTTTTCCTTCTGCCAAAGAGCCGGCCCCATCCCAAAGGCAAACTCATGAACCTGGATGCCATTCAAGACGGCGGTCATATAATGTCCTGATTCATGAATGATCACGCAGATCGCAATAACTACAATGAAAGAGAGCAAACTGGTCAACATATTTCTTTCCTACCCTTCGTCATCGGATGCCCTCTCGCCTGTTTTTTCACGAACCCTTATCCCGCCTTCTTTCACTATTTCCACCGCCTCTTGCCAACATGAAGGTTCATGACCGGAATATTCCTCGATAGCTTTTTCGATCAGAGCCGGAATTTCACGATAAGC
>DMCT01000146.1:0-1519 GCA_003446665.1 Synergistaceae bacterium
GTTTCCCCACTTTGATAACGTCAACCCGGGAGGAAACCATGAGACGCAAGGACAAGGAGATTACCGACAGGTCGCAGATCGAGGAGATACTGAAAAAAGAAAAAATATGCAGGGTGGCTTTCCACGACGATCCCTACCCCTACATGATTCCCCTCTGTTACGGATACGAGGACGGGGCCATGTATTTTCACGGCTTCAGGGAAGGCCACAAGATCGACTGCATCAGGAAAAACCCCCGCGTATGTTTTGAGGTCGACGCCGACATCGACGTGACAGAAAGCGGCGATCCCTGCGAATGGACCCTTAAATACCGCAGCGTAGTCGGCTTCGGCAAGGCCACGCTCCTGGAAGACCACTCGGAAAAACGTCATGGTCTGGACGTTATCGTGAAGCAGTTCGCCTGGAAAGCACTTCCGTTTCCCGAAACGGCCATGAAAGCCGTCGCTGTGGTGCGTATCGACATCGAGTCCATGACAGGTCGAAAAAACGGCTACGAAGGCGCCTAGGAGAAGGAGCCCCGTGGATCTTCTTGGACAGGTGGTGCCCTGGCTCGTCGAAACTATCGGGCACATGGGGTACCCCGGCGTCATCGCCCTGATGTTTCTGGAATCTTCTTTCTTTCCTTTCCCGAGCGAGGTAGTGGTCCCCCCCGCAGGTTATCTGGCCGCTACAGGCAGGATGAACCTGCTGCTCGTCATCGCCAGCGGCATAGCGGGCAGTATCTTGGGCGCTGTCTTCAACTACTGGATATCCCTGAAGTTCGGTCGCCCCTTCTTCCAGCGCTGGGGAAAATATTTTTTCGTCACTGAAAAGACCCTGGACCGAACGGAGGTTTTTTTCAGAAAACATGGTCATATAAGTACCTTCATCGGGCGCCTCATCCCCGGCATAAGGCAGCTTATATCCCTTCCGGCAGGGGTAGCCCGCATGCGCATGGACCTTTTCCTCTTTTACACTACGCTGGGTTCGGGCATCTGGGTTGCCATCCTGGCTTTCGTGGGCTACTGGGTGGGCAACAACGAAGACCTCGTCATGCGATACCTGGACAGGGCGACCACATGGATGCTGGCGGCGTGCGTCGTCCTGGCCGGGCTTTACATCTTGAGGTATCGTGCCAAAAGCGCGAAACGGTAAAGTGAAGCCTGACCGAGGGAAACGCCGGAAAGTGACGCATCACCGGTTCTTTTGACTCGTTTCGATAATTCGTATACTATTAAAGTAACCTTCGCGCGCCTGAAGACACAGACGCAAGGTTTCCTCTTTCCTGTATCCTGAAAAAACAAGACTCATGTTTGCCGTTGGTAGACACTTCAGGCGATTTACGCTCTCTTGGACCCATTCGAAAAAGCCGGTACATCGACTGACAATTTTGTTTTTGTTCAACCGGCAAGCCTTTAAAAGACTTGCAGTCGTCTTTTTTATTCCTTTCGGAATATTGGTGATGCCGTGTAAAAATACGGCAAAGACAGTATACATACCCCAAATTCAAAGAGGTGATTCCGTGCGCAAAACAGGAGCC
>DMCT01000146.1:1724-2028 GCA_003446665.1 Synergistaceae bacterium
GATCGACGGGAAAAACCGGAACCGCCCTGGCCATTTCGGGACCAGGCCTAACTAACATCCTTACCCCCATGGCCCAGGCATATCACGACTCCATCCCCATGGTAGTCATTTCGAGCCAGATACCGACAGCCTTCATAGGGCGCGGTGCCGGGTTCCTCCACGAGCTCAAAAACAGCACCATCATGGCCCAGTCGGCCTCGAAAGAAAGCCGCAGGGTACAAAGCCCCGACGAGATAGCGCCATCACTCGAATCCGCCTACAGGCTGGCCGAAACGGGGCGCCCTGGCCCCGTTCACGTGGAGAT
>DMCT01000146.1:2248-3220 GCA_003446665.1 Synergistaceae bacterium
CCTGGACTCCCGCGATTTCACGCGAACTGGTAAAGGACACCGCCGCAAAGCTTGACAAGGCTCAAAACGCCGTAATGATCCTCGGAGGAGGAGCAAAGAACGCCTCTAAAGAAGTCCTCGAAGTGGCTGAAAAAACCGGTGCCTTGGTTATAGAGACCTGCGCGGGCAAGGGCGTGATAGACGAAGATCATCCCCTTTGTCTGGGCGCGCGGTTACATTTTCCCTCCGTTAGATCTTTCCTGGAAACGGCCGACGTTATCCTGGCCGTGGGAACGGAGCTGTCGCCCACAGACCTGTGGGAGCACCCCCTGCCGAAGGCGGGCCTTTTAATCCAGGTAGACCTCGACCCGGCCAATTTCCAGCGCAACACCAGGGCCGATATAGGCATCAGGGGTGACGCGGCGATGGCGCTTTCCGAAATCTCGAAGGCCCTCGAGGAAAGATCCCTCTCCCTGGACGACCGCGCTGCCAGGGTTACAAAAATAAAAGACCGCGCCAGAAGCGAGCTGGCCGACCTGACCGGCATGGGAAAGGACCTCGCATTCATGGAAGAACTAGTGTCGGCGCTTCGCCGGGCGATACCAGGCGAGGGCATCCTCACCGCTGACATGACTGGCCCTGCCTATGTCGCTATCAGCGAGTACCCGGCACGCAAGCCCTCTACGTTTATGCATCCCGTCGGGTTCGGCACCCTCGGTTTCGCCGTTCCGGCCGCGATCGGGGCAAAGCTGGCTATGCCGGAAGTACCCGTGGCCGCCCTGACCGGAGACGGAGGTTTCCAGTTCACCATGGCGGAAGTCGCCGTGGCCTGCAGGGAAGGGCTTCCCATTCCGATCGTAGTCTGGAACGACGACGGCTTCGGGGAAATCAGAAGAAACGAGGCCGCCCGGCGGTTCCCCCGCTCAATCGCCGTGGACAACCCGGCGCCCTGCTTCGAGGCTCTTGCGGCCTCGTGGAAAGCAGGATACGCCA
>DMCT01000075.1 GCA_003446665.1 Synergistaceae bacterium
TGCCTGATGCCGCAGAATCTTTCACTTTTCCCCCATTTGACCGTCCTGGAAAATGTGACCTTTGGCAGCGAAGCACCGAGAAGCAAAAAGACTCTTGAAGATGCGCGTTGCTGGCTTGCCCGGATGCGAATAGAAAATTTTGAAAAGAGATATCCTTCGCAACTTTCTGGGGGGCAACGACAGCGGGTCGCCCTGGCTCGAGCTCTGGCTGTACGCCCAAAAGCCTTGCTTTTGGATGAACCATTCAGTGCGCTCGACGGTCCCCTCAAACGCAACCTTCGAAGGGAGCTTCGAAACCTTCAGCAGGAAACGGGTGTTCCCTTTATTTATGTTACCCATCATGTTGAAGACATTTGTGCCTTGGGAGACAGTGTCCATTTCATGCATGAAGGGACCATGACAGAATCCATTTGTGTCGAAGATCTTATGCACGGCAAGGGGCGTCTTCGCTTTTGGAAGATGATGGGGTGGGGCAACCTCCTGGAAGGTGCTATAACCTTGAATCATGACGGCAAGAGGGTTTTTCAATGGAAGGGAAAAGAAATTGCCGTCAGGGAATACGATGGGACTGGCGAGGGGCTTGTTTTTATCAGGCCGGACATGATCAGGCTTCTTGATCCGCGTCTTCCTGTCGATGAAGAAATATCCCACAACGTGTTTACGGGAAAAATAGAAGATATTCTGCTTGAAGGTGGAGTTTTCCGGATTCATGTGTCAACCGATTCCGGCATCTGGCAGATCGAGCAGAAAGAACCTGTATTCTGTTCTCAGGCTTTACGGACTGGAGAGGACATCAGTTTTGCTTTCCACCCCGATTCTGTAGAGCTGATTCTATACGATACCCAAAAGAAGGAGGCTGAAGTTAGTGAATCCAAGTCTCTTGCACCTCATCAATAAAGAACTTGAAAATGGCAAATCCGGAGTGCTCTGCACGGTGGTCATTTCGGAAGGCTCAACGCCTCGTGATTTGGGGGCCTGCATGTGGGTCCGCTCCGACGGATCCACTGAAGGAACCATAGGGGGCGGCCCCATGGAGAAGATCGTGACCGAGAAGGCTTTGAAAATGATAGAAGTGCGGAGTGGTCCACAGCTCCATGAAGCTGTCCTCAGGGAAGCCGAAAGCGCAGGTCAGTCAGTTTGTGGAGGCGTCACAGTCATTTTGCTTGAGCCACTTGGTGTGGAACCGGAGATCGTCATTTTCGGCGCCGGACATATCGGCCTGGCCCTGGCGCGGATTGCGACAGCGGCACAATTCAAAACCGTCGTTTGGGACGAACGGAAGGAATATGCCAACCCCGAGAGAATCCCATGGTGCAAGACCGTGTCATGTCCGCTTGGAGAGGCCTTCAGTGAGGGTGCAATTTCACTTGACCGTTCTTCCTATGTTGTTGTCGTGACCCGCGGGCATGTCCTCGACGAAGAAGTGGTGATAAATCTCGAAGGTCGCTCCATGGCCTATCTTGGTGTCATCGGTTCTCGTAAAAAGATCGCCGCCATGAGAGAACATCTCGAGGAAAGCGGCGTATCGAAAGAATTTCTGGATGGGCTTTTTCAGCCGATAGGTTTGCCCATCGAGGCCGAGACGCCTGAGGAAATCGCTGTGTCCATACTGGCAGAAATAATTGGCATGATCCGGGGCGCAGACATCACAACCCTTCGTTCCCCTTACGGGCAATACAAATAAAACATTGATTGGAGGCAAAAAGGAGGACATACACATGAAAATCAGGAGCATGCCAATAGAAGAAGCAGTTGGACAGGCACTTGCCCACGATCTGACGCAGATCGACACGGGAAAAAAGACCAAAGGAGCTCGCTTCAGGAGAGGGCAGATCATCACTGAGGCGGACCTGCCCGTGCTACGAAGCATGGGGCGGTTGAACTTGCCGATCCTCGAGCTCGATGAGGATGAAATCCACGAAGATGACGCGGCAATGCAACTTGCAAAAGCCCTGCAGGGTAAAGGGCTCAGGATAGATGGCCCTGAAGAAGGCCGATGTCGTCTGGTGGCGACACAGTCCGGAGTCGTACGTTTTGATCCTGAGATGGTACGACAGGTAAATCAAGACAGGACCTGGTCTTTTGCGACATGTCCTCCGAACAGCGTTCTGGTGCCCGGAGAAGTCGCGGCAGCCTTTCGGATCCTGCCATTAAGCCTGAAAGCCGCGGACATGGGAAAAGCCCTCGGAAAGGCAAAAGCCTTTCATATCATGCCTTTCCGGAATCTGCGTGTGGCTTTGGTTACAACGGGTAGCGAGATCAAAAAGGGCCTGATAAAAGATGTGTTCGAGGAGAAACTGAAACGGAAACTTGATGAATTCGGTGGAACATATGAAGGGCAAAAGATTTGTGGTGACGAAAAGGAGGAAATCATCGAGGCCATCGAGAGCTTTCTGGAAGACGGAGCTGACATGGTCATTTGCACAGGCGGAATGAGCGTTGACCTCGAAGACCGTACTCCCGCCGCAATCACTGAAACGTCCGAGGATGTTCTCTTTAAGGGTGTTCCGGCAATCCCCGGGTCGAACCTGATGCTGGCCCGGAAGGGAAATGCGTGGATCATAGGGGCCCCGGCCTGCGTGGTCCACAGCGAGAGGACGTCCCTTGACAGGCTTCTGGTCCCTCTTTTCGCGGGCCTGGAAGATGAACTTGACATAGCAAGTTGGGGCGTCGGTGGCTTGTGCTCCAACTGTCCTGTTTGCATCTTTCCCAAATGCCATTTCGCGAGGTTCTAAATCGGTGGTGCGTCAATACCACCTCGTATTTGACAAGATTAGAGGAATTGTCCAAATGAGGCGACAAGCGAACATAAAAATCCTGGTAACGGGAATCATCATTTTTTTGTTAGTGCTTTCTGCTGTTGCTGCAGCAGCAGAACCCAGCCTGTACGCTGCAGCTTCAAGTCTCCAGCTTGTCATGGAAGAGATTACCAAGGCCTATGAGGTTGAGAACGGGAATAGTCCAACTGGTGTGTTCGCTGCCTCGGGGACACTGGCACGACAAATGGAGATGGGAGCGCCTTACGAATTTTTCCTGAGTGCCAACGAGGAATGGGCCAGGTACCTGGAAGAAAAGGGTAAGCTGGTAAGCGTAAGGCCTTTGGCTGAATGCCCGCTCGTTTTGTGGTGGAACAGGGAAGACG
>DMCT01000143.1:0-4817 GCA_003446665.1 Synergistaceae bacterium
TTTGTTTTCAGGCGGAGGGGACTGTTTTGGTGGGCCATACAGGAATCGAACCTGTAACCCCCTGATTAAGAGTCAGGTGCTCTGCCAGTTGAGCTAATGGCCCACTATCGCCTGTTGCGCTTACAGCATCTTTCGTAAAACTGGCGCGCCCGGCAGGATTTGAACCCGCGACCAACGGATCCGAAGTCCGCCGCTCTGTCCACTGAGCTACGGGCGCGAGAAAAAATGGGGTGAGCGAGGGGACTTGAACCCCCAGCCTCTGGAGCCACAGTCCAGCGCTCTGACCAGTTGAGCTACGCCCACCATCTAAACTAAAACGGCCCTTTCCATGCGGACTTGGTATCATCTGGCGCGCTTGGCAGGATTCGAACCCGCGACCTACGGATTAGAAGTCCGTTGCTCTATCCAACTGAGCTACAAGCGCACTTAAGATTAATGGAGCGGGAAACGGGATTCGAACCCGCGACCTACGGCTTGGAAGGCCGTCGCTCTGCCAACTGAGCTATTCCCGCTTTTTCTTGCATATCTTTTCTTTGGTCGGGGCGAAAGGATTCGAACCTTCGACCCCCTGCTCCCAAAGCAGGTGCGCTAACCAGACTGCGCTACGCCCCGATATTCTATATAAAAAAGCCCCCCGCGACAACCGGGGAAATTGGTGGAGCTGGGGGGACTCGAACCCCCGGCCTCTTCCGTGCGAAGGAAGCGCGCTCCCTCTGCGCTACAGCCCCTTCTGCAAGTGACGGCGACAATTCTAGATTCGTAAAAGAACCTTGTCAAGGCGGATTTACCTAAAAGGACACATTCGGGCTGAATGTCATACCATTTTGCCAGGCGGCATTTTTTCCTCAGGGTATCTTTTCCGGTACAATAACTAGCCTGAACAAGGCTTTCGAAAACAAAAGGAGGGAACAAACCATGGCGTTCGGTCCCGAAATGATCCGGGCCTGGAGCAAAGAAATTTCTTCGAAGCTTGAGGGGAAACGTTGTACCGGAGTGGAATCCGGGACCGACTGGACCGTCCTGAATTTCGGTCCGGAAGAAAGCCTCTTCTTTTCCTTGCACCATAAACATTACGGATGTTGCGGCATAAAACGGATCGAACACGAATACCTGCGTAAAACGGCATGGAAAAAGCCAAGGTTCGGCGAGATGCTGAAAAAATATGTATCCGGTGCCAGACTTTCCTCGGCAGTGCAAGTAGCAAGCGACAGGATACTTAAACTTTCTTTTGACAAGGCCATAGGAGCGGGATTTCGGCAACGAACACACATTATTTTCGAATTTATGGCGCATCGAAGCAACCTTTTGTTGACGGATGAAAGCGACAGGATCCTTGAAGTGTTGCGCCCCATCCACCCTGAAAGTCAAAATATCAGGACCGTCGTACCCGGCGCTTTATATACACCTCCCTCACCTGTAAGCGGCAAGGGTCTTATCGATTTTGTGAACAATCCTTTTTTTGATCAACCTGTAGCAGGCTTGGGGAAAGACCTTTTCGAGGTACTGAAAAAGGCCGCCGAAATCTATCCACCCGAAACCATAAATAAAAGTGTTACTGCCTTTTTGGACTCCGGCAAGACTAGTGTGATGCGCTTTCAATGGATTCGAAAGACATTAACCCTTTTCCCTTTTATTTTGCCTGGAGGAGTCCCCGCCGAAGGGAGAGATGCCCTCGAAGCATCCCGAAGCGCCGTAATCATCCCCTTGATCGAAGAAGAGACGGTAAAACTTAAAAAGGACCTGCTTGCAATGCTTGAAAGGAAATTGAAGGGAATCCGTACAAGGGAAAAGGGACTTGAAACACAAAAGAAGAAGGCCGAAGAGGCAGAATACTACAAAAGGCTGGGGAAACTGCTTTTGGCCTGGCAACATTCCATACCCCCAAAGGCCTTGGAAGTGGAGTTGACCGACTGGGAAAAAGACCCTCCGGAAGTTGTAAAGATAAAGCTGGATCCCGGGCTTTCGCCCGTAGATAACGCACAGACCTTTTTCCGCGAGGCCAAAAAAAG
This sequence comes from Synergistaceae bacterium, assembly GCA_003446665.1. Lineage (GTDB taxonomy): Bacteria > Synergistota > Synergistia > Synergistales > Thermovirgaceae > UBA1876. Next base: position 2,010 of record DMCT01000143.1, read on the forward strand.
AGAAATTCCCCTTCGTCCGATAGATACAAAGCTCCGAAGCCTCGAAAAACAGGCGGAATCGCTGCGCGGCATGATATCCGAGGTAAAAAACATGGATAACCTGCAGGATTTGTACGATTTTGCAGAAGACACGGGCCTGACCGGACAAGCCCCCAAAAAACGGACAGATAAAAAGCCTCCTTTTTTGCGCTTCGAACTGGAGGGCGCCATGGTTCTTGTAGGTAAAAACGAACGGGGAAACAGGCATGTAACCTTCGATCTGGCAAAGGGTAGCGATTTTTGGCTTCACGCAAAAGACGTGCCCGGTTCCCACGTGATTCTCAGACGGCTCGACGGTAAGGACACCGCCTTTTCCCCCGACGACGGCAGGTTGCTTTTCGCGGCATCGCTGGCGGCCTATTACAGCAAGTACCGGGGAGCGGCAAAAGTCCTCGTGGACTACACCGAGAGAAAACATGTGACACCAATGAAAGGGTCGACGGCGGGAGCCACATACAACCACGGCCGATCTATCATAGTGTCTCCCCTGCTCTGGAAGGAAGTTTACGGAGATACTCATTAAGGTCTTCGGGCAGAAAGGCGCGAAAGAAAACCCTTTTGCGCGTGTCGGGATGTGGAAAAGAAAGCTTCCAGGCATGCAAAAAAAGCCTTCCGGAGGAAAATACTTTCTTGCGCCTCGGAGCGTAAAGGTGGTCCCCTACGATAGGGCAACCGATGGACTTTAAATGGACCCTTATCTGGTGAGTCCTTCCGGTGTGTATTTTACAGACTACCAAAGACATACCGTCGCGGGTCCACAGCACCCGGTAATCAGTCACGGCCCTTTTCCCGGAGGGAGAGACGGCCATGCGAAAGCGGTTTTTGCGGTCACGCCCGATGGGAAGGTCTATGCGTCCTTCCGTCCTTTTGGGTTTCGACCAGACCAGAGCCAGATATTCCTTGTCTACTGCTCTTTCCTTGAAAGCCCTTGAAAGCCTCTCGTGAGCATGGGGAGTCTTGGCCACTACCAAAAGCCCCGAGGTCATGGCGTCAAGCCGGTGGACAATGCCGGGTCGTAAGACGCCGGAGCCGGCACCTATATCAGGATACATGTACAGCAAACCGTGAACAAGCGTGCCCCGCCAGTGTCCTGGGGAAGGGTGCACCACAAGTCCTGCGGGCTTGTTTATCACCAGGAAAGACTCTTCTTCGTGGACGACCCCGAAGTTTACTTTTTCGGGCTCTACCGTCGGCATTTCAGCGACCGGGATACTTACCTGTATTTCATCGCCTTCCGAAACCCGTGTCGATGATTTGGGCTGCGATTTTGCAGAAAGGATAACCCTGCCTTCTTTCAGCAACCCCTGTACATAGGACCGGGATTTTTCAAGCTTTTCGGCCAAAAACACGTCTAGCCTTTTCCCCGAATCACCGGCTCCGACTACAAGCCGCGAATTTTCTTCTTCCACATCATAGTCATCCGCTGCATTTGTCTCTTCGTTCGGTGTCATTTCTTCGCGAGGGTATTTCCCGAAATGTCCGGATAAGCTCGCTCGAGCATATCGTCTCATTTCCTCTTCAAAAAACTTTTTTCATATCTGCTGCGGCATGTCAGGCAATACCTCGCCCACGGCTTGGCCTTCACGCGCGCATCTTCTATATCTTTCCCACACTTCTCGCACTTGAAGACTTTCTCGGGATGCCTTTGGATTTTATCCATGGCGTGCGCGATTTCAGCGAGAATATGGCGCAAGGAAACCTTTTCTCCTTCGTTGTATTCTCGTTGGGACAGTCCGGAGGCCCATTCGGCAGGGTGATCGGAATGATCCGGCCCTTGAGGCTCAAGGCCCTCGGCTTCCAGCGACTCAAGCAGGTTTTTAATCCGTTTTTGCTCCTTCTGCAAAAGTGCTTCGAGTTCTTTCACCCTGTCAACCATGGTCCCCTCCTCCCCCGCAACGGGACTTCAATGATATTCTATACCTTTTCGGAGTGACTGGCCTCCAATACCTTTTTGCATCTCGGGCAAACGCCTTTTTCATCAACGTCCACCGAATATTTCCAGCATCTAGGACACTTCGTCCCCGCGGCCTTTCTTATATCCATCAGGATCCCCGTCTGCTCGTCTTCATACCTTACCCCATCGCCGGCGACAACCTCGGCGTCGCCGATTTCAAAGTCCGAAGTTATTGTGACAGTTTCCCATTCTTCTTCCGACAGCGAGTGTAAAACCTCTTCTTGACCCGAGGCATCCACTATCCTGACTGCAGCCTCGAGGGGATGACCTATGATACCCTTGTTTCTTGCGACTTCCAGTCCGCGGCTCAAGGCACCGCGCACATCAAGCACCCTGGACCAGAAATTCTCCAGTTCGTCGTCTGCAAGATCGTGATCAAAAAGAGGCCATTCTGCAAGAAACACGCTCACAGGAAGGCTACTGTCGATCTTGCGCATTTCCTGCCACGCTTCCTCGGCAGTAAAACTCAAAACAGGGGCGAGCATCTTGACAAGTGCCTTCAGAATCTCCCACATCACCGTCTGGCAGCTTCTGCGTTCAAAGCCTCTTGCCGGCTCAGCGTAAAGGCGGTCCTTGCTTACGTCAAGATAAAAGGCGCTGAGGTCATTTACACAAAAATGGTGCATATTGAAGCTGGGAAGATGGAAGGCATATTCGTCATAGCCTTTCGTAACCCTTTCTATCAAGTGCTGCAGACGTGACATGGCCCATTTGTCTAGAGAAGGCAGTTCGGCACATGAAACAGCGTCCGATTCCGGGTCGAAACCGTCGAGGTTCCCGAGCAGGAACCGCAGCGTGTTTCTTATTCTCCGGTA
>DMCT01000143.1:4961-18432 GCA_003446665.1 Synergistaceae bacterium
TATCTGTTGATGATTTCCTGCGGCGCGATAACGTTGCCCAAAGACTTGGACATTTTCCGCCCCTCGCCGTCGACGATGAAGCCATGAGTCAGCACGGCGTCATAGGGGGCCCTGTCCCTGGTCGCGACAGACGTGAGTAGCGACGTCTGAAACCAGCCCCTGTGCTGGTCGCTTCCTTCAAGGTAAAGATCGGCCGGCCACTTGAGGTCCTTTCTCGTCTCAAGTACTGCGATATGGCTGCAACCTGAATCGAACCACACGTCCATTATGTCCGTTTCTTTTCTGAGACCCGACCTGCCGCATTCGGGACATACATCGAGATCGCCCAATAGTTCTTTTGCAGAAAAGTTCCACCAGCAGTTGGAACCGTTTTCGGCAATCTTCTCTTGAACGCGCCTGATCCTTTTTGAATCGACCACGGTTTCCCCGCACCCGTCGCAGTAAAATGCGGGAATCGGAACACCCCAGACACGCTGGCGGCTGATGCACCAATCGGAACGATCCCTCACCATGTTGGAAATGCGGCCTTTGCCCCAGTCGGGAACCCATGTGACCTTATCTATCTCTTCAAGGGCCTTTTGCCTGAAGGCACTGACTGAAACGAACCATTGTTCGGTGGCCCTGAAAATCACGGGCTTCTTGCATCTCCAGCAATGGGGGTAGGAGTGGCGGATCGAGAGCTTTCCGAGTAAACGTTCTCTTTCCCGTAGTATCTCGAAAATTCGCTCATTGGCTTTTTCCAGAGGCAAACCACCCACCAGAGGTGTATCCGGCAGAAAGGCCCCCTTGTCGTCCACAGGATTAAGCACTTCGAGGTCATACCGGATGCCCGTTTCATAGTCCTCCACACCATGGCCGGGAGCCGTATGCACACATCCCGTTCCCTGTTCAAGGCTCACGTAGTCCGCCAGGACAAGGGTCACCACTCTTTCATCGTAGAAGGGATGTCTTGCCTTGAGGTATTCCAGTTCCCTACCCTTTACTTTCAAAACCGGTTCGCCGAAAGACATGCCGGTTTCCGTCGATACCTGATTCAGCAACCCTTCAGCGATGAGGTATACCACATCCCCAAAACCCGATCTTACAAACACATATTCAAGGTCGGGATGCACTGCAATAGCCATACTGGCAGGAAGTGTCCATGGCGTCGTCGTCCAGACAACGACGAATACATTTTTACCTTCAAGTTCAGGGAAGCGATTATCTTCGTCTATGAAAGGATACGCTACGTAAATAGAAGGTGACGTTTCATCCTCGTACTCTATCTCTGCCGCTGCCAGGGCAGTCTGACAATCGGCACACCAGAAGACAGGCTTCTTGCCCTTGTATACCAGGCCTCTTTCCACCATATCGGCGAATACTCCTATCTGTGCAGCTTCATACTGGGCCTTGAAAGTAATATAAGGATCCTGCCAGTCGCCCAGAACGCCAAGACGCTGAAACTCTTCGCGCTGGACATCTATGTAGGTCCTGGCGTACTCCATGCAGTAGTCACGAAGCGCGGCTGGCTCTACCGCTTCCTTGTCCACACCTCTTTCCCTCAAGACCTTAAGCTCGATGGGCAGGCCGTGAGTATCCCAGCCCGGCACATAGGGGGCCCTGTATCCCCGCATCCACTTGTACTTTGGTATGAAGTCCTTGAGAATCTTGTTAAAGGCCGTTCCTATGTGGATATTTCCGTTGGCATAAGGGGGGCCGTCGTGAAGCACAAATGTCTCGGCGTTTTTCCTGGATTCCATAAGCGTGTCGTAAAGCTTTATAGAAGACCAGAACTCCAGCCACTCGGGCTCTCTTTTTGTGAGATTGGCCCTCATGGAAAAAGAAGTTCTGGGCAGGTTCAAAGTGTCTTTGTAATCTTCAGACATCGAAAATATTTCCTCCCTTCTTTATTGCAAAACGTAGCCGCCCCTTTTCCATAAGACGGCTACGCCAGATCATTAAAACCCGACTCCAGGCCCGATACCCTTTGCTCAGGATGTCTCTGCCGCAGTGGCTTTTCTGGCCTTGACGGTCTGAAGAAGATGCATGGATATCAGGACTGCCAGCCCTATGGTATCGGACACGAGACCTGGAACCAAAAGCGTCAGGGCCCCTCCTATCGCGAGTGCACGCTGCCAGGCCGCCATTTTCGTCTTGTAAAAACCGATGGATCCCATTCCAAGCAAAAATACACCAAGAAGCGCCGTCGCTATCGAAAGGATGAAAGGCACCGGTTGGAAATTGACCAGAACAAGCATGGGGTTGAACACGTAGATATAGGGTATCAGAAAACCTGCAAGAGCCAGCTTTATCGCCGTCCCTCCCGTTTTCATCGGATCATCACCCGCAATGCCGGCGCCGGCGTAAGCAGCCAGTGCGACAGGGGGGCTCAGGTCAGCAGCAATCCCGAAATAAAGCACAAACATGTAGGCAGCCATGGGAGCTACGCCAAGCTGTAGAAGCGCCGGAGCCGCCATGGTGCTGGTGACGATGAAGTTTGCCGTCGTCGGGAGCCCCGCGCCCAGGAGGATACAGGCAACCATCGTGAGGAGCAGTGAAAACAAGAGAATTCCGCCCGAAAGGGCGATAATGGCGCTGGCGATGCGCAGGCCAAGCCCGGTAAGCGTCGCCGTTCCGACTATAATACCTACCGTTGCGCAGGCGCACGCGACCCCAAGTGCGCCCTTTGCTCCCGATTCGAGAGCTTCTTTCAACTTGGGTAGGGTCATGCGCGTCTGTTTGTTGAGAAATGATACGGCGACGGTGAGCAGTATTCCGTAGTAGGCTGCCTTCAGCGGCGTATAGCCGGCAAGCAGGAAATATATTATGCCCGCCAGCGGGACCAGAAGATGACCGCGCGTTTTAAGGAGCGGAAGGATCTTCGGCAGTTTTTCCCTGGGAAGTCCTTTCAAGCCGAGTCTCGTTGCCTCCAAATGGACCTGTACGATTACGGCGAAATAATAAAGCAGGGCCGGGACGATAGCCGCGGCAGCGACGTGAAGATAGGGCACTCCCAAAAATTCCGCCATGATGAACGCTGCGGCCCCCATGACGGGCGGCATTATCTGGCCACCGGTGGATGCCACAGCTTCGACCGCCCCGGCGAAATAGGGCTTGTAACCCACACTTTTCATAAGCGGGATGGTAAACATACCCGTAGTACACACGTTAGCGACAGAAGACCCGGAAATGGACCCCATAAGGCCGGAACTTAAAACGGCGACCTTTGCTGGCCCACCCGTGGACCACCCAGCCAGGGCCATGGAAAGGTCGATTATGAAGCGGCCCATGCCCGTCTGTTCAAGAAAGGACCCGAACAGTATGAACATGAAAACGAAAGTGGCCGAAACACCCAGGGGTATACCGAAAATCCCTTCCGTACCCATGTACATGTGATTGATGATTCTGGTGAAGTTGAACCCGCGGTGCGCGAACATTGCCGGGAAATGGCGTCCCGCGTAACAGTAGAAAAGAAAGAAAATTGCTATACACGGGAGTATGGGATTCGATACTCTTCTTGTAGCCTCCAGCAATAAAACGATCCCCAAAAACCCGGCGATGAGGTCCATCCTCGTCGGCAACCCGGCACGCATTATTATGCTGTCGAAGTAGATCACATGATAAAGCACAACATAAGCGACAACGCCTGCAAGAACAAAATCATACCAAGGAATTCCGCTTTTTATGTTCTTCTTTTTGGGCGGGTACAACAAGAAAACCAGAACAAGCACAACTGCCAGGTGCACCGCCCTTTGCTTTATCGCAAGCAGAAGTCCAAAACCGGAGGTATAAATATGAAAAACAGAAAGACCCACCGCGAGCGCCGTAACCAATAGTGCCTGCCATCCCTCAAGAAACCGGGTATTAGCTTCTGTATCGAACTTTCTCCTCAACTCGTCAAGGTCTATTTGAGCAGCCTGGACTTCGGGCTTTTCCTCTCGAGTCTCTTCGGCTTCTTGTCTTGCCATGTTTTCTTCCGTCACGTCGATCCCTCCATATCTCTCCTGGAATTACCGGGAAATAATTTATTGCCTGACAGTGCCAGACACCTGGCTATAAAACGGCCATCGCATTTTACCATAGCCTTACCAGGCCGGGATGCTCTTTCGTAAAACTCCTTCCACAAAAGGCATTTCATAAACCTGCAGGAAAACGATTCGTTCAGGCAACACTTTGAACAGGTCGTAGGACATATCATCCCAAGGTGGTGCGAACACTATCCGGTTCAACCCTATACTATTTGAACCCACCCTGATCACCAGGGTCTTCCATTTCATCCTTCCCCCCCTGAAGACGAACCAATCCGGTTCGTTTCTGAAGGAACCGTTTCTGGGGGGCTCAGTGGGAAGCCCTGCATTGTGCGACTTGGACTTTTCCTGCCACTGCCATATCCACCCGCCTGATAGTACGTACTCGTCCTGAACAGAGGTCTTTTGAACCGAATGGATGTAACTGGTAACAAGCATCTGTCCAAGAGGTGCAGGTACTCGCAGCCACGTTCCTCTTTCCTCCGAAAGAGCCACTATCGAAACGGGAGAACAGAGTATGACGACGACACAGGTAATAATCAGAAGCGATACGCAATAGATACGCAGCATCTTTGTCATTTGCAGACTCCATCCATTCCCCGGAGGTTTCCGGACTTATTCTTCGGCCTTTTCATCAGTCTCGCTTTCAAGGCCGCCGAGAAGAGGGACGAACCGACAATAATCGAACCACTCGTCTTTCCATCCTTTTGACACCCTGGTCCTCAGAAGCAACCTCTCGGTACCGAAAGCCACTCTAATGGGCGCCAGGATACTGCCATATTCTTTCAGCTGTTCCTCCCAAACCGGCAATATTCCTTCCGAAGCGGCAGTGACCAGGATCCTGTCAAATAGTATCGATCCTTTAAAGCCGCGGCGACCGTCGGCGATTCTTACGTCTACGTCGTAACCGGCTGCCGAGAGGTTTTTTCGTGCCTGTCGGGCAAGTGCCGGTATCCTCTCGACGCTCACCACCTTCGCTCCCAGCTCCGCCATAATAGCCGCCTGATATCCGGACCCGGTTCCAATCTCCAGGACCAGATCGCCTTCCCGAGGATCAAGCAGCTCCGTCATCCTTGCCACCATGTAAGGCTGCGATATGGTCTGACCGTATCCTATAGGCAGCGGATGGTCTTCATAGGCAAAGGCCTCGTCGCCGGGCCGTACAAAAAGGTGCCTGGGAACCTTCAAAAAGGCATCCAGGATCCTTTCATTACTTATACCTCTTGGAACAAGTTGTGTTTCCACCATTCTCTTGGCACGTTCCCGCCAGTCATCCATCTTGCGATCACCACGGGACACATTTTACCAGATGTTTTTAACTCCACGACATGAAAATCACAAATGGTTTCTACATAAGAAGAGATTTTACCCGTTAAGACACAAAAAACCCGACAGGAACTGCAACCTGCCGGGTGGCATTCTGGCGGGCCTGGCCCGATTCGAACGGGCGACCTACGGCTTAGGAGGCCGTTGCTCTATCCCCTGAGCTACAGGCCCGGAAAACAGAGGCTATATTACCATGGGTAAGGACCGAGTTCAATGCTTGCTTCAACCAGTTGTGCAAATTTCCTGCCCATCTCGCACAAGCCATTCAAAAAGGCTACCAGACCAACTGTCCCAGTCATTCCTTGTTTCAGACAAATCATTCTTTATTCTGGAAAGGAGCTCCTTCACGTCGGAAAACCGCATTTCGTTTCTCATTCTGCGGAAGAAAAATATTATAATTTCTTTATTGTAAATGTCTCCTTCGTAATCCAGAAGGTGGGCTTCGACACGCAGCGCCCTCTGCCCCTCGAAAGTAGGATTATATCCAACGTTGACCGCTGCCGGGAAAAGTTTTGAATCTGTAAGGACCGCACCGGAATATACCCCCCTGTCAGGTACCACCTTTTCAGAAGGCATGCACAGATTTGCCGTGGGGATCCCCAATTCACGGCCCCTCCCTTCTCCATGTACGACCCTGCCTGAAAGGAAAAAAGGATAGCCAAGCAATTCGGCGGCATCAACTACATCACCGGCAAGCACCATCGTCCTGATAAAAGAGCTGCTCACCTTGTTTTCTCCCACCACAACGGGCGGAACAACGGCCACCTCCCAACCCTTCCTGGAGGCCAAAAGCTCCATTAGCCTGGCGTCGCCGCTCCTTCCCTTGCCAAACCTGAAATCTTCCCCGATAACAACACCTTGCAGAAAATATCTTTCTTCAAGGCATTCTATGAATTCCTCGGGGGAAAGCTCCGCGAGCCCCCTTGTAAAAGGCAATCTCACAAGTTCGGGTATCCCGAGCTTGCTCGCGATGAAGTCCTTTTCTTTTTCAGTAAAAAGCATCAGGAAGGTTTTCCCGTTCAAGAAGGACTGAGGGTGCGGCGAAAAGGTAATAACGCCCCACGAATCTTGTCTTTGGGCCGCGATTTCCCGGGCCCTTGAGAAAAGTTCCCTGTGTCCCTTGTGAAAACCGTCGAAGGCCCCTATTGCGGCAATCATGGGTACGCGTCCTTCTCCTCTCCGATAAAGATATTGGTTTCAGGTTTGAACAAGGTTTCTTCCTGCAATTTCAAACATTTCGCAAAGGATAGCACCCCACTGCCCGCAAGAACCACCGTACCGGAATCTTCACATATTCCCCAGTGCCGCCTCAAAAGCCGTCCGGGAGGGATGGCCTTCCCGCTTTTAAGCGTCTGGAGCATTCCCTCGGGCACCTCGTAACAGGGAAAGGCCTCCGCCAGATCTTTCGGGTGCCTGAACGACCCGGTTAAACCTTTTCCCAGAGCATCCACGCAAACAGCATCGAAAACACGAAAAGGTCCTATAGCCGTGCGTTTCAACTTCGCTACCGTGGCAAAGGTCCCTAGCATTCTGCCCATATCCCTTACAACGCTTCTCACGTAGGTCCCCTTGCTGCATGTGATTGTAAACTTTACCGTCCCGTGCTTTTCATCGAACTCGTCAAGGCCAATGGAAGAAACGTAAATGGCCCGATCTGAAATCGAAAGCGCCAGGCCGGCCCTGGCCAGCTCGTGGGCTCTTTTGCCGCTTATCCGCACCGCCGATATCATGGGAGGTTTCTGACATATCCAACCCAAAAAAGAAAAAAGGCATCTTCTAACATTGCTTTCTTTCACGCGTAAGCCACCGGCGGATTCGGCTGTTACTTCTCCTTCGCTGTCGAGAGTGTCCGTTTCAAAGCCGAGGGTGGCCGTCACTTCATAGGTTTTTGGAAGGGCCATTACATACCTGGATGTACGTGTCATTTTGCCGAAAAGAAGGATCAGCAGTCCTTCGGCCGTCGAATCCAGTGTCCCCGCGTGTCCGACCTTGATCTTTCGTCCCAGGACCTTTTTCAGGGTGTTCACACATAAAGTGCTCCTGAGGCCCCTTGCCTTATCAACAAGAACAAAACCGCTTTCCATCATTTTCTTCCAGTTCCCGCCTTACGGCATCCACCGCTTCTTTGACGCTTCCCGCGATCCTGCAGCCAGCCGCCCGGATGTGGCCCCCGCCACCAAAGACGCGCGCAAGCTCTCTCGCATTGCAAGGATCCTTGGTTCTGATACTCACCCGTACCAGGTCCGACTCTTCTTCAACAAGCAAAACCGCGATCCTGACGCCTTCGAGGGCAAGCAGTTCGTTTACGAGATGTTCCGTCTCGTCTTTTTCGGCTCCCGTTTCCGCGAAATCCGTTTTTTCTATGAAGGTAATGCAGGCTTTCCCTCCCGCGAGTGATTCGACTCGCGAGAACGCCCTGCCCCACAAATGAAGCCCCTGTATGGAACGGTTTTCGTAAAGGAGGGAATAAAGCTCGTTAGGTCTTACGCCGCGGTCCACGAGCTCGGCTGCGATGCGCAACGTCTTGCCCGTGGTGCCTTCGAATCGGAAATGGCCGGCATCAGTAACCAGCGCAACGTAGAGGGCCTCCGCCTCCCTGATGTCGGGCTCCCAGCGGGCATATTCGTAAAGGTCCCAAAGAGGTTCCGCCGTCGCGGGAGCTTCAGGGCAAACCAGATTCCAGTCTCCGAAGCGGTCGTTGTCGCCGTGATGATCTATGTTTATTACCTTGGGAGGGCTATCCCCCCCGCCTTCCAGGAAAACCGTCCTGTCGGCGGAACTCGTATCAAGAACGACCAAGACAGTGTCCGGACCGTATTCAGACAGCGAAAGGGAAGCCACCTGGCGGTATTGTTCCGTTCCATAGATGAACCTGTAGGTTCCCGGCAGTGGATCAGGTCCGTGCCATGTCCATTTTTTCCCGAGGATATCCGCCCGCCTTGCCATGGCGCCGCCGCACCCTACGGCATCGCCGTCGGGTCGCTCATGAATGAGGATCACCCAGTTTCGGGCAGCGCCAAGTTCCTCGCATATTTTTTCAGCGGAGCTCATCATCTTCGCCTTTTTGTGAATTTTCGCCGTCTTTTTTAAGCGAATCCAAAACCGCCTCTATCTTTCGAGCTTCTTCCTCCACGTAATCCGGGATGAAATGAAGTTCCGGAACTTTCCTGAGGCGCATTTGCCTGCCGATGGCGCCTCGAAGCAAACCTGAGGCTTTTTCAAGAGATTTCTGTACGGCTTCCCTGTTTTCCCGGGAAATAGTCGTGTAATAGATCTTGGCATGGCCGAGGTCTTTCGAGCAGTCCACCTCGACCAGAATGGCCCTTTTGGCGTTTTCGTCCTTTATTTCGAACTGCAAAAGTTCCGAAAGCTCCCGCAGCAACTCCTTGTTCACCCGCTCAATCCGGAAATGTGTCATATCTGTCTACCTCTCGTTGGACTGAGACTATGAAAAAATCCGATTCTTCCTCGCGTCGTCGCAAAAAGGATTCCGCCTCCTCGAGGCGCGAAAAAACACTGTCATAGGAACTGCCCAGAGTCCCCAGGGCGAGCCTCACATCCGTCCAGGAAGCGTCAGGCCCCAAATCGGCCACGGTTACGTTCCATCTTTTTCTCAGGCGCTCAACCAGCGACCTGACTACCTGTCTTCTGTCCTTGAGGCTGGACGCGCCATGTATACGCAGATGCACCAGCATTATGCCCCAGAATACATCGTGCATCGACAGGGTCATACGTCCAGTGTCCTTTTCTCCTCCACTAGTTCATAGGCTTCAATAACGTCACCTTCGCGCACATCCTGGAAATTGGCGAGGTTTATCCCGCATTCATATCCGGCGGAGACTTCCCTCACGTCATCCTTGAAGCGTCTCAATGCCTCGAGGTTCCCGTCCCATACGACTACACCGTCTCTTATGAGCCTGACCTTGGCGTTGCGCCTTATCACGCCTTCCTGGACATAACAGCCGGCTATCTTACCCGCTCTGGGCACCTTGAAGACGGCACGAACTTCCGCCTGGCCTATGACCTTCTCCTTTATCGTCGGGGCGAGCATACCTTCCAAAGCAGACCTGACATCATCGATAACATCGTAGATGACCCTGTAAAGTCGAATCTGGATTCCTTCGGCCTCGGCCATCTTTTTGGCATTCGAGTCGGGCCTGACGTTGAATCCTATAATGATAGCCTCCGACGCGGAAGCAAGCATTACATCCGATTCGGATATCCGTCCTACTCCTTCGTGAACGAAATCTATCTGGACTTCATCGGTCTCCAGTTTTTTCAGCGAACTCTTGAGAGCTTCCAGAGACCCCTGTACATCGCATTTTATAACCACTTTCAGGGACGGCGTCTCGCCTTCCTGCATTTTCCCGTAGAGGTCCTCCAGAGTTATACGCCTTGCGGGAGCCGCCTCGGCCTCTTTCTGCTCCTGCGTTTTCTCGTCGATGACCTGCCTGGCTTCCTTTTCGCTGGTTACGGTACGGAAAAGCTCACCGGGCTGGGGGACACCGTTGAAACCGAGTATTTCGACGGCCTTGCTGGGGCCCGCCTCGTCGACCTGTTTACCCTTGTCGTCGATCATTGCGCGGATCCTTCCCCAGGCGCTGTCGGTAAGGATTATGTCGCCCCTCTTGATGGTCCCTTGCTGGACTATGACGGTGGCAACCGGCCCCTTGCCCTTGTCAAGCTCTGCTTCGATGACCACGCCTTCCGGCTCGATAGTCGGGTCGGCCTTCAACTCGCTCATGTCAGCCACGAGAAGGACCATCTCAAGAAGCTGGTCTATTCCCACTCCGGTTTTCGCAGAAATGTCCACGAATATGGTATCTCCGCCCCATTCTTCGGGGATCAGACCATGGTCTGCCAACTGCTGGCGCACTCTGTCGGGCCGCGCGTCGGGCTTGTCTATCTTGTTTACGGCTACCACTATAGGAACACCTGAGGCCTTGGCGTGGTTCAGGGCCTCCACCGTCTGGGGCATGACTCCGTCATCGGCTGCGACAACAAGGATGACTATGTCCGTCGCCTGGGCGCCCCTCGCCCGCATGGAGGTGAATGCTTCGTGACCGGGCGTATCGAGAAAGACTATCTCCCTGTTTTGGTATACCAGAGTGGAAGCCCCTATGTGCTGGGTAATGCCTCCTGCTTCGCGCTCGGTCATTTTAGTTTTTCTGATATAGTCCAGAAGGGTCGTCTTGCCGTGATCGACGTGACCCATGACGGTAATTATCGGTGCCCTGGATTCGAGCTTCTTGCCTTTGGGCGCCGCTCGCTTGACGGGCTCGGCTTTTTCCTCGGCCTTTTCTTTCACGAAAACAAGATCTTTGCCAAAAGTCCCCGACAGGACCTCGGCAATATCTTCCTCAAGCGGCGCCGTCGCGGGTACCATGTACCCGGCGGAGACCAAGGCCTTTACCGCCTCAGCGGGACTGACCCCCAGGGCTTGGGCCGCCTCAGACACGGTAATCCCTTTTGGAATCGAAACACGTTCCCTTATGGCCTCTTCAGTTTTTTCTTGCTCTCGGGCAGTACCAGTTTCTCCCAGAGCATCCTCGACCAGTTGCGCCGTTTCCGAATCTATGGAGCTCATATGCGTTTTAACTTCGATGCCCAGGTCCTCCAGCATTTTCATAAGCTCTTTGTTTGACATGCCTACCATTTTTGCCAGTTCATACACTCGAATCTTGCTCATTCATATCGACCCCCTCCGTCACGAGCGCCTCTATCTTTTCCGCCAATCCGTTTTTCTCTGGAATGGCCAGAATCTGCGTTCGTCCAAGACCAAGCTGGTTTGCTATCGAGTTTCTCGTGACGCCTTTCATAACGACGACCTTGCAACGTCCTCTTTCGTGGTACCCGGCTATAGCCGACATAACGTTACGGGAATGATCTTCCGTCAGCATGACCAGAAGCCGGTTTCCCCGTCTCAGTTCGTTTTTAACCCTCGTCTGTCCCGAAACAAGGATATTCGCCTTATGGGCCATTCCGAGGATTTCGAAAAGACGCCTCACGACACGGCCTCCCCGCTTTCACTTCCCTTTTTTTCCGAGAGAAGTTCCTCCAGCTCGTCATAGATTTCGCGAGGCACCTTTACTTTCAACGCCCTGGAGAGGGCGTCCCTTTTGCGGGCGGCCTGGAGACATTCAAGGTTTTTGCATAAATAGGCCCCTCTACCCGGAGCCTTGCCGCCGGTATCTACGCGAAGGTCTCCCTCGGGCGTCCTGACTATCCTCAGAAGCTCCCTTTTCCCCTCTTCGTTTCTGCAGCCTACACAGGTACGCGGCCGCTTCCTTGGGAGTTTTCCCCGATTCGTGCCCTTCGGGCTCATTCGGACTCGTCGCTCTCCTCGATTATTATGTCCTCGAAAAGATCCTGCAGCGTTGGCAGACGTTCAGGCTCAAGGGCTTTTATGTCAATCTTCCATCCCGTCAATCTGGCTGCCAACCTGACGTTTTGTCCGGCCTTCCCGATCGCCAACGACAACTGATCGGGACGGACATAAACCCGCACCGCCTTTTCCTGTTCCACCATGGGTTCCACCTTGGCCACACGGGCCGGCGAAAGAGCATTGCGGATAAACTGCAGGGGATCGTTGCTCCAAACCACTACGTCCACCCGCTCACCGTTCAGTTCCTTCGAGATCGACTTGATCCGCGCGCCGTTGTTTCCGATACAGGCTCCCACAGGGTCCACGTTCGCGTCGAGGGTGCTGACGGCGACCTTTGCTCGCGCACCGGCTTCCCTTACTATACCCCTGATCTCGACCGTGCCTTCCAGGATTTCCGGGATTTCAAGTTCCATAAGCTTCCTTAAAAGACCGGGGTGGCTTCGGGACACAACTATCCTCGGCCCCTTTGAAGTCTGCCTCACCTCCAGGAGGTAGAATTTGTACCTTTCGCCAAGTCTGTAAGACTCCCCGACGATACGTTCTTCCCTTGGCAAGATGGCTTCGGTCCTGTCATTGAGCCTTACCAGGACATAATCATTTTCGGATTTGAAAATTATTCCATTGACCATGTCCCCGAGCTTGTCTGAAAATTCTTCGTAGATTATCTGGCGTTCGGCATCCTTCAGCCTCTGTATGATAACCTGCCGCGCCGTCTGGGCGGCTATCCTGCCGAAATTCTCGGGAGCGACCTCTATCCTGATGATATCGCCGACGGCCACATCAGGAAATCCCGCGTTAGTCGCCTCTTCGACGGTCATTTCCTTGTCCAGGTCTTCCACCTTTTCCACGATGCGGCGCACCTCACAGATGGTCATCTCACCGTTGTCCAGGTCCAGATGTATTTCCACATCCTGGTCTCCGCCCTTGTACTTTCGGTAGGCCGACACCATGGCCGCCTCCAGGCCCGACGATATTATCTCTAGAGGCAGTTTTCTCTCTTGGGTTATCTGTCGTAAAGCGCGAACGAAATCACGCCCTAATTGCATTACTTTTTCCTCCCTTTTTTCCGTTCCTTCTTTTTCATTGCCATAAGCCGGGAGGTTTCCTCCCCATCGTCCACAATCTTGGCCTTTGTTATTTTATCGAAGGGAACCTCAAGAAAAATATCTTTCTCTTCCCTGAAACGGACGACCCCTTCGTCAACGTCAGCTATCTCTGCTGTCAGTTGCCTTTTGTCTTTTATCTTTTCCTGGAACCGGACCTTGGCCTTGCGTCCGATGAATTTCCTGAAATCTTCCAACGTAAACAGCGGTCTCTCGATTCCCGGAGAACTCACCTCGAGAAAGAAATGCTCCGGAACCAGTTCGGAGTGCCTTTCAAGAAACCTGTCCAGTTCCCTTGATACGGTCTCACAGTCGGAAACCGAAACGCCCCCTATGGAATCTATGTAAACCCTGAAGACGGACCTTCCGTTTTCGGTCACTCTTTCTGCACCGACAAATTCGTACCCCGCGGATTCGACTATATCCCTTATTTTCGCGTCACTGAGAATTTCATCCAAAAGGTCCTTCATGCACTACCTCCAATGAGATTTCCGAAGCCCGGCCGCCTCTACAGATAAAAGGCGAAGAGCAGGCACACGCCGCTCTTCGCCTTGAAAAGGCTCTCGTTCAGGCGGAAGACTTGTAAATTATAACATGGGGGTTCTTGGAGTGGCAAACATACGTCGGTCTGCAGGAAAAGTATCCCGTCT
>DMCT01000153.1:0-4410 GCA_003446665.1 Synergistaceae bacterium
GCAGTTATGGCAACGCTTTTGGAGGACTTCGGCCTGAGCCGCGAAAAAGTGCTCTCCTGTCTTTGGGCCGCTGGCGTAATCGGGTGGGCGCTCGACAAACGCAGCACCTTCGCCGCGGAAGTGGCTGGCTGCCAGGTTGAAATAGGTGCGGCCGGAGCCATGGGGGCGGCAGCGGTTGTAGAGGCCGCGGGAGGAACGGCGCGACAGGCCTGCGATGCCGCAGCCATGGTATTTCAGAACGTCATGGGATCGGTGTGCGACCTGGTCCAGGGCATCGTGGAGATCCCTTGTCACAGCAGAAACGCCGCCCTGGCCTCCCAAGCCTTTCTTGCTGCCGACCTTATCCTCGGAGGCTACCGTAACCTGGTACATCTTGACGAAACCATTGACGCCGTAGACAGCGTTGGCCGGATGCTCCCGGCGGAGCTCCGATGTACCTCCAGGGGAGGTTTGGCTCTTTGCCCTTCGGCCAGGCGACTTCCCCGGCGAGATTTGCCATAGAATCCGTTCGTGCGAGAAGAAACGGCGCTGACTTAAAGGACCGCCTCGGCTTCTTCTTGCCAGAAACAAGCTCTATATGCATGCAGGTTCGAAGAAGAGGTCTCCCTCCTCGAAACGGCTGTACCGAAACATGGAGACATCGATAAAGGGATGCTTCCCAGTTACTATTTCAGACATGATTCTGCCCACGGAAGGCGCGAATTGCAATCCGTGCCCGCTCCATCCACAGTCGATGTAAAAACCCTCTACGGGCGTGCCGCCGACGATGGCCTGCTGGTCTGGCGTAATGTCATAGGGTCCCGTCCACTGCCTGACCACCCTTACGCCCTGCAGGATCGGCATTTTCGCCAGGACTCTCTTTGATACCTCTTCCAGAAACTGCCATGAAGACTCGTAGCTGGTATCCTTTTTCTCTTCCGGGTTTCCCCACCCGAGCAGGAATGTCCCATTGGGGCACTGTTTCCAGTAACTTCCATCGTCGAGACAGAGCGTCATGGGATGCTTCATTCGTTCCACCGGTTCTGTCACCAGAAGCTGGTGCCTTTCGGGGGTTATGGGAACGTCAAGCCCAACCCACCGCGCCACATCAACACTCCAGGGCCCGGCGGCGCAGACAACGGCCCCAACTTCCCACTCTCCCCTGGAGGTTTTTACTCCCCGTATCTTTCCGTTCACCATCTTAAGACCGGTAACTTCTGTTTCGGTGAGTATTTCCGCCCCTTTCCTTCTCGCGGCATCGCCGTAGGCGAAGGTAAGGGTGTGGGGGTTGATGTGCCCGTCCTTTTCGTTCCAGCTGGCACCCAACATTCCCTCGGTATCCAGGTGAGGTGCGACTTCCCTGATTTCTTCGGGGGTTAGAATCCTGGAATCGATTCCGAGGGAGTTTTGCAGCTGTACGTTCTTTTTGAGCTGGCGAAGCTGTGTTTCGCTATAAGCGATCCAAAGGTAACCTGACGGGTCGTATTCAAGGTCCGCCCCGTATCCCAGCTCGTCCTGCAAAACCGGGAACTTTTCCATGTTGTATATTGAAAGTCTGCAATTAACGGTAGTTCCAAACTGCCGCCTTATGCCCGCGGCGCTTCGGCCGCTCGCTCCCGAGGAAAGATAATCCCTTTCGAAAAGAACCGTTTTAACCCCTTCGCTGGCGAGATGCCACGCAATCGAGCACCCATGCACTCCCCCGCCGATAATGGCAACATCCGCTGTTCGCCCCGTCATCTTAAAGCCTCCTATCCAACCAAGTGAATCTGAAACCTATTTTATAGTTATGGACCTTGTATAATTTTTTATTTTGCGTATTTTTGTAATTTTTGCAGAATTGCGACTTGTACACCCTCCGCCTATAATCTGAATACAAAAGATTGTATTGACTTGCCACAAGGTAGTCAAACCAATATTGTCAATTTTGGTTCGATCTTTTTGAGGACATGAAACAACAGGTACGTTTTCGGAAGGGGGATCCAAAAATGGAAATCACACGGGCAACGGCTGTAGTTGATACCCATACCGGGGGAGAACCCACTCGGATCATAATCGGAGGCGGACCATGGCTTCCCGGCAAGACCATGGGCGAAAGATGGGTCTACCTGCGGGAGAACCTGAAAGATTTCAGGGATTTTGTAATGCACGAACCCCGCGGTCATTCGGATATGTTCGGCGCCTTTCTTACCTCCCCAGTACGGGAAGATTCCCACTACGGAGTGCTTTTTATGGATTCGGGCGAAGGCGTTTCCATGTGCGGCCACGGCTCTATCGGCACGGCCAACGCTGTCGTGGAACTGGGCATGGTACCTCGGAAAGAACCTGTAACCTCCGTAGTTCTGGATACTCCGGCGGGACAGGTTTTACTAGACGTGGAAGTTAAAGACGGTAAAGTAGGAGACGTAATCCTGGCCAACGTTCCAGCTTTCGTTTACGCTACCGACCTGGAAATTGGGCTTCCCTCGCACGGAGGGAAGAAGGTTCGCCTGGACATAGCTTTCGGTGGAAACTTCTTTGCCATAATTCACGCAGAAGACCTTGGATTTACCCTGGAGAAAGAAGAAGTGCCCGAGATGTTGCGGACGGGACTCGAGATACTTCGCGAAATCAACAGAAACGTCAAGGTAGAGCATCCAACCGAAAAATACATCAATTCCGTGGGTCTTGTCGAATTCAGCCTGGAGAGGAAAGGCAAACCAACAAAAAACTGTGTCGTTTTCGGGGAGAGCAATGTTGACAGGTCGCCTTGTGGAACTGGAACCTGCGCCAAGATGGCCCTTTTGGCATCTAAGGGAGAACTGGCTCCTGGAGAAGCCTTTGAACATGAAAGCGTCACGGGAAGCGTCTTTCGCGGTTCCTACAAGGAGGGGCCTGTGGTGGGCGGATATAAGACCATCCTTCCTTTCATCAGGGGAAGATCCAGCGTCACGGGCTTCAATTTTCTCATTCAGCAGAAAGACGACGAAATGGGAAGCGGTTTCCTGCTCCCCCGTTGAAATAACAAAAACCGGCATCAAATGCCCCTGCTTCTTTTAAAAAGTCCTTCGGAAAGGTCAACAACCTACCGAAGGGCTTTTTGTTTTTCGGGTACGACGACGTCACCGAAAAGAGTAAGCCTTTCGGTGGTTTTGTCCTCACAGCACAGTGTCTTGTTGATTCCATTGGGAAGAACCTTGATAGCCTGAATCGGAGGGCCTGTTCCTGAAACGTCAAGTACCAGGTTTTCACCTAGCCTGAAAACTATGACTACCGCGTTTTCACCTGCATACAACCTCTCGTTGTGTCCTCCGGGGGAAAAAACCACCGGTGGACATTCACTCAGACGAAAACCTTGTTCATCGTAAACGGAAAGCCTCTTCAAACCTTCTTTTGAGACAGCTGCCAGCCCGTAATCTCCGAACCCGTAAAGGAAACCCTGGAGGATCTCTTGCAACCTTTTCTCCTTTTCAAACCGTGCCCGCAAATGTTCCTCACCATCATCGCCTGTTGAAGCCAAACCTGCCAGGCTGTCCATGTATGCCCCTCCCAGTTGGCAGAGAAAATACAATTTTGCGTTTTCGACCATCCTGAGGAATTTTTCTTCAGGGAGGTCCTTAATTGCCACGCCCTCTGCAGCAGCCGCCATTTCCCTGAGTCTTCCCGTCTCGCCTTCGTAGGAAAGCCGTTCATTTACGGCAAGGCTGCGGGAAAAGGCGTCACCAAGGATGACGGCCAAATCAGCGTGTTTGCCCTCGCTGACCAAGCGCTTTGCCTTAAGTATCACAAACCTGGCGTTTTCGCCCGGAAACATCGACGAATACAACATTACCAGCGGCATAACTCCTCTTGTCTTGGCCATTTCCTTTTCGTCTTCGGGCCGGAAGGATAAAACCCGTGTTTCGGTCCGACCGAAAGGAAGAGCCGAACGGCCGTCTTTCCCCTCGAAGGCCAGCCTGATGCGAAAGGTATAATCTCCCCATAAAGGCGGAATGAAACCGGGCAGATTGGAGCCTGCTCGTCGTTTCCCAGAGCTCCGGTAAGGATACTCTCCGGCAAGCACCCAGACTGGTCCCTCTTCTTTTGCCAATAACCAACTTTCCGGCTGGAAGGTAGCCGGTTCCTCCTGCAAGGTCACTCCAGGAAGTGTTTCCAGGAGCTTTTCAAGAAGCCCTTCGTCTTCTTCGGCAAGAGGAAAGGGGGTATAATCCACGGGTTCGATCTCCACCACCGGCGAAAGCCCGAAGGATTCGAGGAATCCTTCCAGGTCTGTTTCCGGGTTGAGCTTGTCGGTTATGGTCACTTTTAGCGGGACATAGGTCCCAGGAAATTCCGACTGTTCCTTCTCTGCTTCTATTTCCGAAACCACAGGCATGGCACCGACCCTGAAATTAACCGTTTCGTAAAGGTTCAGCCCGGGTACCTCGACAACCACCGTTTCTTCAACGGGCG
>DMCT01000153.1:4565-7339 GCA_003446665.1 Synergistaceae bacterium
CCACTTGTAGACCGTACTACGACCTCATACTTGTCAGAGTCGCTGGGAAGCCTACCCCCAAAGAAACGGAAATGGATCACGTTAGGGAACGAGTCCTCCCCCGGGATCAGGTCATGTTGAGCCGAAGCCTCCAGAAAGGAGGGCCTGACAATCCATAGCTGCACTTTTTCGTGCGAACCAGATGCATTGTCTCTTATGCCAAAAGTTATCAGTTCATCGAAGTTCGACTCTATCTCTTCCACACGAGGTGCCTCGTAGGCGATAAATGCCTTGCCGGCCGGATCGGTGGCGATGTAGAGGGTGTTTTCGTCCACTCCCGTTGCCATGGGGGAGTAAAGTCTCCCGAGCCGGGGCCTTTCGACGGCGAGTTCCGCACCAGGTACAGGTTGGTCTCTTTCGGTCAGCTCTACGTTTATCCAGCAAGTATTTCTGAGCGCCCCTTCTTTTTCCAGCTCGATGAAACCTGAAACCGAGAAAGAAAGAGACCTTGCCGAAAGCGCCGATGAGGCCTCACGGCTTTTTGGGACATCCCCATCATCTTTCTGGCTTCCGTAGCGTTCTTCGGCTGCCAGGCAAAAAGCCTTTTCAAAACGCTTGAAGAGTTCTCCAAAAACTTCGGCTGGCAGGTCATTACCGCGGCTCGGCTTTATTTCCAGCATCAAGCCTGTCCGTGAAACGCCCCCGGGGAAAAGCGCCAGTGCCGCACCTTCGCCGCCGTTATAAAGCCGAACCAGAAGAAAATCCCTGGATTTTAAAATAAGCTCCGCAGGTTCTTCCGACAGTAGCCCGTTGAACGGGAAGTCCCGCCATTCAAGAAAAAGGGCCGGCCTCTTTTCGACCAGCGGCGCATCGTTTCCTCCTTCAGTCCAGGGGTTTCTGTGTACGAGACGGATATCCAGGCCAGCCGTCAAAGTCCTTTGACTTGTGCCTGGGACTTCTGCCTTAAAATCCAAAAACAAATGGCGCTCGATGTTTTTGCCTTCCATCCAGTTTATCGAAAAGGGCTCGACCTTCCCGAATATGCTTCGAAATAAATGATTCCTCTCCGCTTCGAAAGCCCCTTCGATTTCATTTTCGATCTCCTTCACTTGACCGGAAATCACTGACTGGAATTCATCGCCCCCCAGCCAGGAGGCATCTGACCTGCCGGACAAAAGGGCCAGCATAGGCAAATCTTTCGCTTCGGCATACTTTTTTGCCGCTTCCTTCAAAGAGGAATTGTATTCTTTTATGTCTTTTTTCCGTTCTTCGATAAGATCGTTGTCTGATGGTGGGCCCGGGATAAAACCTGCGTCGTCTTTTCCCAGCATGTATTCCATTTCCCGCGCGGCCTGGTTCAGGTCAATCCACGTGATCGGAAATATTTCCTGCATATATCGCTCAAGAAGACGTGGTGGAACCTCCCGAGCCGAAAGATGCGACGCGCCACTTTTTGCATTGGGCCACGAACCCGACCAGATGACCCAGGCCCAATAATCGACCGGACTTTCGATTAAAAGCCTTAGCCTTTTTCTTTCATCGTCCTCGAGAACTGCCGCAAAATTTTCACTTAAGAGAACGCGTTGAGCCCATGATGCCGCAATGTGATGAATCTTCCTGAGATCCTTCGGCCATCCGGAGGGATCCTTTCCGTAGACATCCAGGAACGCTTCCTCCACGTCCTGCAGGGAAGAAAGGTTTTCCTTCGACAAAAGATCCCTCAGAGACAACCTCTCATTCAAGGCAAAAGCGCCGTCAAACCCGAAAGCCACGCCGCTCCCTAAGACCAGAACAAACCCTGAAAGGGCGATAAATCCCCAAAAACGTCGCAAGGGCACACCTTCCTTTCGCCTTAGGAGAGTATATCAAAAGTCTTCTGCTGGGCACCCTTACGGGTTTGCTTAAAAAAGGGTATTTACTTTCGAGAACACGCTCGTTCTGTGTCATAATTGACGCGTTTACGGGAGGTGAACTAAAAGGATGGCACTTTCGAAACGAAAAAAATTTGGATTGAAGATCGCCTTGATGCTGGTTGTCCTTTTTTTCGCCTGCTTGTGGGTTTTTTCGCACTTTTTGACCAGGATAGACGAAAAGATGGAAGCCATCGAAATGGTAAAAGCACAACACCTTCAAAAAGAACGTATCGAAGGGTTCGTCTCAAATGTAAACAGGGAGGGAAAATTCAAACTTATCGGATGGGATATAGAACCCACAGAAAAAAAAGGGGTCTTCATCGTAAGCTACACTTTGAGAAGGTTGAACGAAGACGGCTTTGCTACCGGTCCCGTAGAGGGATTTTGGTACAAGGTGGATCTGAAGGAGAATTCCTGTGAGCAAATCTTCCCTCCAGGAACGTCCACTCCTGAAAGCTAGAAAGGCCTTCCGGCAACAGGCCACAAAGGGACCCACGAAAAGCGGTATATCAACATAGCTCCTGTTTTTGTAAAAAACGACGCCGACCCCGGGAAAGGCCGGCGCTACTTGCGGTTTTATACGTTTTTCCCTGCAATTCCAGGACTTAAGGCCTTCAGTTACTATGTCATTCCTCTTTACCAGAGCCATCCTCTACAAGGTTTTCCACCCAGTTACTCTCAAAATCGTCGATCAGGTCCCTGAATTCCTCCATGTCGTATTCGACGAAGCACTTGAGATCCGATGTGCAGCTCAGGTTGCCTACGATCTTTTTTTGTCTGTCCATTGCAAGCACCTCCGTTACAGGCCCGACCCCGGGTACACGACGAACCGATGCGTCTTAGGTTTTTATTACTATATCATACACGGACGCCAGTCCGTGT
>DMCT01000055.1:0-8603 GCA_003446665.1 Synergistaceae bacterium
CTTTTTATCATTTTCTTCCTCCGGCTCGCTGGACCAGAGCATCCGCAGGTCCTTTTGCAGGCTGTCCAGAACGGATCGGCTCGTGGCGGTCGCCGAAAAATAGTGGAGTAAAAGACGTCTTATCTGGTTTTCCTTCAGTTGCCTCGAAAGGTGACCATTGATGGCCAGGGCCACTTCGCCGCGCTCCTCGGAAACCACGAGGGCCATGGCGTCGGAGACCTCGGTTATGCCAAGGGCGGCCCTGTGGCGCGTCCCTATCCAGCGGGAAAGGTCACTGTTTTCCGAGAGCGGAAGATAACACGCGGCGGCAAGGACCGTGGACTTGTCAATGATGGTGGCACCGTCATGAAGCGGATTTCCCGGCCAGAAAATTGACACCAGCAGCTCGTGGGTTATCGCCCCATGTATCTGTACCGCCGACCTCCAGATATCCTTCAGACCGGTGGTCCGCTGGAAGACCAGGAGGGCTCCGATGCGCTGGCTTTGAAGGTAAAGCAACGCCCGGGTGATTTCGTCGGAAAGCTGTGCCGCTCTTTCCTCAGCCTGCTTCCTCCGGAGGATGTTTCCCCTCCCCAGTTCCTCGAGCATCCTCCTTAGTTCGGGCTGAAAGACTATGGGTATGGCAATGATGATGACGCCTAGAAGTCTTCCGAGCATCCAGGAAAGCGCCTCCAGCTGGATCACCCTCGCTACGGCAGCCAACAGCCCCAGGACCAGGAGTCCCTTGACGAGCTGCATCGCCCTGGTGTCCACCAGAAGAAGCAAAATCCTGTAAAAGATGAAGGCGATTATCGCTATGTCTATAAAATCCTGCCACCGTATGTTTTCAAGCATGACCGCCTGTTTCCGTCCGGGAAAGGCTTTTCGCGCCCTTCCGGAGGTCCTTTCTAGAGTATTCTAACATTCACGTAACCCGAAGTCGCCGCGGCAAGCATCGCTCCGTAGTCGGGCGCAAAGGCCAGTATATCCCCGGGCCTGAAGCTTTTGCCCGTATCTTCCACATCTATGGTCAGGTGATCGCTCGAGGCTCCTATAATGGAGGCTCCCTTCAAAAGAGGCCTCAACCCCTCCGGCATCACGTCCTGGCGTCCCATGGCGACAATTACCCTCAGGCGCTCCCCCCTGTCCTCAAATACCGGGACCTTCCCGAAGGCGTCGGCGCCTATCTCGCCGATGGGTTTCGTGGGCTTGCGCCGACACTCCACCACTTCCGCCCTTATTTCCACGGCGTTTTTGTTAAGGTATGGGATTTCCCTTTTACCCGTTACGTCGGTCCCGAGCAGAATGGCCTCTCCCACTCTTAGCTGGTT
Source organism: Synergistaceae bacterium (assembly GCA_003446665.1). Classification (GTDB taxonomy): domain Bacteria; phylum Synergistota; class Synergistia; order Synergistales; family Thermovirgaceae; genus UBA1876. Next base: position 1,311 of record DMCT01000055.1, read on the forward strand.
AACACCAACGGGCATCCTGTCTTCTTCGAGAAGATAAAGCGACGACGTCGCTCCGCCTGAGACTACTGCCAGGTCCGTTCCCGCAGCATCGGCAAGTTCCCTTCCGACATCAACGAGGGCCGAGAGGTTCTTTTCCGTGGGAAGCACTCCCGAAAGACACCCGAAATTAGACCCCACACCCAGGAAATCGACGGCCTCGCATTTTTTGAGGCACTCTCCCATTCGCTCCGCTTCGTTGGGCCAGATTCCCTCCCTGAGGTCTCCCATGTCTACCATGACAATCACTTGCGAGCGTTTTCCAGCGTTTCGGCACAGCGCGTCCAGTGCCTCAACGGTCTCGGTCATTGAAACGAGCACCACGTCGATGTTTTCAGCCACGAAGGAGAGTTCGCTGAGCATGGGAATGCGCAGCAGCATGAAAGGCCCTTTCACTCCGGCTTTTTTCATGCGTAAGATATTGGCACAGCGGCTGTCTGCTATCCCTTTGCATCCACCCTCCAGCATGGCTTTTGCGACTTCGGGACGCCCCGATAGCCCCTTGGTAACCCCCCACAGGGAAACTCCCTTTTGAGCGCACAGGCCCGTTACTTTCAGGGCATTGCTCCGTATAACTCCCGTATCTACCAAAAGCTTAGGGTATTCGAACATCTGACGCCTCCCTGATCTGACGTAAATCCCTCAAACACCAAGACGGGCGACCCATTTTCAGAAGCCTCGCAATTTCCTTAAAATAGACAGGTTTCTCACGTCCCCCTGGTCTTCCTTCGGCGTTTCGATTATACAGGGCGTGTCCTCCCAGCGGGGGTCCGAGACGATTCTTCCGAAGGCATCATTCCCTATTTTGCCGGCTCCGATATGCTGGTGACGGTCCCTGCGCACACCTTTTTCTTCCTTTGAATCGTTGAGATGCCAGCATCCTACCCGTTCAAGTCCGAAATATTTGTCTACGCGCCGCAAAATTCGTTCGTACCCTTCGCGAGAACGGATTTCGTAACCCGCCACGAAAAGATGACAGGTATCCAGGCATATCCCTATCCTTTCGGCGACTTCAAGTGCGTCGAAAAGGGCGGCAAGCTCCTCTAGGGAAGATCCGATCCCGTCCCCCTGTCCGGCCATGGTCTCAAGCAGAATACGGACCCTCAGGCTTTCCGTCCTGTCCAGTACAGCTTCCAGCGCACTGACAACCCTGGAAAAGCCGACCTCCCAACCGTCGCCTCGGTGAGACCCGGGATGCAACACCAGATCGTCGATCCCCAGCTGGTCACAGCGCAGGAGTTCGTCCGAAAGGGCATCGATGCTTTTCTTCCTGATCTCGTTTGAACCCGCCAGATTGATCAGGTAGGACCCATGAGCCACTACCTTGCGTATGGAGCTTTCGATCCATGCCTTGAGAAACCTTTCGCTTGCGGCCTGCGGGATCGGGGAGGCACGCCACTGGAGCTGGTTTTTAGTAAAAATCTGAATGGCCTCGCATCCCAGGGCCTCTCCTCTTTCGATCGCCCTGTGCAACCCTCCCGATACGGAAACGTGAGCGCCTATCAAAGACACGGCACGACTCCGTTCTGTTTTTTCAGGCCTCGCAAAAACCTCCAGAGAATCCGGGCGGTAGCCCCCCATATAACGCGTTTTCCGTCAGTCCTGAAAACCGGGTACATAAACGTCCTGTCTTCCGATCTCCCCCAAAACAGCTCGGGAGGCATTCGCAGCCGATCGATGCACACTAGAAAGGCGCTTTCGAGCTCCACCGGGTCCGGACGGATATATCTTCTGATTTCATCGAAATCGACTTGTGCGAAAAAAGGGTATATGACGAAGTCGCTCGAATAGGCGTACTCCCTGGGCAGCATGCCTTCCATGCTGAACTTGCCGGGAGGTATCCCCAGTTCTTCATGACATTCTCGCAAGGCGGTTTCGAGCGGTGTTTTGTCCTCCGGCTCCCTTGCCCCCCCGGGGAAGGCAAGCTGGCCGGCGTGGCGGCGCATGCAGGTGGATCGCTTTACACAAAGGACGGAGAGTCGGCCCTCAATTTTGGTGCACCCCAGGATTACGGCGCTTTGCCTTCTTTTTTCGTCCTTGAGATCCCGCCAGCAGGGCACGCCGTCAAGGTGGGGAAACCCGCCCGAAACAGACCCGGCCTCTTTGCCTCGCTCATCTGCAATGGACGGCCATTCCTGCAGGATGATTTCACCGTTGTCCATGAGAGGGCCACTTCTTTCCTTTTTTATCTTTCACATCGACCGAAAAAACTAACGCCCCGAATGCAGGTGTGCCTTTCCCCTGAAAACCACTCCCCGACTTCCGTCGACGGTGGCTATCATGTCGTCCTCGAGGACTTCGAGAGCCCCTTCCGCCCCGACAATGCACGGAATCCTGAGCTCAAGGGCTACTATAGCCGCATGACTGGTCAATCCGCCTTCTTCCGTCACTATGGCACCGGCTTTTTTCATGGCAGGGATGAAATCCCTGTCGGTCTGCCTCGCTACGAGGATATCGCCTTCCCGTATTTTTTCGTTAGCCTCTTCGGCGGTATGGGCTTTGACGATCCGGCCCGTGGCGTCCTTTTTAAGGAGCGACAGCCCTTTAACCAGAATCTGCCCTACGGTGACCACTTCCACCGTGTTTGTGGTACCACTCATTCCCACAGGTACCCCGGCGGTGACGACAATAAGGTCGCCTTCCAGAAGAAGCCCTTCGTCGATGGCTCTTTCCATGGCCGTATCGAGCGCTTTTTCCAGGGTCTCTTCACGCCTGGCCAAAAGCGGGACAACACCCCAAACGAGCGTCAGTGCCCTCCATGTTTTCCGCGAGGGCGTAGAGCCGATAATAATGGAATTGGGGCGGTATTTGCTGACCATCTGGGCAGTGCCGCCGCTTTCAGTCAGCGAAAGGATGGCCCTGGTCCTCATTCGTTGGGAAATGAGCCCTGCGGCATGACTCACGGCATCGGGCACACTGTTGATATCCGCGTAAGATACGGCCCTGCCGGACAAAAACCTTTCGTCCTTTTCGGTTCGGGTAATGATCTTCGCCATGGTACGGACGGCTTCCACCGGATAGGCGCCGCTTGCCGTTTCCCCGGAAAGCATCACCGCATCGGTCCCGTCAAGCACAGCGTTCGCAACGTCGCTCGCCTCGGCCCGCGTCGCCCTGGGGTTTCGGATCATGGAATCCAGCATCTGCGTGGCCACTATGACGGGTTTACCCTGGCTTCGGCACAGGTCAACGATGCTTTTTTGCACCAGTGGCACGTCCTCGAGGGGGATTTCCACTCCAAGGTCCCCTCGGGCCACCATCATGCCATCGACGACTTCGGCTATGGATTCAAGGTTTTCCACTGCCTGGCGGGTTTCTATCTTGGCTATTATCCTGAGGTGACCGCAGAGATCCTCTATGACGCGCCTTGCTTCCATGATGTCGTCCCTGTTCCTGACGAAAGAAAGAGCAATGTAGTCGAGTTCGTTTTCCACGGCCCAGCGGACGTCATCCCTGTCCTTTTCGGTAAGGATTGGCAAGGCAGAAAGCGAACCTGGTATGGAGACACCCTTTCGCTCGCCGAGTTGTCCGCCCACGATCACCCTGCAGACGAGGTCTCTCCTGTCGACTCTTTCAGCTTTCAGATGTATAGTACCGTCATCTATGAATATCGACTGACCAGGCTGGACCTCCGTCAAAAGCGGCTCGTAACCCACATGAACCCTGCCTCCTGTGCCGTCGGCCTCGTCGGGTGTAAGGCGTATCTCACCCTGCGTTTCAAGATATAGAGGTTCGCCCCCCGCAAGGAGGCCGGTCCTGATTTCCGGCCCCTTGGTATCTATCATGGCGGCGATAGGACGGTCGAGCGATTTTTCTAGAGAACGAATGTTCTCAAGGTGACGGCCGTGGGTTTCATGGGTGCCATGGCTGAAGTTGAGCCGTGCCACGTCCATCCCCGATAAAACCATCTCTTTCAGTGTTTCCTGCTTTTCACAGGCTGGTCCAAGGGTACAGACAATCTTAACTTTTTTCATCGGCATCCTTCCCGCTCACGACTTTTCCGTGGGCTGTCAGTATTTCGGCTCTTCCTCTTATCTTTATGGCGGAAGTGTATTCGGTAAACTGCGATATCCATACCTCTCCCTCGTCAAGTTTCTCACTATGGGCGAAACGTGTTTCCTGACCACGGGTCAACCCGATGACGGAAACACCGTTTTCCAGCGCCCTGACAACGATGAAATCAGCCATCACCGAAACAGTTTCTTTTTCCCCGTCTCTCACTCGACCTTCCTCCTTTTTAGCGTTTCCTTTGCGTTCCAGCTCTTGCTACACCACTTCGACAGCGCCGCCCGAGATACGGCGAATCTGCTCCACAAAGGGCTTCCCGGGATCGACCTTGAGGCGCCTCGAACGAAGCAAGGCCCGAAAGGAATCCGACACATATTCGATGTACACCGTCGCTTCACCCGGATAACCCTTCAACTCCCGGTACACATCCGTCAGACACCCGTTGAGTTTTTTCCCCGTATCGTAAATCCTCAGCCTGACTGCCGGAGCCACACATTCTTTGGCTTTCTCGACGGGCAGGATGGAATCAACGACAAGGTTAATGCCGTCCCGTTCATGAAGTTTGCCTGTGATTATACATACCTCGCCCTTTTCCGGGATGTATTCCAGGCCGTTCCAGGTTTTTGGAAAACAGACAGCCTCTACTTTTCCTTCGACGTCCTCTATTTCGAAAATCGCCATTTTGTCACCCCTTTTGGTGAACTTCTCCTGGAGGTCCACCACGACGCCGGCTACTACAGGCCGGCAGCCCGATGACTTCCAGAAGGAAAGCTCGCCAATCGTGCAGGTGGTTATATCTTCGTAAAGGGACTCATAATGTTCACAGGGGTGACCGGATATGTAAAGTCCGGTGGCTTCCTTTTCCATGGTCATCCTGGTATGAAAATCGAAATCCTCAGTATCAACAAGTTGAGGGCCGTTTTTGTCCTCTTCCTCCTCGACAAGCGTCAAAAGAGAGCGCTGCCTGCCATCTGACGCCCGACGCTGGACTATTTCGACCATGGGCTGGAGGCTGTCAAGAAGCTGCTTCCTGTTGGTCGAAATGGCATCAAAGGCACCCGCTTTTATGAGGTTTTCCACCACGGATTTCCCTACGACCCGCATGTCGACCTTGTTCAGAAAATCCCAGAGAGATTCGAAGGGTCCGCCCTCCCTGGCCGCCAGGATGGCTTCAACGGCCCCTCCCCCGACTTTCGAAACCGCGCTGAGGCCAAAGAGAATCTCTTTACCGTCGACGGTAAAAAGCGACCCCGACTTGTTGATGTCAGGAGGCAGCACGCTTATGCCCGCACTCTTGACGGCCCTCACGTAGCGGGCCAAAACGTCCAGCTTGGAGTGTATGTGGCTCGACAGGAAGGCTGCCATGAATTCCACCGGGAAATGAGCCTTGAGGTAGGCGGTCTGGTAACTGATCATGGCGTAGGCGGTGCTGTGGGACTTGTTAAAGCCGTATCCGGCGAATTCCTGGATGATGTCGAAGATCTGCTCGGCCTTTTTGCGGTCTATGCCGTTTTTCCCGCAGCCCTCTACGAAATGGGCACGTTCTCTTTCCATAACCTCCACTTTCTTTTTTCCCATGGCCCTCCTAAGCAGGTCCGCCTGGCCCAGAGTATATCCCGCCAGTGCAGCTGCGCACTGCATGACCTGCTCCTGGTACAGGATCACCCCGTGGGTTTCTTTCAGGATGTCCTCAAGCAGAGGATGTAAGTAGGATGCTTTCTGCCTGCCGTGCTTGCACTCCACGTACTGGTCGACCATGCCGCTTCCCAGTGGACCTGGTCTGTAAAGGGCCAGGGCAGCGATGAGGTCCTCGAAGCAATCCGGGAGCAGGCGTTTGAGAAGCTGTCTCATGCCCGCCGATTCAAGCTGGAAGACACCAAGTGTATCCCCCCTGGACAGAAGCTCGTAGGTCTTTTGGTCGTCCAGGGGAAGATCGTAGATATCGGGCGGAGTCTTGCCGTTTGCCTTTATGTTTTCGAGGGTCTCTTCCAGCATTGAAAGGGTCCGCAGTCCCAGAAAGTCCATCTTGACGAGCCCGAGTTTCTCGACGGGTTCCATGGCGTATTGCGTCACTATCTGATTGTCCCCTATCCTTCGGACGGGAAGATAATCCGTAAGTGGACCCGGAGTTATTACAACGCCCGCCGCGTGCTGCGAACAGTGCCTCGCCAGCCCCTCGATGCGGGAGGCGTAATCCAGGAGCTTGCGTACAGCCATATCGTCGCGATGAAGCTGTTTCAGCTCCGGGTTTTGTTCCATGGCTTCCTCTATAGACGAAACCCCCGCGGGGATCAACCTGGCCACCCTGTCGACGTCGGGGTAAGGCATATCCAGGGCGCGCCCTACATCACGCACGGCCGCCTTGCTTTTCATCCTGTCGAAGGTGATGATCTGGCCCACGTTGTCCCTGCCGTATTTTTCGACTATATGTTCCAGCACCTGGTCCCGCCTCTTGTCGGATATATCCGTATCGATGTCGGGCATGCTGATCCTCTCCGGATTCAGGAAACGCTCGAAGAGGAGATCGTACCTTAGAGGGTCCACCTCGGTGATCTTAAGGCTGTAGGCTACCAACGACCCGGCGGCGGACCCTCGTCCGGGCCCGACGGGGACACCGTCCGACTTGGCGGCCTGAATAATGTCCGCCACTATCAGGAAATACCCCGAAAACCCCATTTGCCTGATGACGTCTAGTTCATACTCCAGTCGCGAAAGATAGTGTTCGGGAATGGGACCACCCAAGCGACCACGAAGGCCCTCCCTGGCTCTCTCGCCAAGGGTTTCCTCAAGGCTGCGTCCTTTAGGCACGGGGACCTCGGGCAACAGGTGCCCCTCAAAGGAGAATTCGACGTTGCAGCGTTCCGCAATGGCTACGGTATTTTCAAGCGCCTCGGGCAGCTCGGTTCCGAAAAGCTCCCACATTTCCTCGGGCGATCTGAGGTAGAAATCGTTCGAACCGAAGCGGTATCTGTTTTGGGTATTGACCGTGGAGTTGGTCTGCACACAGAGTAAAACATCGTGCCATGCGGCATCACCCGCCTCGAGGTAATGGGCGTCGTTGGTAGCGATAAGGGGAATGCCCGTTTCCCTTGAAAGTCTCACAAGTTCCTTGTTGACCACAGCCTGTTCCCGAAGGCTGTTGTGCATGATTTCCAGAAAGAAGTTTTCCGGGCCGAAAATGTCGCGGTACATTTCGGCACGTTCCCGTGCTCCGCTTTCATCGTTTTCCAGGATCAGCGACGGGATCTCGCC
>DMCT01000055.1:8828-10085 GCA_003446665.1 Synergistaceae bacterium
ACCCTCGGCTTGTAGTAAAAACCCTCAGTATTGGCTATAGAGACCAGTTTCACCAGGTTCTTGTAACCTTCCTGCGTCTCTGCAAGAAGCAGCAAATGGAAGTTCTTCCCCATCCTGTCGCGACAGGTGTGCCCCCTGGGGTCTACGTATACCTCGCACCCGATCAGGGGCTTCACCCCTCTGGCCTTGCATTTTTCATAGTGTTCGATAACGCCGTACATGGTGCCGTGGTCGGTAATGGCCGCAGCGGGGCAGCCCCACCTTGAGGCGCGCTCTGCAAGCTCCGAGCACCGGATGGCACCGTCGAGGAGGCTGTATTCCGAGTGAACGTGCAGATGTACAAAAGGTTTATTCAATGATGTCTCCCCCGTTTTCTCCATTTTCGGACGCTTCTTCCCTCAAAAACAGAAGTTCCGCATCAAACAGGCTCATTACTCCTTTCAGATCTTCCACTTTCGAAGAAGATCCGTCTTCTGTGGTCTTTCCCGTTTTCCTCGCCTCTTGTCGCCGAATTTCCACTTTTTCGCTCTTTTCTTTCGGCCTTTCAGATGGAGCACCGGGAGAATCGGAACCCATCCCGGGAAAAGACGAGGCTTCCGTGTCCGTTTCTTCGTCCCCGCAACACAGGAGGATCTTCGAAACTCCTTCCAGTTTCTCCTTCCTTGCCGCTATTTTGGCGGCATTACGCACGATTTTGCACAATTCAAAGCAGACACGGTCTTTTTCGTCAAAGACGATACAAAGCTTTTCACTGTTAATCACCGGTTCCGACGACAGAAGTGCGCAGTACAGGCTGACGTCGTCGGGGAAGAAGCTTTCGATAAAATGCTTCCAGGCTTCGTGAGAAAGTTTTCCACTTGCGGCACCAACGGAAAGGCTTTCTGTCTTTTGCTCTTTTTCAGCTTCCTGCGTCACCAATTCTTCCTCAACCTTCTCGATGTCTCGGGAAGGTTCCTCTCTTTTTGGAGCAACTTCATTTTCCACATCGCCAGGGTCACTTTCTCCGACAGGCACCCTCTCGAAGAAAGCCATTAAAAGCCCCAGCACGACGTCCGAACGCATTCCCCAACGGGCTTTGGGCATCAATGAGGCGAAAAACTCCATTCCTTCCCAGAGAAGGTCTTCCGGCCAGAAAGCGCTTTCAGAGATTGCGAAGTTTCGCTCCTCCTCGGCCAGAGGCAGGTGGGAAGCCATTTCGGGACCCCATTTTCTGATAATCCAAAGATCCCTGAAAACAGAAAAGAAACCTTCAAGGAG
>DMCT01000017.1:0-3623 GCA_003446665.1 Synergistaceae bacterium
ATGCCGGAACGCTGACAAGAGAGCAGGCGAAGGAGCTTTTGTCCGCGTTCTGGATCAAGTTCAACAACCATCCGGCGCCTCCCAAGGTAGGCGTTACTGCCGCCGAAAGCGGAACCTATAACGACTTCACCAACATAAATCTCGCCGGCCTTCTACCCGACGGGTCGGATTGCGTCAACGAGATCTCCTACATGATGCTCGAAATCATAGACGAGATTCACTTGCTTCAGCCCCAGGCCAACATTCAGTTAAGCCGCAGGACGCCCGACCGCTTCCTCAAGGAAGCCTGCAGGGTCATAAGAAAAGGATATGGATATCCCTCCGTTTTCAACGCCGATGCCGTTATCGAGGAGATGCTTCGCATGGGCAAATCCATAGAGGACGCCAGGGAAGGCGGTACCAGCGGTTGTGTCGAAACGGGAGCTTTCGGGAAAGAAGCCTACATCCTGACAGGCTATCTCAACACACCCAAAATTCTGGAGATTGCCCTTAACAACGGCATTGATCCTATGACTGGCAGGAAAATCGGCATAGAAACGGGCGACCCACGGGATTTCAAGAGCTACGGTGAGCTTTTCGATGCTTTCAAAAGGCAGCTTGAACACTTCGTGGACATAAAGGTCCGGGGGAACCAGTATATAGAGCGGATGTACGCGGAGCACGCGCCGGCGGTGTTTCTTTCGGTGCTAACTGACGACTGCATAAAAAAGGGGAAAGACTATAACGACGGAGGCCCCAGGTACAACACCAACTATATCCAGTGCGTTGGCATCGGGACCATAACTGACAGCCTCTCGGCGCTCAAGAAGCACGTCTACGACGACGGCACGTTTACGATGGACCAGGTCCTGGATGCGCTTGCAAAAGATTTCGAAGGCGCGGAGCCTCTGCGTATGACTTTGGCCAACAAGACGCCCAGGTACGGCAATGATGATGATTATGCCGATGACATCATGAAAGAGGTCTTCAATGCACTCTTCAACGAGATCGACGGCAGAAAAAACACCAAGGGCGGCGAGTACCACATCGATATGTTGCCCACTACGTGCCACATCTATTTCGGGTCCGTCACGGGAGCTTCCGCCGATGGCAGGCATGCGCGGATGCCTCTTTCGGAAGGCATCTCCCCTGTCCAGGGCGCCGACAGAAATGGCCCTACAGCGGTAATAAAGTCGGCAGCCAAGATGGATCATCTCAAAACGGGAGGTACGCTGCTAAACATGAAGTTCCTTCCCAAGGTGCTGGCTGGAGAGGATGGCATAGAAAAGCTTGCCCGCCTCATCAGGACATATTTTCGTTACGATGCTCACCACATCCAGTTCAACGTGGTCGATGCGGCGACGCTTCGGGACGCGCAAAAGCATCCAGAGCAGTACAGGGACCTCATCGTCCGCGTGGCCGGCTACAGTGACTATTTTGTGGACATCGGGAAAGACCTCCAGGAGGAGATCATTTCGAGAACCGCCCAGGAAGAGCTTTAGAAAAACAGCGTTTAAGAGGCGGCGGATTGATTTCCGCCGCCTCTTTCCCGAAGGGAATAGAAAAAACAGTTACAATAGGCAGGCTTTACTGTTACAAAAAGGCTATGGTATTTCGGGGAAAACAGCTTCAGGGTCGAAGATAATCTTAAGAAGAACCACTTCGGGTCTTGAGTTTGTCCGGATAGGAGGTCCCCAGGTACCGACTCCGCAAGAGGTGTAAAACAAAGTTTTCCCCTTTTTTAAAAAGCCCCAATCTTGCTCGAAAATCGCGTCGGTTATGAAATTGAAAGGGAAAAGCTGTCCGTTATGGGTGTGTCCAGAAAGCTGGAGCGCGACACCGGTCTCAGCCGCTTCCTCAAGCCTCACAGGTGTGTGGTCCAGTACAATTACCGGAAGATCGCTGTTTGAACCTTCCAGGATTTCCCGCAGGCTTTTGAGGGAACCTTCAAATCGTTCTGCCTGGATGTCTTTCCTTCCCACAAGGACGAAGAGGTTTCCAATTTCACGGGCTTCATCGAGAAGCACCTCCACGCCACCTGATTCGATAGCCTTTACGGCCTCGACCGTATCCGTGTAGTACTCGTGGTTCCCGGTGACGGCATATGCACCAAGAGGCGCGTCAAGTTCCGCCAGCACCTCGGAAAGCTTTTCTTCGTGGGCCTGTGTCACGTCGCTGTCCACGATGTCGCCAACGAGAAAAACGATATCGGGTTCGGTTTCGTTTATGGAATCGACGATCTTGTTCAACCAGTGATTGTTGACCATGATCCCTGCGTGTATGTCCGAAGCAAGGGCTGCCCTCAAGGTGTTTTTTTCCTTCCCTCCGGGAAGGGATACTTCAAAAGAGCGAATTTGAGGTTGCGTGGCGTTGATATGACCGGCGACAAGAATGACGATCATCACGAGGGCATATAGTGGAAACAGGTCGAAAGTCCTTTTTTTATTGCGATTTCTTCGAACACGATGTCCTGGTCCAAGCATGCGGCGCCTCAGCACGCTAAACAGTTTCCAAAAGTCGAAAGCTGCAAAAAACAGCAGGGAATATGTCATCAAGCCAAGGTACCAGCTTCCAAGCCAAAGCAACCGGTCCAGTACCACAAGTCTGCAAAGGTGACTGCAAATGATTCCAATCGGGAAAGCAAGGACAAGCAGCAGCCAGCCAAGCCTTGCAGGTACCTTCCAGTTTCCCGAAAAGAGCTCCATGCGGAAGATGTGGCTTGTTATGTACCAGTTGGCCAGGCCGTAGACAGAAAAAAAGATGAGAAAAAACATGTAAACTTCCATCTGGACACCCTTTCGATGCTCTTTTAGTGGAAGATACCGGTTACGTCAAGCAAGCAACAAAGATGAGTTCGCCTGAATTGAAACAAGCGCTTCTTGCAAGTAAACAAGGGACCAGACCTGTTTGAGGGAGCAAAGGAGTTTTCGAAAAAAAATTAACGGGAAACGGGCGCAGAAAAGAGGCCGCTTCCCGTAGTTTTATCAGTATTCCCAGTCGAAATCCTCGACGCCTGCTTTCATCATGCGGTACTTGAGGTCTGCCGCGTATTCTTCGAGGTCCTTTTGGGTTTTCCCTTCAGCGCGGGCTACAAGTACCGGTTGAGTGTTTGAGGCTCGCACAAGGCCCCACCCCCTGGGGTAGAGGATCCTGACGCCGTCGACGGTGATGGCGTCGAAATCCTTAAGGGCGCTTTCTTTGATCTTCTCTATTACTTCGAATTTGGTCTCTTCGCTGCAGGGGACCCTGGTCTCGGCTGTACTGTAGTATACAGGGATGTCGGACAGCATTTCCGAGAGGCTCCTGTCATCGTTCGAAAGGATCCTGAGCAACCTGCCGGCAGCATAGAAGGAATCATCGAATCCATAATATTCGTCGGCGAAGAACATGTGGCCCGAGACTTCACCCGAAAAAAGGGCATCAAGCTCCTTCATCTTGGCCTTGATAAGGGAGTGTCCCGATTTCCACCAGACTACTTCACCTCCAAGGCGTTTTATTTCGTCCACGAGAGCCTGGGAGCTTTTCACTTCCACGATAACCTTGCTACCCGGATGCTTCGGAAGGATTTCGCGCCAGTAAAGCGCCATCAGAATGTCGCCCCACACGACGTTGCCCTTGTCGTCCACGACGCCTATTCTGTCGGC
>DMCT01000017.1:3942-4811 GCA_003446665.1 Synergistaceae bacterium
AGCATATCCAGGTAAGGACCGCTTATGTCCTCATGTAAAACGCTCCCCTTTTCAGGTGACTTGTAAAAGTCTCCCGCTTCGATCATGCGATGGATGTTTTTTATTTGGTCACCATAGAGAGTGGTTTTCCCGAAAGCCAGCTTCAAACCGTTGAATTCGGGTGGATTGTGGCTTCCGGTGATCATGACGCCCCCGGAAACGTCGAAATGAAAAAAGCTCCAGTAAAGCATGGGCGTGGTGACGGTGCCGATGTCTATGACGTCGATACCTGCAGCGGTGACTCCCCCTTTTACGTCTTCTCTTATGCGTGCCGTGGATGGCCGGATGTCGCCTCCGAGAGTTATTTTCTCGACACCCTTTCTTGCCAGAAACGTACCGTAGGCGTGAGCTATGGCCCGGACATTTCCGGAAGTGAGCTCTTCCTCGGCGTTACCCCTGATGTCATATTCCCTGAATATGTGAGCCGGAACGTTCATTACTAAAACCTCCTTCCGGTTGTCTGTAAATCCGGGACAACGGACTTTACATTTGTCGCGTGTCGTGGTGAAAAAGGGGACTTTACCCGTTTCAACTATAACATTTGCGCGGCGACGCTGTTTTTGTCAAGTCCTATCGGCTATCTTTTTTCTCAACCTCTCGATCCTTTTAAGCAGGTCGCCTCTTGTGTCCGACCATCTGCCGACTTCAGCGAAGGGGCGGTTTTCCCTGTGTCTTGCCAGGGCTTCTTCCGCGTATTCCAGGGCTTTTTCGTACATGCAGAATTTGTGTTCGAAAATTTTCGCCAATTCGACGAGTGCAGCAAGTTGCGTGGAACGGTTCCCGAGGCTGCGTTCGAAAAGTTCCGCCGCCTGGTCCCACCGTTGGCGCCG
>DMCT01000017.1:4943-6290 GCA_003446665.1 Synergistaceae bacterium
GCCAGGCACCAGAGTTTTTCTGCTTCCCGGAGCCTGTTGCGGGAGGCCCAAAGGTCTCCGGAACGAAGCAGGTCGTCGAAAGAGCCTGCGTTTCCCTTGAGGATGGCCGCAGTAAATATTTTGAGAGATGCCAGCGATAAAATGTCGGTTTTGTTGTGGATAAAGACGCCCGAGAGAGGACGCGCGTCGCCGGTCCGAAGGAAATCGGCATAATGCTGTGGTACCAGCCAGCCTGGAACGTCCTCGTATTCGCGGTTTACTCCGAGGATGCCGGCTTCGATTGTTCCCAGCCTGCAATCGGGAAGGCGTCCTTTCCACAGTGCCCTCGCGAGGTACAGCAAATCCAGGTGCCCTTTTTCTTCGGCGAGTGGGTCCTTCCTGTTCAAAATGGCTCGGGTCTGAATTATCGGCAGGTCGAAACGCTTTCCGTTATAGGTCACGAATCCACTTGCCGGTTCGATCCATTCGAAAAGGTGGTCGAGCCAGGGTTTTTCGGCTCTGGGAGTGGAAAGAAATAACTGCCTGACCACGAAAGCGTTTCCCATTACCCTGCCGGCTCCAGCCAGAAAGGCGTATGTGCCGGTTCCGCCCGCAAGGCCTGTTGTTTCGAGGTCGAGAAAAACGGCGTTTTCCGTGGCTCCCCACTCCGAGAGAACTTGAGCTGCGCCGGAAAGGTCTTTAAGGAGAACCTTGCCATGGTGCCCGGAGAGGGGAAAGGATTCTTCGACCAGGTATACGCCCTCTTCGAGCCATTTGCCGTCGGGAAGCCCCGATATTTCGCGTTCTCCTTTCCGGGGCATTCCGGTTTTTACGGGACCTAGAAGTCGTTCAAGCCTTTTTGACCTTTCCATCTTTTGGCCGACCGCCTCCCGAGAGTCAACGATTCATCTCTATCAACGTATCCAATAGAAACCGGGTGTCCCTTTTGGATCGCATCTGCGAGCCAAGGGCGCCCACACAGGCAGGGCAACCATCTTCGCATGGGCATCCGGCCAGTGCTTCGGCGGAAGCCTTGAGCAGAAGATCCCTGATCCCGAAGGCTGCCTCTGCAAGGCCTACGCCTCCCGGATAGTTGTCCGCCAGATAGACGGCGGCTCCGCCGAGGAAGGGATCTTTGACCATGCTGTGAATCCTGAGGTCGTGACGGTCACACATCAGAAAAAGCGGGGCCGTTCCCTTCATCAAGTGGGCCAGGCCTGTCAGGGCCGAACTCCTCCGGTCCTCAGACCAGCCTTCCCAGACAATTCCCGTGGGCAGGCTGAACCAGCAAGACGTGGTGTGCATCTGGTCTTCGGGCAGGTGAATGTGTCCGTACCCGACGTTCTCATGAGTGTGAAGGCGGATTTT
>DMCT01000104.1 GCA_003446665.1 Synergistaceae bacterium
TGAGCTCGTTTTTCCGTCTTTCGTCGATCATGGTATCCCTCCTCCGGCCGCAATAACGTAACTGGAACCAAGACATGGAGGTTTTAACCAGATGCTGATGTTTACATCGATTTCTCTCGCCTTTTCCTCCTGTAATGCAATTCTATTATTGCACATGGGATTCAAAAAACGTTCTGACCATCTGAGGAGCCAAGTCCCAGAACTGCTGTAAATTTAGACCTGGTTACATATTCACCGCTACGGCCTCGGGTTGAGCCATATTTACTGGCTGTTTCGCTGAGGCCTTTCCCTTCCGTTCCTGTTCCGCCTTCGCTTTATGGAAATCCATCATGTCCATGTACCGACGTCCAGATATCCACTCCTCGCTGAGTTCCTGAAGATACGCTCCTGACAACATCATCACCGAGGCATCCTTCAGGAAGATCCGGATGACCCGTTCCCGCCTCCGGATCTCTTCCGCTTTCGTCTCCAGCGCATGCTCGATGAGGTCCTTGACCACCGATTGAAGGCAGGTCAGATCGCCCTGCAGCAGGGACTGGACAATTTCTTTTCAAGGTTTACCGTCGTTTTCGTCACCGGGATCATCCCTTCGGTTTATATTTTCTCACTGACTACACTGTAACCGAAGTCCCGGTGGCTTTTTTGTCTTCCCACCGACTGTCGCCTTTTTCAGACGACCTTTTTACAGCACTTTAGGGGCTTGATCTGCATGTGTCTGTGGCGGCACCAAATGAAAAGAGGGACCGCCCGAAAACAGCGATCCCTCTAAATCTAACCTCTGAGTGGGAATGGTTACTGGGTCACAAGCGGGACCACTGCGGCCGGCTCTATGACCCGGAAGGTGAACGACTCGGCCATAAAAAGCCGCACCTTGTCGCCCACGGTGGCTTCGTAGCCGATGCAGAAGTCTTGTCCCAGGGTGAGCTCGAAATCTCCGCCCCTTGCAGAAACGACAAATGCGCCCTTCAAGTTCGGAGCGAAAACCACACCTGATTCAAGGAGCGATGAAAGGCGTTTCCTCAGGGGATATCCTTCCCCTTTAACATCGAGGGCCTGCCAGAGCTCGGGACCGGCCAAAAGCATATAAGGCCCTTCGACAGAGGCATCCTTCAGCTTAACGAGGGCTTTCGATATGGATGCCATTATATCGACGCCGCTTTTCGTTGACAGCGTAACGGCGTTGTCCTTGCCGGCTTTGGCGAGCCCCGTTATGTTGGCCGGTTCAAACCCCTGGTACACTGCGTTTTCCTCGAAAAGAGCCACCCTGCCTGCAGCCTCTATAACAGGGTCCAGATAGAGGTCTTTTGCTCCCCTTATAACGTTGTCCAGTTCCCACACGTCAAGTTCGAAGGAAACCCTGGCTTCCACCAGTGGCTGGACGACGTGGACGCCCCAGCACACATCCCCTTCGCCGCAGGATTTAAAGACATCGAGACGCCCTGTAACTACGGCACCATGATTCCAGCCGTGTGGTCCGGACACGTCCACAAAACGGCGGGCCGAGAGTTTTTCTTTCAGGACCTTGCGTGCCTGATCATCTATTTCTTCCCACGCCTCTTCGTTGACAGGCGCTAGTGATCTTTTCAGCATATCCATGATTTTTCCTCCTTTCAGATCCTCAAATAAGAAACAGAAGCTAGCTTTTCTTCAGGCTGCCTATGCCGAGGTTCGATCCCTTTTGGCCCGACCCGGCAGCTTCTCCACCTGTTGCGGCTTCTTCAACCTGTGTAATGGGAGCCTCGGTGAAAAGATACGTTCGCAACACCTCGTCGAAAACGGGCATCTTTCTCCTCAGCCATTCCAACATCATCGCAGCGTGCTCGATTTCCTCATCCCTGTTGTGAATCAATATCTCCCTTATGGATTCATCTTTTGTCGCCGCGGCTCTCTGATGATACCAGTCGACTGCCTCGATTTCCTCCTTGAGACTGTGCAGCGCCCTGGCTATATCCCTGTCTTCGGCGCCAAGTTCTTCAACGGGTTCATGATAATCGGACATACCTTGTTCCTCCTTTCGCGAAATCATTTCCAGTGTCATCTTCAGGTGTCACATGATATTCGTTATTATAACGCAAGCCGCGGCTTTCGCCGAACAGAAGTATTCGTAAAATTTTAACCACAAATCATAACTGCGCCGTAATTCCAATCCCTCATTGGGACAGTATAGAAAACTGTAACGGTTTCCGTCGGCATTTTTTAACCCTCTACCAGTTCCAAAGGAGATGATCCTGTGCTCGCGCGCCGGGTTTTCGGCGAATTTGCGGAAATAAAGTTAAGGAACCTCTGAACAAAAGAGCTTGATAGTCGCAACATCAGAACCTTGACGTCCGAATCCGTTTCCTGTGGATAAGTCAGGCTCTTCTGGCCTTTTGAAGATTATTTCAAGGCCTTTTGGAGGGCTGTATCGCCCCTTTTGCCTGGGAATTCGGTCTTGCAAAAAACATTCCTGGCTTGGGATAGTAGGGTTCTATGAGTGCGCAGAGTTCCTTCCAGGGGAAAACCTGTTCCATCTCGGCCAGGAATTGCTCCCGCCTCGTGGGCTTTTTCTACTTCTCAAAGGTCATGGCGTTGGCAAGGCTCTTCTGGCTCTTCATATAAGATTAAGATCAGCTCCCCCGGAGAATGGCATGGTCGAACAGATGGCTGGAAATTGATAGATGTAACGGCTACAAACATATTTTACTAGGTCAAGGTCCGTTTCCGGAGGACTTTTTCAGAGATTCCTTAAAAAGACCGTGGCTGGACTTGATGGCGGTCTCGCCGGAATCCTCGTTGAACCAGTACAAGGTGACGGAGGTATGGTTTTCCAGCCTGTTTCTTTCATGCGCCTTCTCAGCGACTTCGCGAAACATGAGGGTGCCGTCTTCATTGATGAAGAAGTCCAGACTGGAATCGGCCGCAGCGGTAAAATGTGGGCCATCGAACATTATGACGTCACTCCTGACCTGGTCGTTTCGGCCAA
>DMCT01000157.1 GCA_003446665.1 Synergistaceae bacterium
TTGAGAATGCTTACTCGTTTCATACCCTTATGCACCTTCTTTTTTGGGACCGGTCTCCCTTATGTTTATGCGCGGAATTCTTTGGTCTCGAAAGAAAATTGGTGTTTCTACCATGATATTGTCAAAACCAGGATTGTGAACCCTCAAATTGTGAGGACTTTCCTTTGACAAAATCAGATATCTGATATATTATATACAATACTGACAAGGAGGCTATAAGAGGTGCATACTGATGTTGGATTCTTTTCGGTCAAGTCGCTTCGTGAACAGGTTTACGAATATTTGCGAAAGAAGCTGGACGGGGGCGAGTTAAGTCCCGGGTCGTTTATCAATCTAAACGAAATGAGCGAACGTCTTGGCATAAGTAAGACTCCCTTGAGGGAAGCCCTTATACAGCTTGAGATAGAAGGCTTTGTTACGTTTTTCCCGCGAAAGGGAATACAAGTCAACGTTCTTAAGGAAAAGGACATCCGTCATTTTTACGAGATTATAGGGGCCCTGGAAGCCGCAGTTATCCTTTCAAATTTTGAGAGATTCGGCGACACGGAGATCGAGAAACTCGAAGAAGAAAACAGGCTGATGAAAGAAGCTCTCGAACGAGATGATTTCGACACATTCTATGCTCACAACATAGCTTTCCACAATGTATATCTCGACTTTTCTGATAACGAAACCCTGGTTAAGACCGTGATGAACCTTAAGCACCGTTTGTATGATTTCCCGAGGCGGAAGGGTTTTGTCAAGGAATGGGAAGTCATATCCACCGGTGAGCACGATCAGTTCATAGAATACGTCAAAAAAGGCGACCGGAGAATGGCGGCGGAGTATATACGGGACGTGCACTGGTCTTTCAAAGTGCAGGAACGGTTCATCAGGCGATACTACGCGGAGGCTGAAAATTCTCGGCTTTATACATCCGCGAGATGAAAGGAAGTCTGCCTGTGAGCACAGGGATAATTTTCGACATCAAGCGCTATGCCATACACGACGGCCCGGGAATTCGCACCTCGGTATTTCTTAAAGGGTGTCCCTTGAAGTGCTGGTGGTGCCACAATCCCGAAAGCCAGTCGATTGAGCCGGTGGTAGTGTATCGGCCGGAGCGGTGCATAGGCTGCGGTGCCTGCGAAAAAGCCTGCCCGGAGGGCGCCATTCGCCTAACCCAGAAAGGATTCATAGCCGATCCCGCTTTTTGCCGTTCGCTTGGAAAGTGCGCCGAAGTGTGCCCAAGCGAAGCACGAGAGCTTGTGGGAAAGAAAGTTGACGTAGCATGGGTGATGGAAGAGATTGAAAAGGACCGTCTCTTTTACGAAGAATCGGGAGGTGGGGTTACCTTTACAGGCGGTGAACCGTTGGTTCAGCCCGACTTTCTCGAGGAACTCCTATGTGAATGCCGAAATGCGGATATACACACCGCCGTGGACACCACCGGGTACGCGCCCCAGGAGGTTATCAGTAAGATAGCGAGATTCACGGACCTTTTCCTATACGATATCAAGCTCATGGATCCTGATAAACATCTGAAGTACACAGGAGTATCAAATGACCTGATACTGGATAACCTGGTGCTCCTTTCTAAGGAAGGTGCCAGAATTTCCGTTAGAGTGCCTGTTATCCCCGGCATCAACGACGATGCCGGGGAAATGGACGCAATCGCGTGTTTCATTTCGGATCTGCCTGGAATCGTGGAACTTGCCGTTCTCCCGTATCACGGAGCGGCGAAACAAAAATATGAACGTTTCGGAATGGAATATCTCCTGCGGGATCTCAAGGAACCCCTGGAGGAGGAAATGGAAAATCTTGCCGGGTTTTTCCGTAGCAAGGGACTGAAAGTAAAGATAGGAGGATGAGCCATGAACGAACGGGTAGAGCGGCTCAGGCGGGAAAGTTTTAAAGTACCCGTTACGCTTGATTACGAGCGGGCGGAAATCATGACGGATTTTTACAGGGAAAACATCGATAAATACTCTACGCCTGTAATGCGGGCTCTGGCGTTTAGGGATCTTTGCCTGAAAAAAAGCATCTATATAGGCAAGGACGAACTCATCGTAGGTGAACGTGGGCCAAGGCCGAAGTGTGTTTCCACTTACCCGGAACTGACCTGCCACTCCCTGGAAGACCTCGATATCCTGGACACGCGCGACAAGAACCCCTACAAGGTCTCCGATGAATGCCGGAGGGTATACAAGGAAAAGGTAATCCCCTTCTGGCGCGGTCGCACCATGAGAGACAGGATTTTCCAGAACCTTGACGATGAGTGGAAGGAAGCCTATGCGGCGGGTATCTTCACGGAGTTCATGGAGCAAAGAGCCCCAGGTCATACGACGCTTGACGGGAAGTTCTACACCAAAGGCATGGAGGATTTCAAACGGGACATTGACGAATCGATTGCCTCGCTTGATTTCTTAAGCGATCCCGAGGCCATGAAAAAACGCGAGGAACTCAAGGGCATGCGGATAGCCTGTGACGCCGTGATTCTTTTTGCCGAACGCCACGCTGAACTCGCAGAAGAGATGGCTGAAAATGAAGAAAACCCCACGAGGAAAGCGGAGTTAAAGGAAATAGCTTCAGTCTGCAGGTGGGTCCCGCGCTATGCTCCCCGTAATTTCTGGGAGGCCCTCCAGATGTACTGGTTCATGCATCTGGGGACCATTACCGAGCTCAATGGATGGGATGCCATGAACCCGGGGCATCTCGACCGATACTTCTACCCTTTTTACAAAAAGGAGATCGATGCCGGAACGCTGACAAGAGAG
>DMCT01000149.1:0-1975 GCA_003446665.1 Synergistaceae bacterium
TCCCTCACGCGGCGTCGCTGGGTCAGGCTTCCGCCCATTGCCCAATATTCCCCACTGCTGCCTCCCGTAGGAGTCTGGACCGTGTCTCAGTTCCAGTGTGGCCGTCCATCCTCTCAGACCGGCTACCCGTCTTCGCCTTGGTGAGCCGTTACCCCACCAACCAGCTGATAGGACGCGAAACCCTCCCAGGGCAGCCCTTACAGGCCTTTCACCTCCCGGCTTACGGGGTATTAACGTCCGTTTCCAGACGGTATCCCCCTCCCCAGGGCAGGTACTTCACGCGTTACTCACCCGTCCGCCACTATCTCCATGAACGCTTCTCCCGAAAGATCCGCGTCCACAAAAATCGTCCGACTTGCATGTGTTAAGCACGCCGCCAGCGTTCGTCCTGAGCCAGGATCAAACTCTCCATATATTTCTCCCTATACTGCAGTTAGCTCCCGCTCTGACTGTTCACCTATATTCTTGTGTCAAGGTGCAATGCGCGAATACCTTGTTCTCAACGCGCAAGGGGTATATTACAAAGCCCGCCGACGAAAGTCAAGGGGGCAATTTCTCGAAAATCAACCTCTTTGAGAAAAAAGGGTCGCCCGAAAATCTTCAAAGTGAAAAAACCGGGGGCCAAGGACATATTCAGGCTTCTGTTTGTCGAAGTACGTTAAGTTCGAGGATCCTGTCGACCCTAAATACCCTTTCGCCGGCACGCAAAGTGCAATAGGCCTTCATGCCAATGTACCGTTTCCCCCTGTATTCCATTTCTCCTAGCTCTTTGGGGATTACCACCCTTTTGGTCTTCTCGTCGTTCGGCCTCAAGTAGAGCATTTCCAGGGCGGCGTTTTCTTCAATTGCCTTTTTTATGGCTTCCATTTTCTCCTCAAGCGAACATGCTTTTTCTGCTTTCGTATATTGAAAACTCGTCAGAAAATCGACCACCTTGTAGTCCGTCCAGATATGTTTTTTTAGAACGGGCCTTTTAAGCACGACCCCCTCGAGGGAAGTGCATCGGCTCAACGCGACGTATACCTGTCCGTAGGAAAAGGTACCCTTCCCGATATCGATAATAACTTTGTCGAAGGTCTTTCCCTGGCTTTTATGGATGGTCATGGCCCAGGCCAAGGTCAGCGGGTATTGGGTGAACCTCCCGACCACCTCGGATTGAAGCCGCCCTTCTTCAGCGAAAAACCTGTAAACCTCCCAGGTGTAAGGAAGTATTTCCACTATTTCGCCATCGGTCAATTCGGCGATGACAATATCGTCCTCGTCTTTTACTATCTCCAGGACTTTACCAATGCTCCCATTGACCCAACGACCGGCAGGATCGTTGTTTATCATCATTATCTGTGCTCCCGCCTTGAGCTTGAGTTGGCGGCCCGTAGGCAAGTATTCGTCGCCGAATTCCCCTTCCGAATATGAGTCGAAATAGTGCACGTCACCTGGGAGCCTGGCCAGTTCCCTGGTGTTTATCTCTTCGGCGATCTTGTTGGTAGTAGCAAGGTAAACGTAGAAGTCGTCCGGAGGCGGTTCGAAATCCGGCATATACCTTTTGTTGAGGAGCCGGATCCCTTCTTCGTCGATCGAATTGTTTCGGATGGAATTCAACATGCTCAGGAAATGCTGGTCGTGCTGCCTGTACACCTTTTTCAACTCTATGAACTCCCAATCCACCGAACCAAAGGCTTTTGAGCTGTAAAAATAGGGCGTTTCATAAAGGGACTGGAAGACCTTCTTTTCCGTGCCAGTGACCACCGGCGAGAGTTGGTACAGGTCCCCGAAAAAAATCATCTGGATTCCGCCGAAAGGCCTGTCCCGCTTCGGACCGTTCAGTTGCAGAAACTTGTCAACACAATCAAGCAGGTCGGCCCGCACCATGGATATCTCGTCGATAATGATCGCATCCAGAGCCTTGTAGACGTTTTTCTTGCTGCCCTTCGAGCGGGCTTTCGACACTTTGTCAACGGTAATACCCGGCTTGAAC
>DMCT01000149.1:2132-3564 GCA_003446665.1 Synergistaceae bacterium
TTGCCCGTACCCGCCCTACCAGTGACGAATACGTTCCTGGACGTGTTTTCCATCACATCGAGAGCACGCCTGAATTCATCGTTCAGCTCTATGTTGGAAGGTTCATACATGTTCGTTACAAACCCTTTCGCTAGTTGCCGATAAAAACAGCTTTTTTTCAGACGAGTCAATTTCCCCTTCAGTTATATGAATCAGGCGCAAGAGGAAAACCCAAAAACCATAGGACAGAACCCGGTTGGGGTTCGTCTTAAAACCTCACTCTGGAACGTCAACGATTTTGATTGTTTCCAGCACCTTTGAAAAGGTTATCCAGGTTTCCTCACCGAAGAGGTAAAATGCGATTTCCTTCAGGGAGGTATCTCTTTCTTCCTCTAGATAAAGCACAACTTCCTCAAGCATGGCCCTGGCGCATTTGTCGACGGGATAACCGCCCAGGCCCGTTCCAAGTGCCGGGAAGGCCACACGCTCTATCGACAGTTCATCGCACCTGTAAAGGCTGTTTTGGGTTGCCGTCCTGATCTCCGCCTCTCCTGTATGACCATCCCGACGAACGACGACGGCGTGAATGACATAATCCACAGTGAGGTTTCCCGCGCTGGTCACTATGGCTTCACCCACCTCTATGGGCAGCCTGCCGAGTGCCTCGTGTTCAATGGATTCTCCGCCTTTTTCCTTGATAGCGCCCGCCACTCCGGCATCCATGACCAGTTTTTCGGTGGCGGCATTAACGATGGCATCACCGTCATAACAGGTAATGTCCCCTTTGCATAAACGTATCCACGTTTTACCGACCTTTCGCTCGGAAATCATGGTCTCTCCTCCCGATTTTTCTTATGCGTCTTTTTGCCTTTCATCCTCTATTAGTATAAAAGAAAGCGGCTTTACCTGATAGAGGCTAAGCCGCCCGAGTGACAGCAATTTTTCTTTTTACCAACCTTTTTCCCGCTCAATAGGCTTTGGCAAAAACTGCCAGGGGAGCATCATCTTTTCCGGTGTAAAAACATGTACCGCGGGACTGCCCGTTCATGGGGTAGCACCTGATCGTGGCAGTGGTTTCAGATTTGATCTCCTTCTCGTCCTCCCTGGTGCCGGCAAAGTGAGCTGTTATAAATCCGCCCCGGGTTTCAAGAACATTTTTGAATTCTTCATAGGATTTCACGTGGTGCGTATTGGCTTTCCGGAATTCCAAAGCCCTCGAGTAAAGGTTTTTCTGAATGGACTCGAGCATCTGACGGGCCACTTCCGTTGCGCGGTCCCATGAAACGTCTGTCTTTTCACCGGTATCGCGCCGCACAAGCCTGACGGATTGCGACTCGTATTCCTTTTTGCCCAGTTCTATGCGAAGGGGAACGCCACGCTGAAGGTGGTAGAAGAACCGGTCGCCGGGACGCATATGATATTGGGTGTCCAGGGTGACACTCCGTTTCCCTAG
>DMCT01000149.1:3728-9982 GCA_003446665.1 Synergistaceae bacterium
GTCATTATGATGGCACCGATCAGGCGTGTGGAAACACCCCAGCTGGTGGTCCAGGCATATTCCCGTTCACCATCTTTGTTTTGGAAGGTGATATCAAAGGCCTTCGCGAAATTTTGCCCGAGGAAATGGCTGGTTCCAGCCTGAAGCGCTTTCTTGTCGGTCATCATGGCCTCGCAGGTGTAGGTGTTATCCGCGCCGGGGAAACGTTCCGCCTCGGATTTTTCGCCCGTAACGACGGGCAGGGCCAACTTCGTTTCCATAACTTCGCGATAGACTTCAAGCATCCGGAGCGTTTCCTCGACGGCTTCCTCTTTCGTGGCATGGGCTGTGTGACCTTCCTGCCAAAGAAATTCGGATGTCCTCAGGAACAGCCTCGACCTTTTCTCCCAGCGCATGACGTTGCACCACTGGTTGATCAAAATCGGCAGATCGCGCCAGGATTGCACCCACTTGCTGTACATGTGCCCTATGACCGTTTCCGAGGTGGGACGCACTACAAGCGGTTCTTCCAGTTCCTCTCCTCCCGCATGGGTAACGACGGCGCATTCGGGGGCGAACCCTTCGACGTGGTCGGCCTCTTTTTCGAGGAACGAGCTAGGGATCAAAAGCGGGAAATAGGCGTTGACGTGTCCCGTGTCCTTGAAAGCCTCGTCGAAATGTCTCTGGATGACCTCCCAGAGTGAATAGCCGTTGGGGCGAATTACCATGCATCCCCTTACCGGAGCGTAGTCAGCCAGTTCCCCTGCCCTGATGACGTCCAGGTACCACTGGGAGTAATCTTTTTCCCTGGGTGTAATATTCCGTGCCATGACAGTCCTCCTTAGGTTCCCCTGCAGACTCTTGGTGCGTTAACCGGAGTCATGCGAAAATTCCAGTTCATTGTAGTCAGATAAGGATGGTGGAGCAAGGGTTGCTTGCCGGAATCCGTACATCAACCCACAGGATACCTGTAAGCATCCAACTTAAAAAAACGGCTATGGGTCGATAAAAACCTTTCAGAACTCTACCTGATACTTCGTTATATTCATGAATATTCTTACCGCAGAATCGACAAGGTCAGCATGCACCAGCTGGTCAGGGTGACGGAACAGTTCTGTAATGGCGAGGCTGACCGAGAGAGTAGCCGAAACTCCACTCGCTTTCGTCATCGTAAACTATAAATATTCTGCCATTGAGGAATCTGCCCGGAAGGGTAAAACCCAGGCCCGCTTCCCAGACGTCCTCTTCAACGTCCCACCCGTCACGGTATATCCTCCCGCCTGTTGCGAAGATATCCATGTGCATTCTACCCCACCAGCTTTCCTTGAAAAGCCGGCGGAACCCTATCCCCGCCCACAGGGCATTTTCACCCTTCAACGGATGGTCGGCGCGGGAATACAATTCGTTTCGGGCTCCAAGGTAGGCCGCGGTCCAGGGCTCACTTTTATCACCGAAGATGGCTCCTCCCTTGACAAAAAATTTCCAGGTGTCGTTCAGGGGCTCTACTCCGGCGACTTCGACTCTTCCAAGCAGCGTATCATCGGTGTACCACCCTACGCCGCTCAACTCAAGCCCCCTGGTCGGGTCGATCGGATCGTCCATGTTGTTCCATTTCATCGACACCAACGGGCCGTGGTTGTTATGGCTTCCCCTGTAATCCACCTCCTGAACCATGTAGCCAACATAAATCCCATAGGGACTCCAATAGAAATGTTCCCCGAAGGCGGCCCTATACTGCTCCCAATCAAAAATACCGCTCGATGCGGTTTCCCGTTTTTCACTGCTGCTGTACAGGAACAGGCCCGTCCTCTGTTTCTCCTTTTTGAGTCGTCCAAGATACTCTGCGTACGCCTCCCACTCGTCGCCGACTCCAATACCGGCATTCAGGAAGTCGCCTTGGGTAAAAACATCCCTGTTGGCAAGATCGACATACAAGCGTCTGTAGGGATCGAGATTGGAGGCGTAGCCGGAAACAGAAATTTCTCTCGGTGGTTTTTTACGCACTACAAGGTTTATAGCCGTTTCTTCTGCGTTTGGATCTTCGAGGAAGCACTCGACAAATTTTATATTTTCCCTCTCCCTGAGGTTTCGGCAAACCCTGTCCACCTCGGCGGCGTTCATGGGCTTTTGCTTCCATTCTCTGCAAATCTCAAGGAGCCTCTCTTTCTCGTAACCTTCCAGTCCTTCTATCCTGACATCTGTTATCACGGGAAGCGCTTTGACTTTTCCTTTTTCAATCCGTTCAGTGGTTTTAGGCATGACGGCACGTATTGAGGTCATCGAGGCCTGTGTCGCGTAACGGCCTCGGGCTATAATTTCATCCCATCCCCTGGTTGAAAGCATCGCTTCCGTTCCGACGTCGGGTTTGATCACCACGTCCGCTTCTTTAAGGGCTTCTTCAACGTTCTGGTCCGTCATGACGGTAATCATCTGGTCGATAACATCCAGGACGGTTCTTATCTGCTCCCTGGTTTTACCGCGGCTTGTCACGTCGACAACTATGACGGGGTGACCCGGAAACAGCTCTTTAGCCTGTGAAACCGGAACATTTGCCACAAGACCACCGTCCACCAAAAGGCGGCCCCTTATTTCCCAGGGCTCAAACAAGGCTGGGATCGATATGGAAGCCCTCATCGCAGATACCAGATCCCCGGAATTAAGTACAACGGCTTCTCCCGTCTCGATGTCGGTCGCGACAGCCGCGAAAGGTATGGGAAGATCTTGGAAAGAATAGACCGACGCGCGTCTTGTCAACATGTAAAGCCTTTCCATAAGGTTTCTGCCCTCAAGCCCTCCGAGCGGACCGGTTATTCTCCACGACCTGTCGAATTCGAGTCTCATCAAAGATTTCTCTCCAGGTGTTATCCCACCCTGACCTGCCGTTTCGGACCGGTCATTGAGCAGTTCCCTCAAATCGATCTCCCGGATAATGTCTTCGAGCTCTTCACCGCTGTAACCGCAGGCGGCCAGACCACCGACGATGGATCCCATGCTCGTTCCGACAATTCCAGCCAAGGGGATTCCTTCTTTTTCGAGAACCTGGATAACGCCAACATGGGCGAAACCGCGCGTTCCTCCCCCCGACAGGACCAGAACCACTCCTTCCTTTCCAGGATTCACCCCTTCCGCCTCTGCCCGGGAAAGGATCAGGGCCGGCAGAATCAAAATAAACAAAAAAAAACGAATCCATTTCTTTTTCTTTATCACGACGGAAGCCCTCCAACAGTTACCTGCAATGTTTCAATGCTACCTTTGACCTTATAATAACAGAATCAGGCTTTACCGATCGGCGGGACGAGCGTAAGAACCAACTTTTCCGGACATAGAGCTTGTCTACCGTACATATAATGCTTTAGTCATAAGGCTGGTGTCTAAAAATCAGTCAGTGGGATAAGGAACGGACCATCCAGGAGGAGGCTTTTTATATGTCCCGACGACCTTCTGAAATTCTCGGAATACTGGGCGGCATGGGGCCTGCGGCGACAGCCGAATTTCTCAGGCTCCTTTCAGTTTTTGCACCTGCAGAAAAAGACCAGGACCACCCCAGGGTGTACTTGCTTTCAGACCCATGGATACCCGACAGGACCGAGGCCATTATCGGCAACGGACCCGATCCGGGTCCCCGCATCCTGGAAGACTTTAAGAAATTGGCCGAATGGGGTGCTTCGCTTTTAGCGGTTCCATGCAACACAGCTCACGTGTTCATCGACAAGCTGATGGGAGAAGTCCCCCTTCCCCTGATTCACATAGTCGACGCTACGATAAGCGAAGCCGCTTCAAGGGATAGTGGAGGGGCATGGCTTCTTGCCAGCAAGGGGACCGTGGCTTCGGGAATTTACGAGAAGCACGCTAAAGAAAGGGGATACCCGTTAAAAATACCCGGCGAAGGCCAACGGGAAAAGATCCACGAAACGGTAAGGCTCGTAAAGGCGAATGAAACACAACGAGCAGGGAAATTGCTGGGGGAAATAGTCAAAACCCTTCGCGATTCTCAAAATCTACCCTTTATAGCCGCGTGCACGGAACTACCTTTAGCCTGGGAAGCGGGCGGACTTCCGGCGGACTGGATGATTTCAAGCCTCCATGCGCTCGCCCTATCTTGCATCAGGCGCCTTTATGGCGGCGATGGGGCTGCCCCAACCGCCTGAGCAATTTAGCCAGAGCTGACAGGTTTTAAATAATTTCAGAAATCTCTTCGTCCTCTGATTTTATTTTCCTGTAACCAGGCAATGGCACCTTTGACCTGGCCAGTATCTGGCTCGGGTAAAGGCTTCTGTGGCCGCTGATAGCAAAGGATACCACGGAGACGATGGCGGCAAAGGCGCCTGCTTGTACACCAAAAAGTTCCGTAGCAAGGAAAACGGCCGCAATGGGAGTGTTCGCCGAACCAGCGAGCACTCCCGCAAAACCCAGAACGCTGAAAAAGACCGGATCGAGATGAAAAATCGAGCCGAAGGCTGAACCAGCGGCGGTCCCCACGAAAAATGTCGGCGTCAGGACGCCGCCCGTTCCACCGAACGCGAGGGTAATGCCGGTAGCCAGCGACTTTACCGCAAAAGCGTAAACAGGGACGGAACCTCCGTGAAAAATTTGAATTATGGTAGATTCGCCCAGCCCCAGGTACATATCACCGAAAAAGGCCCAGATCAAAAGAAGCGCAGCCGAACCGAGCAAAGCTTTCTTGTAGGGGCCAAAAGGAACCTTTTTCGCAATTCTTTCCAGTAAAGAGAGCATTTCTATGTGAAAGAGTGAAACAAAACCAAAAAAAACACCGGCCAAAACGACGAAGCCAAAAACAAGCGGCGTAAACGCCGGAATTTCGACGAAGGTCGCCACCTTGTAGGGAATCCCCAGGAACAGCGCTGTATGATAGGAAACAATACTGCTGACGAAAGACGGCAAAAGCACGTCGTAAAGCATCTGCCCCATGAATAA
Source organism: Synergistaceae bacterium (assembly GCA_003446665.1). Classification (GTDB taxonomy): domain Bacteria; phylum Synergistota; class Synergistia; order Synergistales; family Thermovirgaceae; genus UBA1876. Next base: position 8,643 of record DMCT01000149.1, read on the forward strand.
AACTTCCAGGCCGAATACGGCGCCCGCGACGGGAGTCCCAAAGACTGCAGCAAAACCAGAGGAAATTCCGCACACCACAAGTTTCTGCCTATCCGTTTCGTTGAAACCAGCTGAAGTCGAAATACCGGACATGAGAGCAGCCCCGATCTGTGCGCATGGACCAACACGCCCGGCCGATCCCCCAACGGCTATGGTAAGTATGGAGGCAACCATCTTGACTGGAGCGATCCTGAGCGGGATGAGGCCCCTAAATTTGTGAACCGCCTGAACGGCTATATCACGCTTCAAATGGGGACTATCAAGTCCGGAGATTTTTATTATAAAGGTGCTGGCAAGAAATCCGGCAGGCAATAAAAACAAGCGCCAGAAACCTGGGGAAGCCACAATGGATGAGGCCACTTTCAGGGATTGTAAAAACAGTGCCGAAAAAGATCCCACTATCACTCCCGTGACAAACGCGAGAAAAAGCCATTTGACAAGCTCAAAAATGAAATAAGACTCTTCGACAAAAAAATGTGTAACCTTTTTTGTTGGCTTCACGCTGTTTTTAGCCATCTCGCCCGTTTTTCCCTTCGGTTAATAAACCAGATTCATTATCGGGACTTTAAAACCGCTCTAATCCTCCCCGAATAATCCCAGAAAGTCCAGGACCAGTCTCCATGCCGCAAGATCGTCTATCGGGCGGGGCGGCACCCTGAAAGAAAGTGGGACCAGCCGCCCCAGGCCACGCGGCGGATGCAGGGCCCAGTAGAGTTTCCTCGCCCTGAGAGTGGAGTACGTCTCAGAGACTGCATCAAAAGGCAGGTTCTCGCTCCGCAAAATATCTGCGACCTTCTTCATCCCGGTCCCTTCCCCCAAGAGGATCTTTTCAACGGGAGGCAGGAAGAGCTCGTCGTCTTTTCCCTCAAACACCCAATTTTCGAACCCCGACGTTTCTCCCGACCCTATCGCATCGAGCCACTCATTGAACTCGGGCAGGGGCGTAACTCCCGAAAGGAGAAGGCTTCCGTCCTTTTTTACAAAGGCCCATCCGAATTTCTCACGCCCCGGATCTATACCCACCAGCATCAGCGGTCACCTGTGGTCGAAGCCCACCGGGGGTATAACCACATCCACTGACCGGGATATCTGGAAATCCATTCGCTGATGATATCGTTGCAAAGACGGACGGACCCTTCCAGGTCGTCCCCGAAGCTTTCCCCGGACGGCGGTTTCAGAGGGGGCAGAAGATAAAGGTCGTGGTTGATCCCATCGGGTCTCCTGATAATAAAAAGCGGAACAATTCTCGATTTCAGTTTGTCTGCCATTTTCAAAGGACCATAAGGCGTACTGGCATCTAT
>DMCT01000149.1:10192-10407 GCA_003446665.1 Synergistaceae bacterium
TTAAGACATGTAAGGGCCGCCTTAAGATCGAAACCCTTGCCGATGGTCTTTACAAGGGAACTTGCCCTTAAAAGCTGGATCAGTTCCGTTATCCGGGAGTCCCGTTGCTCGGCCCCGATGGCGTTCATGGGATAACCCTTTCGCCCCAACACGGCGGCCGCCATTTCCCAGTTTCCGAGGTGAGCCGTCAAAAGTATTACACCATGCCCCTCGTC
>DMCT01000117.1:0-4408 GCA_003446665.1 Synergistaceae bacterium
TTACGGACGGTCGTATAACATACTTCACAATCTCGGGGCTGGCTCTCCCGAAAGAAAAGAGTGATTCGCAAAGTGAAACGGACGACGGCATCGGCAGCAGTTTTTAACACCATGATGATGTGCATGCGCGGCGGTCCCCCTGGGGTGATCGGCGCAGCTTGATGCTGCCGTCGGAAGACCTTTCAGGCCGGGACCTTCATTTTTTTGAAGGTCCCGGCTTTTTTTATGCTTTCATGCCGCAGGCGCGGCGAATGTTTCGGAGGTGTGGCGAGTGATCGAAATCAGGAACGTGAAAAAGACCTTTCGTGCCGGCAACGGGGAATTCGAAGCTTTAAAAGGTGTGTCGCTGAAGATAGAGCCGGGGGAGATCTTCGGGATAATCGGCCTTAGCGGGGCTGGAAAATCCACGTTGCTCAGGGCTCTCAACCGGCTTGAAGAGCCCGATTCGGGCGAGGTCATCCTGGGAGGGACAGATGTAACCACCCTGGGTGCCAGGCAATTGCGCCATCTGAGGAGAAATGTGGGGATGATCTTCCAGCAGTTCAACCTGCTTTCGTCGCGGACGGTCTTTAAAAACGTTGCTTTCCCGCTGGAAGTGGGCGGCTGGCCCAAAAAGGATATAGCACCGCGAGTTATGGAGATGCTTGAACTCGTCGGGCTTTCCGACAAGGCGCAAAGCTTCCCGTCCCAGCTGAGCGGCGGACAGAAACAGCGGGTCGGGATAGCCAGGGCACTTGCGAACAAGCCGTCGGTGCTTTTGAGCGACGAGGCCACGAGCGCGCTGGATCCCAAGACGACACAGTCCATCCTCTCGCTGCTGGAAGACATCAACGGGAAGATGGGGATAACCATCGTGCTGGTTACCCATGAGATGGGCGTTATCAGGCAAATCTGTCACAGGGTGGCCGTCCTGGAGGCGGGCAGGGTAGTGGAGTGCGGGAAGGTCAGGGACGTCTTCATGAAACCGGTATCCCGCACGGCCAGGGAGCTTTTGAGCCATTTGCCAAGGCGTGGGTACGACGTGAGTCAGCTGCCGAGGGAGCGGGGCAAGCCGGTGGTCTTGTTTTCGTTCAACGGCGATACGGCCGAGCAGCCGATTATTTCGAGGGCCATAAAAAAGACGGGTGCGGAGATAAACATCCTTTCCGGCGAAATCGACAACCTGCCTTCTTCCAGGGTGGGAAGCCTCACGGTTCAGTTTGCGGGAACAGAGCGGGAGATTACGGAAGCCCTGTCTTACATACGGTCGCAGAATGTCGTGACGGAGGTGATCTGGAATGGATAAGATAGCCGACCTCGTGAGCCTGCTGGCGACCCCGACGTGGGAGACGCTTTACATGGTTTTTTTCTCGACCCTTTTTGCCACGGTCATAGGGTTTCCGCTGGGCGTGGCGCTGACGGTAACCGAAAAGGGGGGAATTCTGGAAAAAGAGACGGTCTACAGGATCCTGGACGGGATCGTAAACATTTGCCGGTCTTTCCCGTTCATCATCCTGATGATAGTTCTCTTTCCGCTTTCAAGGCTGGTTGTTGGAACCACTATCGGGACGACGGCTTCCATCGTCCCCCTTTCCATAGCGGCGGCGCCTTTTGTCGCCAGGGTCGTCGAAAGCGCGCTCAAGGAAGTGGACCGAGGGCTCGTGGAGGCCGCGGCGTCCATGGGTGCCAATCCAGCGGCGATTATTTTCAAGGTCCTGATACCGGAGGCTCTTCCGTCTCTTGTGCTGGGAGAAACCTTGACGGTCATAAATATCATCGGTTATTCGGCCATGGCGGGAGCCATAGGAGGGGGTGGTCTGGGTGATCTCGCCGTGCGTTATGGATTTCACCGTTTTCAGACGGACGTATTGATTGCCGCGGTCATAGTGATAATCGTGATGGTGCAGGCGATCCAGGGCGCAGGCAACGCCCTTGCGCGCCGGGTGTCTCACTGACATGAAAATTCAAATGATGGAGGAATGAATGATGAAAAAAACCGCTTCTCTTGCATTTTTTGTACTTGCGCTCTTTTGGGTATCAATCGCCGCCCCGGGGGTGGCCTCGGCGGAGGATGTCCTTAAAATAGGTGCCACGCCGGTTCCTCATGCCGAGATACTTGAATTTATCAAAGGCGACGTGGCAAAAGACGGAGTCGCCATAAAGGTTATCGAGTTCACCGATTATGTGAAGCCCAATTTGGCGCTTAACGACGGAGAAATCGACGCCAACTTTTTCCAGCATGCTCCCTACCTTGAGGATTTCAACGCCAACCATGGCACGAAGCTCGTTTCGGTGGGAGCAGTCCACGTGGAGCCCCTTGGGCTTTATTCGCAAAAGGTGAAGTCTGTGGATGAACTCAAAGACGGCGCGTTGATAGCGATCCCGAGCGACAGCGTAAACGGGGCCAGGGCTCTGCTTCTTCTGGAATCCAGGGGATTGATAACCATCGATAAGGAAGCCGGCCTTGACGCCACGGAACGTGACATCGTGGGAAACCCCAAAAAGCTCAAGTTCAAGGCCATAGAGGCCGCCCAGCTTCCCAGGGTACTCCCCGATGTGGACGGTGCCGTCATCAACGGCAACTACGCCCTTGAAGCGGGGCTTAACCCGGCCGGGGACGCCATTCTGCTGGAGGGGGCCGAATCGCCCTACGCAAATATCCTGGTTGTAAAAGAAGGCAACGAGGGCGACCCGCGCGTCGCTGTGGTCTTGAAGCACCTGCAGTCGGAAAAGGTCGCGGAATTTATCCTTTCCCGCTACGAAGGCGGAGTGGTTCCGGCATTTTAGAACAATCGTGTAAAAGGCTCTGCCGGGAGGGTGTTACAGCGCGTCGCGGCTTCTGCCCTTCCGGTAGGCCCCTTTGAAGTACATGTCCAGGATAACGGCCCCGACGAAGACCATGCCCTTGATAAGCTGCTGAAGATAGCTGGATATTTCCAGAAGCCTGAGGCCGTTGTCGAGAAAACCCATGATCAAAACGCCGGTAATGGTCCCCCGGATGGTACCCACACCGCCGAAAAGGCTTGTGCCGCCCAAAACGACAGAAGCGATCACGTCAAGCTCCAGTCCCAGCCCAATACTAGGCTGTGCGCTCCAGAGCCTTCCCACCATCAAAAGCCCGGCCAGTCCGGCAGTGGCCCCGCTTATGGCATAAACCGCCACGGTGACGGCGCCTGTCCTTATTCCCGCGAAGTGGGCGGCCTCGCGGTTGTCTCCCACTGCGTATACTCCCGTCCCGAAGGGCGTAAAGCGCAGTGTTGCCCAGGCCGCCAGGGCGCAGGCGAACAGTATGTAGCCCGAGACGGGAAAACCGCCGATGGAAGCCCAGCCAGCGTAGTTGAAAGCCGGTGATGTGCCCGATACCGGGTTCCCTTGTGTAAGAAGAAGGGTCAGCCCTCGGGCTGCCGCCATCATGGCAAGGGTAGCCATGAAAGGCGGGACTCGGCCCCACTGGACTAAAAGGCCCGAGGCAAGCCCGCAGGTCGCCCCGGCCAGAATGGCCAAAGCCCATGCGGCAGGCCACGGAAACCCGGCTGCCACGTTGAGCCAGGCTCCAAAGGCTCCGCTCAAAGCCACAACGCTGCCGACGGACAGATCGATGCCCCCGGTAAGGATGACGAAGGTCATGCCAATGGCGCAAATACCCATGACGGCAGCCTGCCCGATGACGTTCGCAACGTTGGAAGGCTGGAGTACGTGAGGACTGTTCAGGGCCAGTATGGCCAGAAGGACGGCTAAAACAACGATGTTGCCGTGCTTGCGCCAGTTAAAGGCGGACATTGCGCTCACCCCCAGCGGCAGCCAGCATGATCTTTTCGCTGTTGGCCTCTTCGCGGTCAAAAGTCGCTGCGATGCGGCCTTCGCGCATGACTACGATGCGGTCGCTCATGCCGAGGACCTCGGGAAGCTCGGAGGAGATCATTATGATGGCCATACCCTCGTGGGTCAGCCTGTTCATCAGGTGATGGATTTCGGCCTTGGCACCTATATCGATGCCGCGCGTGGGCTCATCGAGAATGAGTATCCTCGGGGTGACGCTGAGACCTCTGGCTATGGCGACTTTTTGCTGGTTCCCGCCGGAAAGACTTGCAATTTCCTGGTCGAGATCGGCGTATTTTACGTTTAGTTCGGTCGTAAGTCTCTCGGCTTCAAGTCGCCGGGTCCCTCGGTCCACGAGGAAACGGCCCAGGAGTCTGCGTACCAGCTGGAGAATCGTGGCGTTACTTTCCACTGATCGGTTGAGGAAAAGCCCCTGTATCTTCCGGTCTTCGGGGACCAGGAACAGGCCAAATTCCAGTGCGTCGGCGGGGCGTTCTATACGGGCTTCGTCTCCCCTTATGAGGACACGTCCCCTGTCGAAGGGCTCCAGGCCGAAAAGGCATCGGGCCACGTTGCTGCGACCGCTTCCGACCAGGCCTGAGAACCCCAG
>DMCT01000117.1:4487-8540 GCA_003446665.1 Synergistaceae bacterium
GTCTACGCTGCGGCCCACCATGAGCCGAACGATGTCTTCTTCGCTGAATTCACCTATGGGGCCTCCCCCCGCGTAGGTTCCGTCTCTCAGGACGGTCACCGTGTCGGCCACCCTGAAAACTTCTTCCAGGCGGTGGGAAATGTAGATTATTCCCACTCCCTGGTCCCTGAGCTCGTCGATGAGTGAAAACAGCGTTTCCGTTTCGCGGCTCGAAAGGCTCGATGTCGGTTCGTCCATGGCCAAAACGCGCACGTTCAGCGACAAGGCCTTCGCTATTTCCAGAAGTTGCTGTTCCCCTGTGGTAAGAGTGCCCGTTTCGCGGTCGGCGTCGAAGGAGGCATGGACTCGCTCCAGGATTTGGCTTGCTTTTTGTCGCATGGCCGAGCGGTCCAGAAAAGGGCCTTTTCTTGGTTCCCTGCCGAGGAAGATGTTTTCGGCCACTGTAAGGTGGGGGGCCAGGCTCAGCTCCTGGTGGATGACGGCTATCCCCGCTTCGAGCGCTTCCCCGGGGTTTTTCCAGTCCACCTTTTTGCCCGAGAGCAGTATGTCGCCCGCATCGGGTTTATGTATTCCCGAAAGGATCTTTATGAGCGTGGATTTCCCCGCGCCGTTTTCTCCGACCAGGGCGTGGACCTCTCCGGCCTTGACGCTGAAGGCTACGCCATCGAGGGCATGCACGCCCGGAAAATACTTGTGAATTCCCTTTACGCCGAGCAACTCTTCCAACGAAACGTCATCCTTCCATATTTGAGAAGCCGAAAAGTCGTGGCATACTGTAAAATAAGCTTACAAAAGCTTCGTTAAAGTATACCCTTTCAGGGGCGGAGTGGAAAAGCTGACGCAACCAGAAAGGTTGGGCAAAGGCTTGAAGGAAGGGGGCGAACTGCTTGGTTAAAGCCGCCGTCGTGGGTTCCGTTAACATGGACCTGGTTATCGAGACCGAAAGGCTTCCTCGCCTTGGGGAAACCCTCTCGGGCGGACGTTTCAGCACTGCCGGGGGAGGAAAGGGAGCAAACCAGGCAGTGGGAGCGGCACGGCTAGGGGCTTTCGTCTCCATGGTGGGTGCCGTAGGTGACGACAGTTTCGGGACCTTGATGCGAAGTGCCCTCGAAAAAGAGGGCGTCGACTGCACCCGTGTGGCCGTGAGGGAAAAAGAAGCTACAGGAGTGGCGATGATAACCGTCCTTCCAGGAGGGGAAAACACCATTATAGTTGCCCCCGGTGCGAACGGCACCGTGACACCCGATGAAGTGGTAAATGGCGCTGAAGTCTTCGAAATCGCCGACGTTCTCCTGGCGCAGCTGGAACTTCCCGTGGAAACCGTTTTCGAGGCTCTGAAAAGGGGGAAAAACGCCGGAACGATGACGGTTTTTGATCCCGCGCCCTACAAGAACCTTCCCGATGAAATATGGGAGTATGTGGACATAGCCGTACCGAACAGGTTGGAACTGGAGGCGTTCACGGGGCTTGGCGACCTCGAAGCAGGTGCCCGGAAGCTTCTTTCCATGGGGCCGCGAACAGTGGTGACCACCCTGGGTACCGAAGGCGCCTACGCGCTTTCCGAGGACACAAGCTTCAAGATTCCTTCGTTTAAGGTAAAATCCATCGATTCCACCGGCGCTGGTGATGCCTTTTCGGCTGCCTTGGCCGTGTCTTTGGCGGAAGGACTTCCCCTCGCCGAGGCGGTGCGTTTCGCCTCGGCCGCCGGAGCGCTGGCCAGCACCGTAATGGGAGCCCAGCCGAGCCTCCCGCGCAGAGCGCAGGTTGAATCTTTCCTCAGTCGTTTCCCGGCACCGTGCAAACAAGATAAAGATAACAGGACGATCAGGGGGGAGGAAAAATGAAAAAAGGCGGCCTGCTGCATCCCGAGCTCAACTTTTATATCTCGCTTTTAGGCCATACCGACCGGTTCTGTGTGGCTGACGCCGGCCTGCCCATTCCGGAAAATGTCCCAAGGGTAGACCTGGCCTACATGCCGGGGCGACCTTGCTTTTGGGACGTTTTGGAGGCGCTTTTGGGCGAGACCGTTGTGGAAAGGGCATTTTGCGCGGAAGAGGCGTCGACCGAAATTAGGGAAGGCCTTAAAAAGCGCCTGGGGCGCGAATGCGAGCTAGTAGCGGTACCTCACGAAAAACTCAAGGAAATGACTGGTTCCGTGAGTTTCGTTGTTAGAACGGGTGAGTGCACGCCCTTTGCCAACGTTATCCTGCAGTCGGGGGTTTTCTTCTGAAAATGGTTGTGACGGAAAGCCTTTCACGAAAGTTTTTTACGAGTTCTTATACCGTTCTGGGGGCGGTTCTGGCCGCATTGTGCGCTGTGTTGGCCTTTATGGAGCCAAGGTTTTTGACGGTGGACAATTTCCTCAACGTTATGCGGCAGTCGTCCATCATCGGAATTATCGCCCTGGGCATGACCTGTGTGATTCTCGCAAGGGGGATCGACCTCTCCGTCGGAAGCATCGTGGCCCTGTCCTCTATTGTAGCTGCGGCGGCCGTGCGCGCGGGTGTTCCTTTTTTGGCTGCCTGGGGTATAGCCCTTTTAGTGGGGGGACTTTGCGGTGGAATCAACGGGGTAATAGTGGCACGCCTCGGCATACCGCCTTTCATAGTTACCCTGGGCATGATGGGAGCGGCGAGAGGCGCGGCGCTTCTTTTTACCGGCGGAGCGCCGATCAGCGGCCTTTCCGGTGCCTTCAGGGTCCTGGGGACGGGGAGCGTGGCGGGGGTTCCGGTTCCCATCCTGGTTTTTGCCGTGGTTTTCGTCATGCTCTATGTGCTGCTGGAACGGTCGATCTGGGGTGAACAGGTGCGTTCAATAGGGTCTAACCCAGTCGCAGCCTGGGGTGCGGCGATTTCGGTTCCCAGAATCACGGCTTCGGTTTTCATGCTGAGTGGTATCCTTTCGGCCATTGCAGGGCTGGTGCTGACCGGGAGGCTAGACGCGGCGCAGCCCACTGCGGGCCTTGGTTACGAGTTCGGGGCCATCGCGGCCGCCGTTTTGGGAGGGACCCAGTTTTCCGGCGGGAAAGGGACCCTGTTCGGGACGGTTCTGGGGGTTTTGATCATGGGGGTGATCGGCAACGGAATAAATATCCTGAACGTCAATCCTTTTTACGAGCAGGTCGTTAGAGGCCTGGTTATTGCCGTGGCCCTTGTGTTTTACGGTCGTTTCGCCGCCCGGGGAACGACACGGGTTTTGCGATCGGGCGAAAAAGGATAATAAAAAAACACAAATGGAGGTGGAGCAAATGAAAGGCAGGAAACTGGTTCTTTCGGTGATTGCAGTGCTTCTTCTGACAGCCTTCCCGCTGGCGGCGTCGGCGGCTCAAACTTTGGGTCTGGTCGTTTCGACGCTTAACAATCCCTTTTTCGTGACGCTTAAGGAGGGAGCGGAGCAGAAGGCGCAGGAACTGGGAGTGGACCTGGTCGTCTATGATGCCCAGGACGATTCGGCGAAAATGACGTCGGCCATGGAGGACTTGATCCAGAAGAAAGTCGACGCCATATTGGTCAACCCGACCGACGCGGATGCCGTGGTCCCGTCGATTCTCAAGACAAATGCAGCGAAGATCCCCGTTTTCACCATCGACAGAGGAGCGACCTCCGGTGAAGTGGTCTGCCACATAGCGAGCGACAACGTGGCGGGAGGCAAAATGGCCGGAGAATTTCTGGCGGAACAGATCGGTGGTTCCGGAAAGGTTGTAGAACTGGTGGGCATTCCGGGTACCAGCGCGGCCCGAGACAGGGGCAAGGGGTTCCATGAGGCCATGGAACAATACCCGGACATCGAGATCGTGGCTTCCCAAGCGGCGGACTTCAACCGTGACAAGGGGCTGACGGTATTCGAAAATATTCTCCAGGCACAACCGGAAATTGATGGAGTCTTCGCTCATAACGACGAAATGGTCCTTGGCGCGATAGCCGCCGCTGAAGCCGCCGGCAGAAAGGGCATAGTGTTCGTCGGATTCGATGCCATCGACGACGCAGTCAAGGCCGTGGGAGAGGGTAAACTCAAAGCCACAGTGGCGCAGCAGCCAAGGGAAATGGGTCTTTT
>DMCT01000117.1:8827-9755 GCA_003446665.1 Synergistaceae bacterium
TTGTTTATAGAAAGTTCGACCCTGTTTTGGAAAATGCCTGGAGCATTTTATAATGGCTCCCGAAGGGAGGGGATCCTTCGCATGGGACTTTTCAGAAGACGACCCACCGTGGATTTCAGAAGAAAATCGCCCTGGCCTAGGCGGATTTTGTTGCTTCTTTTGGTGGCGGCAGTGGCGGGGCTTGGAATATACGTGTCCAGGATGCAGTTTGGCGGCCTTGCAGCGATTGTCAAAAGGGAAAAGCCTGAAAAGGTCGTATCACAGGAGTCGAAGATGCCCGAACTTCCGCCCGAATACAAGAACAGGGTAACACAGCTTGTAAACGACAAGGATCTCCAGAACAAATACTGGCTTTGGATCGTGAAGAAGGATTTTACCCTGTCCGCCTTCAGAGGCATGGAGCGAGTCGGGGTATATGAAGTAGCCATAGGCGAAAATCCCGGTGACAAGCAGGCCGTTGGCGACTTGAGGACGCCCGAGGGGATTTTTACCGTGGAAAGTCTGCACGATTCGCGTGCCTGGGTCCATGATTTTGGAGAAGGCCCCGTCGAGGGAGCCTACGGCCCCTGGTTCATACGTCTCAAGACCGGGTGGCAGGGAATCGGCATCCACGGCACCCATGATCCATCCACCCTGGGAACGATGACCACCGAAGGGTGTATCAGAATGAAAAACGAGCACCTGCTCGAAATCCTGGAGCATGTCGGCGAGGGTACCCTGGTCGTCATCGATCCCTGATTCAGGATATTTCCGAAAAGAAGTCCACGAGTGTATAATTATCCTAAACGTGCGGTCACGAAGTCGGTCCTTGCCGAAAACGCACTCTTTCCGATTTGCTGAAATCCTTCCTCACTCATCGCTTCGCGCGTTCTTTCGGCCTTCGGGTTAATCCATTGCGGGTTGTGATGCCTGTGAATCATGTCTACAG
>DMCT01000105.1 GCA_003446665.1 Synergistaceae bacterium
CAGATCTTCCACCATCTGTAGGAGTTCTTCTTACAGATGCCTGTCCTTTTCCAACCTGCTCTCATATCTTCCGCAGGAACGGTTTACGCCTGATTCAGATATCCCGTAGAGGTTCCCGATCTCTTTGAGTTTCGCGCCGCTTAAAAGCCAGAATAGATTGGTCCCCGCCATCCCTTCATAACCTGGGGATGTCTCCTCAGAAGTTTTGTCAATTGTGTAGGTCTGACACCCATAAGGTTCCTGACACCCATAAGGTTCATGGCTGTATCTGTTCCCTCCCCGAATTTGTTCCACCGGGGTTATCCTATCACCTTAGACCCTGGCCCAGTTTTCGGGGAGTAGCTCCTTTGTCAAATGTGTAGGTCTGACACCTATAAGGCTCTTGTATATTCACTTAATAAACAGGAAAACCATAGGTGTCATGGGCGAGATCCTCTTCTTCCTCGAACAGTTTCTTCGGTGGCAGGTCAATAACCATCCTGGAAGGCCAGCAGCCCAGGAAGAGGTGAGGCATATCAGGGGCCTCCATCCCCGCGGTAAGGCCGTCATGGACAAAGATCTCACTCTCATCCTCCGGGTCCCGCTCAATTTCCATCCCGATAGCGTGGAGCAGCTCTTTCCCGTCAGAAGGGAAACTTGACCCGATCATCATCCCCGTCGGCTGAAACTCCGTGCCGCCGATGGGGCTTGCGTTCAAATAGCGCGCCATACCCACAAGCCCGCCGTCGACAATATCCCAAAAAGCGGTGCCGCAGGAACCGCAGACGAGCCTTGTCCCTCCGACCGTCAGCAGGCCGCTGAAAGCTATCGCAAAAGCTTCAGAGCCGCATCGGGGGCACTCCTTTACAAAGGGTCTGCCCGACCCCCATAGGAGAAGGAGGGCCCCAACAGGTAAAGGCTTGTATCTCTCCCCGAATGCGAAGCCGCACTCCTTCTGCGGGAAAGGAAGCCACCCGTCAAGGCGCTTCCCTTTCCGGACATGTTCCTGCACCATTCTGATGACCCTTGCTTCGTTGAGGAACTTTTTCCCCGACTCCAGGTGACCGTCCTGAACTTCACAGCGAAGTGACCCTCTTCTCTCCACATTGTCAAAATTTTTATCGCTGTTCATTGGGTGAAACCGGTAGACAATTTCTTTCTTCACAACGGGCACTCCCTTCGATAGGGGATAATGTACGGCTTCGCTCAATAACGAATCGCTCTTTCAGGATCGAATGGACTTCATCCTATGACATGTTCAGGTCGTTACCCAAGATATTTCCCCATTTTCAGCAGTTTTCCAAACGTCCAGACCTGAACGTGTACAGGATCTGCCCCAATGGATCCGCTTAAGATAGGGGCTTGAACATTAGCAGATCACTCAACTCAAAACACATATTTCTTATCGTATGGTAACGGTCTTCCAGATCTTCAGGTACTTGACGGCCGGATTGACGGTAGATCTCGAGGATCTCCCACATAGCGGAAATATGGTTAGGGTGTTCCCTGCCGAAAGCCTTCTCCCGTATTTCAAGGACCTTCCAGAATATTTCCTCAGCTTCGCTCAGACGTCCTTGGGCACGATGTTCAATTGCGGCCTGTTCAAGTTCAGAAGCCTCATGAGGGTCCCTGGCATACTCCCCTGCCCGGTAAGCTATTGACGCTAATTCCATAGCTTCATCCATATGGTTTGAATCTCTCAGCTTTTCCACTTCCCTTACCATGTCGCTCCATTTACGGCCATCCAGATCAGGTAATGTTTCATTTCTATCAGGCGCTGCTTTTCTACCGAATAATATATTTAGATCATCTTCGCTTAAATAACCTTTAATTCCTGATTCCTTGTAGAAGCGCTGAGGTTTGATTCCGATGGATGCAGTGGTTTGTGCGATGTCACCTTCATCATCATCATCTTCTTCTCCGTACATTTCGATGATCTCCTGGGCAAGGGCTTCATGGAAAGACGGGTAAAAACTCGAGTCGCCACTGAACCATTCCAGCATGTCCGGCACTGAGTAGCTGCAGTTTCCGGCAACGATCTCTAAGAAATCCCACGCACCGAGGAAAAAGTCCAGTAGTTCCCGGAGCGTCAGGGGCCGTCGGGACGTCATGGCGGTCTTTTCACCCAGTGTGCCCCCGTTGTATTCATCAACCACGCGGTAACAGATGCAATCTTCGCCTGAACGAGCCAAGACAGCCACTGTGTCGGAGAGGGTTGAATTTATGGTTACGATCGCGATCATTACCTCCTCGTTATCGAGCGAGGGGAGGTACTCGCCGCCCATGAAGCTCGGGTGTATGCGACCCAGGGCCTGCCGCGTTTCCTCGTCCAGATCTTCCTTCAGAAGTTCTTCCGGCATTTCGTCAAGCCTGTTCTCAGCCATCAGCCCTTTGATGGCCTGCCTGCGAACTGCACCTTTTACCTTCGAAAGAATGTCATCCCCTGTTTCTGAAGCCTGGAAATATGTTACGGGACGAAAACTGTAGTCGACCATGTTTTCACTCATCACTGCACCGCCTTTCTGTATTTTGTGAAAAACACGTTCCTTCAAGGCAAGACCACCTGAAGGGTGATATCATGCCATGTCGCCCAATTCTTTTTTCACCCATTCGTTCCTGTATAGCATCCAAACCACTAGCTCCAGGGCCGAACACTGGAGGTAAACCGTGTTCGGCCAGAACCCGGTGAAGGCCAACCCTGCCCGCCCTCCGCCTTCGTCGGTAGTTGTAGTCCATGAACCGCTCATGGCGGCCATGCCCAAACCCTTGTACTCTTTCCAGTTAAGATGGTGCGCCATGGACGCCGCCACATCAGCCTTGTGGGTACCCATGAGTTTGAGGACGAAAAGAAGCCCTTTCCCGACGGCGGGATGCTCAAAGTGGTTTTTGAGGGTCAGCAGGCTGGTTCTGTGGCCGAAAATGGCCGAAAAGGCCCCATTTTCCAAGGGGAACTCCACGCAGAGCCCCCCGGGATCGGCATTGACGAAAAGGTTCATGTCTTTGAGGAACCGGGCCGCGAGCTCAAAATCCTCAGCGCTCCACATACTTCCGATCCCGGGGGGAGCTTCGTCAATAAGTTTTCCCATTCCCACGGTCACCGGATCAGCAGAGAAAAGCATCAGGCTTTCGGCCTGACATAGAGCGGCCGTCGCAGCAAGGAAAACGCAAAACCGCATAGTCTTAACGTCTTCCTCGTAAAGCGGAATGCGGCTGACTACGAGGAACTTTCCGGAGTCCCTGTCACGGACGAGACCTCCAAGGGTCGCATGCCTGTTGAGCCCGGCCATCATTTGCTCGTCCAGCTCTTCGGTAAACCCGGAAATTTCCGACTCCACCTTGAGGACCCTCGTAACTCGGGTTCCTTCTTCAGCGGATCGGCTTACGGCCTCAAGGGTGACATGGGTCTGAATGGGGCCGTTGCGAAGTTCTATAACGTTCCCGCCATTCTCCACTTTCCTCCCTGCGGCCCCAAGATCTTCGGCTATTTCTTCAAGCACGTGTTCACTCAACCTCATTCGCCTTCTTCTCCTTCCTTGAATTTAATAGGCCGGGGACAAAAAATGCGGCCTCCCCACAAGGAGAGGCCGCAAAAGAACAGGCTTGATCCCGAAAAACCCATTCCGGGATACCATCTCCCCTTATCATCCAAACCCCTCATGGGGTTTGCTGGTTTTGGCACCTTGCGAAAATATCCGCAGGTTGCCGGGCTTCATCGGGCCAGTCCCTCCGCCGCTCTTGATAAGAGTTTCAGTTGTAAAGGTGCTATGTTTATAAATAATATTATATACCCGTTAAGAACTAAACGCAAGGGCAGATAAACAGCCCCGATCCGCAGGTTGCGGACTGCAAGATCTTCCCGAACGAGCCATAGCAAGGCTTTCCGGAAAAGGTGACGTTCACCTTCTGGGTGGAAAGTGCCTGGATCGGGATGGGAGGTCAGGTGACGAACGAACAAAGCAGCAATGTGCCCCAACAGACGGGAAAGGAAGACATGAAAAAACCTCTCTGGCCCCCGCGCGAAGCAGGGTGTAAGGTATTGCTATCACCACAAACCCAACACAACCAGAGAGGTGACTCTATTATGCCCCAAACGCCCGCTCCTTTCCACCTTCGATCCGAGATCCGAAACACCAACACAACCGCCAAAGCCGGAGCCGTTATCCCGCTGCAGCTGCTGCACGCCACCGGTGTCCTTGAGGCCGCCGACTCAATCGGCTTGCGGTCCACCCGGGGGTTTGGGGACCCCGACCACGTCACCGCGGCCGCGTTTTTGACGCTCCCTGGACTGGGAAGCTGCG
>DMCT01000150.1 GCA_003446665.1 Synergistaceae bacterium
ATGGCCAGGTCTGCGCCGGTCATTGCCGAGATGGCGGGGCATGCGATACCCGGAGGGCCGTCGGTCAAAATGAGGGAAATTCCCTTCTCGCGTGCTGTGCGTAGTGCCGATTCCCTGAGAAACTGGACGAGCTTTCCCGAGTTCTCGCCTCCGGGATTAAGTTTTGCGTGCCACATGGGCCCAAATTCTGTCAAACCTTCGTAAGATGTACCTTGGCGGGTATCCAGGAGAGATATGGCGCTTTCAGGGCATACTCTCCGGCATACGTCGCAGCCTTCGCAAAAAGAGGTGTTTACCACTGCCTTGCCCTCGGCCATTGTTATTGCATCAAACCGGCAAGCCCGGACGCAGGCGCTGCATCCAGTGCAAAGGGAAGGGTCGACTTTTGCCGTCTGCATGCCCCAGAAAGGTTTCTCTCCTAAAGGCTCGGGCTTCAGAAGTATCTCCAGATCGGGGGCGTCGACGTCGGCGTCGCATATGACGGTTTTGCCGAAAGAGGCAACCAGCAAGGAAGTCAGCGTCGTCTTCCCGGTTCCTCCCTTGCCGCTTATGACGACGATTTCATGAGGTTTCATCTGTTCAGTGTCCTTTCGAAAAAATCCCAGATTTTGCCGAGCTCCACGGCCCAGAGCGAATCTGCCAGAGCAGGAGGCGTTCCTTCAGCGTAAGCTGCAGCGATTTTCCTCGAAAAAGGGAGCCTTGCAAGAACCGGAGCTCCATATTTAGCGGCTAGTCCGTCGATGTCTGCTGCGGCGAGATCGGAGCGGTTAACTAGAACCCCCACAGGTTTTCTCAGGTTTGTCACGGCCTGCAACGCAAGATCCAGGTCTGCTGAACCAAAAGGGGTAGGCTCCGTAACGAGCAAAACGGCATCGGCGTATCGCACGCCGGCGACCATGGGGCATGCGTTTCCCGGCGCACAGTCTATGACCTTGGGTACGTTTATGCCTTGAACGGTCTTTATGAGGCCCTCAATTACAGGGACGGGGTTCGGCTTGCCTACATGCAGGCGTCCTTCATAGAGTTCTCCCTTGATTGTCTTTAAATGCCTTATTTCACCGATTGGCCTGTCGATTTCCGATATGGCTCCAGTGGGGCAAACCATTGTACAAAGTCCGCAACCATGGCAAAGATCATTTACCTTCGGAGGGGTCTCCCCGAACATTGTCAGGGCACCGAACTTGCAGGCTGAAACGCATTCCCCGCATCTTGTGCAGAGCCTGCTGTCGATTGCCGGTACCTTCAATGAAATAAGGGCGCTTTCCAAAGGTTCAGATCCAAGAAGAACCCCGAGGTTCGGTTCCTCCACGTCGGCATCCACGGCAAGAATATCCGGTACAGAGACGGCAAGAGAAGCACTGACACTACTCTTGCCAGTTCCGCCCTTGCCGCTGGCCACAGCAATGGTCAGGGGGCTCATTGGGTTTTACCATTATGGTCATTATGGCTGCACTGGTGCCCCTTTTCGTGATACTCATGATGGCAGGCGCTAGGCCCCTTTTCGAGAATCCCTCGGAAATAGGCTGCTACAACTTCTTTCACGTTGCCCGTAGCACCTATTACAGGTTCTATCCCCTGCCCGCGAAACAGATCTTCCGCACGGGGGCCCATTCCTCCAGCGATAATGACGTCCACTCCAAGGTTTCCAAGCCATTGCGGCAAAACCCCCGGTGCATGGCCGGGGTTGGGAAGATCCGCTTGGTCGAGGATGTTTCCTTCTTCATCGACGGTAAAAACGGCGTAGGTCGGCGCATGCCCAAAGTGAGGGCAAACGTTTCCCTCCTGTGCGGCTACGGCTATTTTCATGATTCACACCTCCAGAAATTTTCGTTTTTTCGGGTTTCCGTTCTTGTTAATCAAATGACCAGTCAGAAAAAGGGGAGAGCGAATATCTGCCCTCCCCTGCGTAGGGAGAAGAGAAAACGAAGAAAAGAAATCACTATCTTTTCGTGCCTTGGCAAAAAAGATAACGATAACTATTCTCAGAAGAATTCTATCTGGTGAAATTGACTCCTGTCAAGTTTACGAGTTGCCTCACCTAAAAACTAAACGAAATGCCTTCGTTACCTCATCAGAAAATCTAAACGAAAGGGCTACGATGAATCCGGGGAAGCCGAACCCCCTGAGGGAGGAAGGCACAAAAATTGAAAAGGCACACAAACATATGCATGCCGCCGATCAACTGCAGGTCTATGGGTGCGGGCCTTCCCGCGTGCTTTGATGGGAGGCGAGTGGTTCCGGCAGGGATTTTATTCCCTGGATATCATGGCCGTGAAGGAACCCCTCTTCGAGCCCTCGGTTGATTCCCACTTTCCAATGAATCGGTTCATGAAATCGATGGATCCGAAAAACCGCATGGGTTTTTCTTCCGTCATGAATTCACATGTCCCGTCATAGTTGCAGGTACCATTGACTGTCAAATCTTCCAGGCTAACATTGGAGTGGGCTATTCCTGTGATGAGTCCGTCGGGAGAGACGGTAAGCCTCAAGGATCCATAATCGTCACCTATGAAGGTGCCGATGTAATTCCCGCTCATGCGTTCCGGGATGGAAGCCGACGCCATAGAACCGGAAAAGAGAGCCAGGACCAAAAAACCAATAATTATTACGCTAATCTTCGCTTTCATGAAAATTCACCTCTTTTGTCCGTTTTTTCGGGAAATCCTCGAAGTAGCCACAGTGTGCAAAGTTTTTATCTGTCCTTTCGCATTCCGCTTTTCCCCCTCCAGCAGGGCCGGCCGCAGCGGGGCCGCCCGCTCAGGGAGAAGGGCTCCTCCAGGATGCCCCTTTCCAGGCAATCCTGGCAGATTCCAGCGATTTCAAAGGTCTGGGGCAGAATTTCGTATCCGGCTTCTTTGGCCCACTTTCGCACTGTCTCCGTCTTCGCGCTCTCCTTCGAAAGATGGATAACTTTGCCGCAGGACCTGCAGTAAAGATGGAAATGCATTTGCTCATCGGGTACTTCAAACCGGCTGAACCCTTCGTCCAGATTTATCAAATTCAGCAAGCCCATGCGTGAAAGGAGCTCTATGGTCCTGTATACCGTAGCTATGCCTATTGTATCATCCTCGCGCTGGACCAGGTCTAAAAGTTCCCTGGCGTTGGGATGGCTGCCTATGTTCCGAAGGAGCGTCTCGATGATAAGCCGCCTTTGATGGGTCATCCTGAAACCGCTTTTTCTAAGCCTTTCGAGGTAGTCTTCCACATGAGCTGAAATTCGCTCTTCTTCAATGGACGTCCTTTCCCTTTTCGCCATAATATCACCACCGGGGGCGGATTTTCGTCGGTACTTTCTTCTCGGCTTGTTGCCTCAGACGTTATAAAGACTATTATACAGGACACGGGACCACCAAAGAGCGAAAGAAGGGACATAGCCTGATGGATGGATCATTGGTGAAGTGGATCGTGGCGTTGGCAGCTCTTTTGGAAATAATGATTCATCTTGCCGAATGGCGTTTTCTCCAAGGGCTCCCTGAGAGCATTCCTCCGGAAACAGGCAGGTTTTTAAGCAACCCTTTTGTATGGAGAAGGTCTGTCTGCCTGGCCCGCGGAAAGACGGCGATCCGCCTTGGAATCACATCCAGCCTATATGCTCTGGTTCTTTACGTGCTTTTTACACCCCTTTTGGAAAAAACCGGTGCATGGGCGCTTGCCGTCATGGGCAGTCACGCTGGGGCTGGAGTCCTGATGGGAGCTCTTTCCGCCTTGGCCGCGTGGTGTGTCGTTTTGCCCTGGTCGTGGGCCCGGGTGTTCCTGGTTGAAAGAGACAGGCCTTCTACCCTGGGTGATGCGCGGCGTTTCTGGTATGACCAGTCGCTTTATCTTCTGCTGGCCGCGACTCTTTCGGCAGGTGCCCTTGGTGGTGCTGTATTCCTCTCTGAAGCCGCAGGCGGCTTTTTGGGGATTTACGTGGCGCTTGTTTTTGCGGAATTTCTGCTTGTATGGCTTTTCCCTGTTTTCCTGTTGCCCGTGTTCTTTCGGGTCAAGGATTTTCCCGAAGGAGCGCTCAAGGAAAAACTTCTTGAAATTTTCAGATCTGCAGGGCTGACACCACTAAAATTACAGGTAGTGGACACCTCCCAAAAGCCCATGCCTCCAAACGCCATGCTTTCCGGTCTTGGACGAGCCAGAAGGTTTTTGCTCGTCGACAGTTTGCTGAAGTCCAAAAGCGAGGAGGAGGTCGTTGCCATACTTGCCCATGAAGTTGGACATTGGAAGAAAGGTCACCAGACTCAAAGGTTTTTCATGGCAGTGTTTCTACAGGCTGTTCTTGTGGCGGTAATCTGGGTTTTGTCAGGAATCGGGCCACGGC
>DMCT01000007.1 GCA_003446665.1 Synergistaceae bacterium
AGGCGGGACAACGGTATTTATTTGGACCATGTGATCATATTGCTCGTATATCCAGGCACTTTCTTTAAGGTTCGGCGAGGAGAGCAGATCCAGAACGTGATTCCCCCATTCGTCGGGATACTCCGGTTCTACGGTGTCTGTGAGATCTTTTGTCCGTGATTCGGAAAGAGGTTTGGAGGGCCAGTGGATTTCCGGACATCCACCTCCCACGATTTCCGCCGGCAGGTCGACTACGGTCTTGCCTTTTTCCATAATCCGGAAACGTCCATCGTCGGTTATTTCACCGATCGCAGCGCACTCCAGTTGCCATTTCCCGGCGCACTCCGCGACGGTATCGAAATCACGAGGTTCTATAACGAGCAACATCCTTTCCTGCGATTCGGAGAGGGCTATTTCCCAGGCATTCATGCCCGTTTCCCTGAGTGGCACTTTTTCGGCGTGAATCAATACGCCCCTACCGCTTTTTGCGGCTATTTCACTTGCCGAAGAGGTTATGCCGGCGGCTCCCATGTCCTGCATGCTGACGATCAGGCCTTTGCTCAGGAGCTCGTGGCAACATTCTATAAGAAGCTTTTCTACGAAGGGGTCGCCGATTTGAACTTGTGGACGACTTCCTTTCGTGTCTTCTTCCAGCCGGGCGGAGGCGAAAGCCGCGCCTGCTATGCCGTCCCTGCCTGTGCGCGAACCGAGAAGAACCGTGATTTGACCAGGTTTTGCCGTGTTGGACCTGACGATGCCGTCATGCCTCACAAGCCCGGCGCAAAAGGCGTTTACAAGAGGATTTCCATCGTAACATCCGTCGAAAACCGTTTTCCCACCGACAGTGGGGACTCCCACGGCGTTTCCATATCCACCTATGCCTGAAATGACTCCCTGCATAAGACCCGCGGTTTTTTCCTTGGATGGGTCACCGAAAAACAAACCGTCCATACATGCGACCGGCCAGGCGCCCATGGCAAGAATATCCCGTATGATCCCGCCGACGCCTGTAGCAGCTCCCTGATAGGGGGAAACGGCTGAAGGGTGATTGTGACTTTCCACCTTGAAGGCCACGGCCAGTCCTTCGCCTATGTCTACGATCCCGGCATTTTCACCTGGTCCCTGCAGGACTTGCTTTCCTTCGGAGGAGAATTGCCTCAAAAGTCGCCTTGTCGATTTGTAGCTGCAGTGTTCGGACCACATTACGCCGAGGATTCTCAATTCCGCTTCGTTGGGTTCTCTGCCCAGTTGTTTTTTGATTGTTTCATATTCTTCTTTTCGCAGGCCAAAATTTTTGTAGTCCATTTCTAACGGCCTCCCTTTTCAAGCCATATACGCAGGGAATTCCATATCAAGGCGCCGTCATCGGAACCGAGGATTTTTTCCGAGGCCCTTTCCGGATGGGGCATGAGACCCATCACATTGCCCCTTTCGTTTACTATGCCTGCGATGTTATCTAGTGAACCGTTTGGGTTATGACTGTCGTCAAGCTCACCATCGGGTCCGCAATACCGGAAGACCACCCTCTTCTCTTTTTTCAAACGGCTTATCTCTTCCTCGGGAAGAAAATAAAGTCCCTCGTGATGGGCTATTGGCATTTCAAGCACCTGGTTTTCGCGGCAGCCGAGAGTAAAGGGCGTATCTGTACGTTCGACCCTTACCGTGCAGCTGCGGCAAATGAAAGTCAGGCTTTGGTTTGCGAGTATAGCGCCCGGCAACAGACGCGACTCCGTGAGGACCTGGAAACCGTTGCATATTCCCAGTACGAGGCCGCCCCTTTCGGCGAAATGGCGGACGGCTTTCATCACCGGTGTTCTCGCCGCCATGGCTCCACACCTTAGATAGTCGCCGTAAGAAAACCCACCCGGCAACACTATGAGATCGATATTTTTCGGCAAGTCCGAGGATTCATACCACAGGGTTTCCGTATCTGCGGAGATGGTTGTTCTAAGCGCGTGAATCACATCCCTGTCGCAATTGCTTCCGGGAAAGACTACGACTGCGGCCCGCATGGTCAGTCAACTACCTTTATGTCGAACTCCTCGATTAATTCGTTTACGAGCAGTTCGACGCACATTTCCTTAGTGCGTGCCCTGGCGACTTCCTTGTTTTCCGCGTTTATCCTGAGTTGTATGTATTTCCCTACCCTCACATCTTCAAGGTCTTCAAAGCCCAAACGCCGCAAAGACTGTTTGACCGCCTTTCCCTGGGTATCCAGGACGCCATTTTTCAGGTAGACAAGAACTTCCACCGTATAACTCATTACTTTCTCTCCCCTGCGCAAATGCGCCGTTTGATTTCTTCATAGGCCTCAAGAACGTTGCCCAGATCTTTCCTGAAACGATCCTTGTCAAGGCTGTTACGGCTTGAAGTGTCCCAGAAGCGGCATGTATCCGGAGAAATCTCATCGGCTACAACCATTTCCCCTTCTTCGGTACGGCCGAACTCGAGTTTGAAATCAACAAGCACGACGTTTCTTTCCTCAAAGAATGCACGTAGCAGGTCGTTGACCTTCAGGGCCAAGGTCTTCATTTCTTTGATTTCTTCCCTGGTGGCCCAACCAAAAATCACTGCCTGGCCTTCGGTTACTATGGGATCACCAAGGTCGTCATTCTTCAGGTAGAATTCCACGAGGCCGGGATCAAGTCTTTTGCCTTCCGGCACTCCAAGCCTCTTGCAAATTGAGCCTGTCGTTATATTGCGTACTACTACTTCAAGGGGAATAATTTTTGTTTTTTTGACGAGCTGGTGGTTTTTATCTATTATTTGTATGTAATGTGTCCTGATACCATTTTTCTCGAGGTAATCGAAAAGGAGGGCACTGATTTGGTTGTTTAGCGTTCCTTTCCCTTCCATGCTTGCCTTTTTCTGTGCATTATAAGCGGTGAGGCTGTCCTTGTACTCTACGATCAGCGTATTCGGTTCTTCTCCCGGGAAAAGCCTTTTCGCCTTGCCTTCGTAGAGAGGTTGACGATCTTCCATACTTTATCACCAAACTTTCTTTAGGTTGTAATTGGTACCTGACATTATTTAGCGAATAAGCAAAAATGTCAACGATTATAGGTGCAGGGTTCAGTGGTTATGGGACGCCTGAATGTGCGTGCAGAAACGAAAGGAGGAGAGCAGCATGAAGAAAGTGTCACCCGGGCGATTTATTGCGGTACTTGCGGTGGTGGTGTTGCTGGTGGGAACGCTTGCCGGGGCCGGTTTTGCCGAGGAGAAGGTGATTAAAATAGGTACACTTTTCCCGCTCACCGGACCTGTCGCCACGGCGGGCCAAAGATGCAGGGCTGCTGTAGAGACAGCTGTCGAAGTGATCAACAATTCCTACCCGAACATGAATATTCCTCTCGCTGCACAGGAAGGGATCCTCGGCGGTCACAAGATCGTACTGGTGCATGCCGACCATCAGGGCAAGCCCGACATAGGAAAGGCCGAAGCAGAGCGCTTGTTCAACCAGGAAAAAGTATACGCAATCATTGGATCTTACAACAGCGCTGTGACGAAACCGGCCAGCTTTGTTGCGGAAATGCAGAAGAAGATTTTCATGTGTGGCTGTTCCAGTTCGGCGGCGTTGACGGAACGTGGGTTTAAATATTTCTTCAGGATGGCTCCCACTGACAAGACGGAGTCTCATGAGTTTGTCGAGTTCATGAAATGGATGAACGAAACACGAGGCACGGATTTTAAAACCGTAGGGATCATTTATGAAAACACGGAGTTCGGCAAGCATGCTGCCGATGAAGGCAAGGCTGCGGCGAAAGACGCCGGGTTCGAGGTTGTGGCCGATGTGCCTTTCAGCCCCGGTGCAACGAGCATGAACAGCGAAGTTCAGACCTTGAAGGCCGCTAACCCCGACGTGGTGTTCGGTGCTTGCCTTGGAGGCGACTATACGCTATGGGTGCGGACCATGAAGGAGCTCAACTGGCTTCCGAAGGCGGCCTTGAACTACTGTACCGGTTATCAGGACCCGATGATCACCAGGCAGCTTGGTGACGACGCCAATTACTTCTCGGGCGGCATGGGATATGCACCGCAGTTTGCTCATTTGATGCCTGATGTTGCGCCTGTGGAGGCTATATACAAGGAGAAGACAACCCCGAGCGTTCCTTTTGACAGTGACAGCATTCAGGAAGCCGTGGCCATGTTCATTCTGGCTCAGGCCATAGAAAAAGCAGGAACCCTTGATTACGATACTGTGGCGAAAACTCTACATGAAAATGTTTGGGATTCTCCGCTTTCACTTGGCGGAAAGGTCGAGTTCGCACCCGGCGGACAGAATATAAGGGCGCAAAGTTTCCTGACACAGCTCCAGGGTGGAGAATATACGATAATCTATCCCGAAGAATACATGCAGGCCGAACCAATCGTGCCCATGGTACCCTGGGACAAAAGGTAGTAGCAGAATGTAACGCTAAAAACTGCGGAATGTCTGAGGGATTTTCTTGAATACCGCAGGCAGCAGGATTTATCTGCTGCCTGCCTGTTGTCGAAGCGGTTTAATTTGCTGTGCAGGGAGGTTTGCCCATGATTGCCTTTTTGCAGGTCCTGGTAAACGGCATTTTGAATGGCCTGGTTTACGCGCTGGTCGCCACAGGGTTGAGCCTTATATGGGGAGTCATGGATGTGATCAACTTCGCCCATGGTGATTATCTCATGGTCGCAATGTACACCAGTTTCTGGATTGGCGCACTTTTGGGGGTAGATCCCGTCCTTTCCTGGATCGTTTCCGGTGCCTTCCTTTTTTTCATAGGAGCACTGACATATAAACTGATCATTCGCTATACCGTAGGACGATCGGCAATTTCGGCCCTTCTTGCGACTTTCGGCCTTTCCATGTTTCTTAAGAATGTATGCCTGTATCTGTTTTCTCCTAATTTCCGACTTTTATCAAAAACCGTTCTTGGCGGTAAGACCATTGAAACCGGAGGAGTCATTTTCCCGGTGCCACAACTTGTTACGGCGTTGGGTGCGCTCGTCGTC
Source organism: Synergistaceae bacterium (assembly GCA_003446665.1). GTDB lineage: Bacteria > Synergistota > Synergistia > Synergistales > Thermovirgaceae > UBA1876. Next base: position 4,963 of record DMCT01000007.1, read on the forward strand.
ATTGTACTCGTATATTACATGGTTAAAAAGACCAGACTCGGATGGGCGATCCAGGCGACAGCCATGGACAAGGAAGCGGCGGAACTTATGGGTATCGACACGGAGCGTATTTATTTGCTTGTTTTCGGACTGGGAGGGGCTTGCGTAGGGATAGCAGGAGGACTTCTTCCGTCTTATCTGGCGGTTCACCCGGAAGTTGGGCTTCTTTTCGGTCTACTGGCCTTTGTGATAGTCGCCATGGGTGGGTTCGGCAGTATCCCGGGCGCACTATTCGCGGCGCTTTTGGTCGGTCTTGTCGAGTCTTTAAGCGGCTTTTTTATAGCGCCTGTTTTTAAATATGTCGCTGTTTTCGCACTTTATCTTCTTGTTGTTATGGTAAGGCCCAAGGGCCTTTTCGGGTGGTGACCGCCTGATGAAAAGGAAGATCGAACGCAAGGACTGGTTGCTTTTTGTTCTGATAATCCTGTTCGCCCTGTTGCCGGCGATACCGGGGATTCGTGAAAATTCACTTACAATGCACGTGATACTTATGATTTTTCTCATGGCCAGCATGTCCCAGTCGTGGAATATTGTGGGTGGTTATTGCGGCCAGGTGTCTTTCGGGCATTCCGTTTTTTTTGGAATAGGAGCGTATGGTGCGGCTATGGCTGTCGTCAAGTACGGAATGACGCCATGGCCCGGCGCTCTTGTAGGGGCATTCCTGGCGGCCGGTATTGCCGTTCTGATCAGTTGGCCCGTGTTCCGCCTGTCTGGGCATTACTTTGCGATAGCGACTTTCGCCATTGTCGAAATTTTCAACAGACTCTTTATGGTCTGGTATTGGGTAGGAGGCGCCATAGGTCTGGACTATTCGATCTCCGAGCAAGGCATCGTGAACTTTGTATGGTACCAGTCGAAGGTGGGATATTATTACGGTGCCTTGTTCCTTTTTGGTTTAGTGTTCGGAGTGGTGCGCTGGATGGAACGTCACAGAATAGGTTATTATCTCCGGGCTGTTCGTGAAGGACAGGAAACTGCCGAAGCTCTCGGGGTAGACAGCACGAAGGCCAAACTTTCCGCAATGGCTGTTTCGGCTTTTCTGGCGGCGCTGTGCGGGGCCTTTTTTGCCCAATATAATTACCGCGTGGACCCGCCGATGGTCATGTCGCTTGACATGTCCATGAAGTTTGTTCTTGTAACCATACTGGGTGGAACAGGTACCCTCTTTGGCCCTCTTGTAGGGGCTGCAGTTCTTGTCCCGCTGCAGGAATATAGCCGGGCCTTTCTGGGCGGCCTTGGCGGGGGCGTCGACCTGATCATCTTTGGGCTGCTTATTATCCTTGTCGTAGTCAAACAGCCCAAGGGAGTAGTGGGCATTTTCAGTTATCTCAGACGTCGCATGGTCGAGCGCGAGTCGGTGGGAAAGGAGAACGATTGACATGGCCATGCTGGAGATACATGACCTAACGATGAAATTCGGCTCCCTAGTCGCCAATGATTCAGTCAGCTTCTCCGTGGAAAAGGGCCAAATCGTGGGGTTGATAGGGCCCAACGGTGCCGGGAAGACTACGCTTTTCAATTGCGTTTCCGGTTTTTTCCCTCCCACCGAAGGAAAGATATTTTTCAACGGCGAAGACGTCACCGGTCTTCCCGCTCATGTCATTGCCAGAAAAGGAGCCGTCAGAACATTCCAGGTTGTGCATCCCTTGAGCGAAATGCCCGTGCTTGATAATGTTCTTGTCGGCGCGTTTTTGAGAGAAAAAGACATAAACAAGGCTCATGAACTGGCGTGGGAATGCCTGAGGGATTGCAGGCTGGAAGACCTGGCGCACCGTCTTGCGGGAGATTTGACTATCGGGCAAAAAAAGAGACTTGAAGTTGCTCGCTCCCTTGCTACCAGTCCGTTACTTTTAATGCTCGACGAGGCCATGGCCGGATTGACAACGACAGAAGTAAAGGAATCGGTCGAACTGGTAAGCAGATTGAAAGACCGGGGTTTGACCCTTCTCATTGTCGAACACATCATGGAAGCTATCATGCCGATAGCCGACAAGGTCGTAGTTCTCGAAGGTGGCATAAAGATCGCCGAAGGCCCTCCTCGGGATATAATTAACGATGAAAGAGTCATAAAGGCGTATTTTGGTGAAAAATACAGCCGAAGGCTTAAGGAATCGGGGCAGGCGAAACGTTATGAATGATGTTCTTCTGAAAGTCGAAAACGTACATTGCGGATATGGCGGCATACCTGTAATCCATGGCGTCTCCCTGGAAGTAAAAGAGGGTGAAATTGTGGCCATAGTCGGTGCCAATGGAGCTGGGAAAACCACGACGATGCGTACTATTGCTGGTCTTATGCATCCCTGGAAAGGCAAAATCAGTTTTAACGGTGAGGATATTACTCATTCCCCGGCCCATAATACGCTGCGAAAAGGCATAAGCTACGTCCCGGAAGGACGTCGTCTTTTCGGCAAGCTGACTGTCAGGGAAAACCTGGAACTGGGGGCTTTTACAAGCAACGACAGGTCATTTATAAAAGAGCGAATGGAAGAGGTTTTCAACCTTTTCCCTATTCTCGCCAAACGCGAAAAACAGCTGGCTGAAACCATGAGCGGTGGTGAGCAGCAAATGCTTGCCATCGCGCGGGGGCTCATGATAAAACCTAGTCTTCTGATGATCGATGAACTTTCCCTGGGCCTCATGCCCGCCCTGGTCGAAAAGGTTATGGAAAATATAGTGGAGATCAACAAATCCGGAACGACGATACTGCTGGTGGAACAGATGGTGCAGGAGGCGCTCGAGATCGCTCACAGAGGGTATGTAATCCAGACGGGGAGGATTGTACTTTCCGGAACGGCTAAAGAGCTTTTGGATTCAGAGGAGGTCAGAAAGGCTTATCTGGGCATGTAGGCTCCCGGGCACTTCCGCTGGTTTTTTTGCTTGCCAGGCCTGACTAATTTCCTGGGTCTTGTATGTTTCTGGCTTTATCCGAGGAAGATCTTGCAAAGGAGATTCCGTTGTCGAACCGCCTTCGCAGGATGTTATATCACCTCGATTTTTGGATTATGCCTTTGGCTTGTAATTCGAGGTTTGTGTGAAAGATATATTGGAATATAGTACGTATCCAGGGCAGAAAGGGTAGTCTGAGGGGTAAATATGATCCTTCCGGAAACGTCCAATCGCTTCGGGTGGTTTTTACCTGTAACTGCCGTTATTTTGGCCGGTGGCGCTGGGAAACGAATTGGCAAAAAAAAGCTGTACCTGTCAGTCGGCGGTAAAAGCTTGATTGACGAGACGCTCGTTAGGGTTTCCGCGGTCTTTCCGGAAGTGTTGCTTTCCTGTTCTCCAGACGATTTCGAAATTATCAAAAAAAGGGGAATACCTTCACGCTACTTTGAACTGATTCATGAAATCCTTCCGGACTCAATAAATTGCGCAGGGCCGCTCGAAGGGCTTTTGCAAGGCCTGAAAAGAGCATCTCACGACTGGATATTTCTGGCCGGGAGTGACATGCCCAGTCTGATGGAAAACGTCATAAGACACATCTGGGCATTACGGGAACCTGCTTCAGACGTTGTGGTTCCCGTGCTGGACGGATACATGGAACCGCTGCACGCCTTTTATTCCAGGACGTGCCTCAGCCCGGTTGAACATGCGATCGAGAGCGGGCAAAGAAAGGTCACGTCTATTTTCAAGGACCTTCATGTCACTTTGGTGGAAGAGGATCTGTTGCATCACATACCTGGATACCGCGAGTCCTTCCGAAATATCAACACCTTTGACCAGCTTCTCGCCTGGTGGCGGGAAAACCGGGCCTTACGTGGCCTGTGAATTTCCAAACCGGCTCCATAGCTTTTCAAACTCAATGACAATAGGGTCGGGTGCCGCTAAAATATGGGACGTTCTTTTTTAGGAGTGATGTCATGGAAAGCAGATTGTCCCGCATCCGTAATTTTTGCATCATCGCACACATCGACCACGGTAAATCTACTTTGGCCGATCGGCTGTTGGAAAAGACAATGACCGTTGAGGCAAGAAGCATGCGCGAGCAAGTTCTGGACTCCCTTGACCTGGAAAGGGAAAGAGGGATAACCATAAAACTTGTACCTGTTCAGATGAAATATAAGGCCGACGACGGACAGGAATACATTCTGAATCTGATAGATACGCCGGGTCACGTGGATTTCAGCTACGAAGTTTCTCGCTCGCTTGCTGCCTGCGAAGGAGCGCTGCTTGTTGTCGACGCTTCGCAGGGAGTGGAAGCCCAGACTGTGGCCAATGCCTACCTTGCCGTCGAACAGGGACTCGAGATCGTGCCGGTAATAAACAAGATAGACTTGCCGTCTGCACAACCCGAGGTCGTTAAAAATGAAATAGAAGAACTCATTGGCGTAGACGCATCTGAAGCCTGCCTCGTCAGTGCCAAGGATGGAACAGGTATCGATGGTGTAATCCAGGCAATTATCGACAAGGTTCCACCTCCAAAAGGGAATTACGATGCTCCACTGCAGGCTTTGGTTTTTGATTCCATCTACAACAATTACAGAGGTGTCATTTGTTCCATCAGGGTTGCCAATGGCTCGATAAAGCCGGGCGACACCATAGCTTTCATGGCTACCTCGAGGACTTACCAGGTCGAAGAAGTAGGCCTTTTCAGGCCGGACATGCGTCCGGCGGAAGAACTCGGACCAGGAGACGTAGGATATATGGTAGCCAACATAAAATCGGTATCGGAAGCGAGGGTTGGTGACACTGTCACTTCGGCCGGCAACCCGGCTCGGAAACCTCTCCCCGGATACAGGAAAATCAAGCCCGTGGTGTTTTGTGGTTTTTACCCCGTTGAAAGGGAAGATTACGGCCAACTCCGCGAAGCCCTTGAAAAGTTGCAGTTGAATGACTCGGCAATCTACTTTGAACCGGAAACATCCACAGCTCTTGGCTTTGGTTTTCGCTGCGGTTTTCTGGGGCTCCTGCACATGGATATCGCCAGGGAGCGGTTAAACAGGGAATTCGACATAAACCTGGTCGCTACCGCGCCAAACGTCGTATACAGGATCAAATGCTCTGACGGGTCGATCATAGAGGCCCAAAAGCCGTCGGATTTTCCCGGATCCGGTGAAATAGAGGAAATCAGCGAACCTTTCATTCGTGTCACCATATTTGTGCCCGGCGATTACGTGGGGAAAGTTATGCAGGTATGTCAAGACCGTCGGGGTATTTTTTCAAATATGGATTACATAACTCCCGACAGGGTAAGGGTTGTTTACGATCTTCCCCTCGCTGAATTCATCATTGATTTTCACGACAAGATAAAATCCGTTACCAGGGGTTTTGCTTCCATAGACTATGAACATATAGGCTACAGGGTATCGGATCTTGTAAAAGTGGACGTGCTGATAGCAGGAGATCCTGTAGACGCCTTTTCTTTTATCTGCCACAGGGATGAAGCGTACCACAGGGGGCAGTCGGCGGTCAGGAAACTCAAGGAGCTTATTCCGAGGCAGCTTTTTGAAGTCCCGATACAGGCTGCTATCGGGAAACGTGTAATCGTAAGACAAAACGTCAAACCGCTTCGAAAGGACGTACTTTCAAAGTGTTACGGTGGAGACATCACCAGGAAGCGAAAACTCCTGGAGAAACAGAAAGAAGGCAAGAAGAAAATGAAACAGATCGGGAAAGTCTCGATCCCGCAAGAGGCTTTTCTTTCCTTCCTTCAATCCGAAGAGGAGGGACAGAACTGAGGAATTTCGACAAAGGTCTTTCCCTTTATGTACATATCCCTTTCTGCAGGCGGAAATGTCCATATTGTTCTTTTTACAGCCTTGAAGCAGAGGATTCCTGCATTGAAGCATACCTGGACGCTTTGGCAGCGGAAGCTTCCGCCTGGACCTTTAAATCTAGTTCGAGAGAACCTGTGAGAAGCCTTTACATCGGTGGCGGGACTCCAACGGTTCTTTCCCCTTCACAGTGGGAAAAGCTTGCTAAACTCCTTGCGGCGTATTTCGACCTTTCAAAACTTGAGGAAATGACGGTAGAAGCAAATCCGGAGTCGCTCACGCAGGAACACCTTTCATTCTGGAAAGAATCAGGCGTAACTAGAGTCAGTCTTGGCATACAAAGCCTCCGGGACCACGAACTCTTGCGACTTGGACGCTTGCACAACGCTAAAATGGCTCTTTGCGCCCTAGACGCTTGTCTTGAGGCCGGGTTTCTTACGAGTTGTGACCTTATTTTCGGAATACCCGGACAGGGTCTCCGCGATTGGCATGAAACATTGCGGAACCTGGCCAAAAGGAAAGTCCCGCACGTCTCGGCCTATCAGCTTTCGATAGAACCTGGTTCAGCGTGGGCCGGTGTTCCAGTGTCGGACCCGTCGGATGGTTATCCCTTTTACCGCTGGACCCAGTTTTACTTGGGACAAAAGGGGTACCTGCAATACGAGATTTCAAGTTTCTGTATCGATTCAAAGTGGTGTTTTCATAACCTGGGTTATTGGTACGGAAGGGATTGTTTAGGTTTGGGGCCATCAGCCTGGGGTCTTTTGGGTGGGCGAAGGTACAAAAATGTTCGAGACCTTGATACTTACTGTCGCCGGCTTGAGGCCGGGAAAAGCGTCAAGGAATGGACCGAAAGGCTTTCCGGTGATGCTGCCGCTTCTGAGTCCGCCATTTTGGCTCTCAGGACATCCTGGGGGTTAAATTTAAAAATTTATGAAGAAAAATTCGGTACGGAGAGAGCATCCCTGTTGCGCGAGCAGTTGAATGCCCTCCCAAATCATTATTTATTGCGGAAAAAAGACGGAGTCGCGTTATCTCCCCGTGGAATGCGGGTGGGAAACGCCATTTGGGAACGTCTTCTTCGCGGTTTTTAAGATGGCTTCATGGGACTGTCAGTGTATTGTCCGCGTCAAGAAGGGATTCGGTTATTTCGAACATGTTCGAGATTGAACCTGCTGCAATGCGGTCTGTTATCCCGTAATGGTTCGTACAGGTTCCACAGACAAGTACGCGCCAACCTTTGGTTTCCAGGGCACGCAAGCTTTCTGATGCAGAGTTTTCCGGCAAGGCGAGCAGTACCCCACCGTTCATCAGGGCAATGGTACCGCAATTGACGTCAGAGGAGGCCAAAGTACTTAAAAAGCCTTTCATGAGGACTTCCCCAAGCTCTTCATCGCTGCTTCCAAGGACATTCGAGGTAACTAGCACGTTTATTTTTTTCGAGCCTGAATTTGGCTGGAGATTTATGTAATCCACATTTACAGTCTCTTTGGTGGTTTCTGAGGGTTGTGAACAAACAAGTATAAATGTGCCCTGCGTTTCTTCTGTAATGGAAACGTTGCAACTCTGGCTTTCAAGGAACCTTCGGACGTTTTCGACAGAAACCCTGGAGTCCAGTAGAATCCTGAAATTACCATCTGTTTTCTCAAGAGCTTTTTTAGCCATCATGACGGGTTTTGGGCAAGGTTTGCCTCGCGCATCTATGTCCTGCATCATGTCTGTCCCCTTTTTGAATCAGATCGAAGTCAATGATAACATTTTGGGACGGACCAAACCATAAACCTCCCTGCATTTGGCGGATGTTGGTTGTAAACTTGAACAATTACCAGTATTTTCGGGAGGCCTTCAAATGAATCAGATCCAGAGAGAAAGTCTGAGGCAATTGCCAGCCATGGATGAACTTCTTTCTTTACAAGGTATTTCCTGTTACGAAACCAGGCTGGGACGAAAATCGGTGAAATCCGTAGTTTCCGACGTAATTGGAGAGTATAGAAAATCAATTCTCGAAGGAAATACCAGCCCGATATCTTTGGAAAATATACAAAGCGAAATAGAAAAAAGACTCCGAAAGCATTCGCGCAGGAGCCCGTGCAAGGTCATAAACGCCACAGGTGTTATAGTTCATACCAACCTCGGGCGTTCTTGCCTTGCGCGTGAGGCTGTAGATGCCGTAAGGGAAGTTGCCGCAGGCTATAGCAATCTCGAATACGACATCGAAACAGGAGGGCGCGGTCAAAGAAACGACCACGTCGAATGGCTTCTGTGCCAGCTCACGGGAAGCGACTCAGCCCTTGTAGTGAACAACAATGCCGGGGCTGTTTTGCTTTTGCTTGCGACGTTTGCCTCGGACAGTGAAGTTATTGTTTCAAGAGGGGAACTGGTAGAAATTGGAGGTTCCTTTCGTATACCTGACATAATGGCATTTTCAGGCGCAAAGCTAGTGGAAGTGGGAACTACAAACAGAACGCGGGTTGAAGACTTTAAAAAGGCGATTTCCGAAAAAACCGGAATGATCCTTAAAGTGCATCCTTCAAATTTCCGGATCGTCGGTTTCCACGAAGAGGCGTCCAGGCATGAGTTGGCATCCTTGGCGAAGGAAAACGGCCTTTTGTTCGCAGAAGACCTTGGAAGCGGAGTGCTTACTGATTGCAGTATGTTAGGCCTTGCAGGCGAACCGACGGTAAAAGAATGTGTAGAATCGGGAGTCGACATTGTTACTTTTTCAGGCGACAAGCTTCTCGGGGGACCTCAGGCAGGTTGTATAGCGGGCAGACGTCCTTTGCTGGAAAAAATGAAAAAGCATCCCCTTCTGCGGGCGCTGAGGCTCGACAAGATGACTCTGGCCGGACTTGAAGCGACGCTAAGATTATACTTGGAGGAAAAACACGAAAAGATTCCAACGTTGAAGATGCTTTCCGTACGCGGGGAGGATCTCGCGAAAATCGCAAACGATCTTCGGGATCGTATCATTGATGTTGCAGGAGACCGGTGTAAGGTAACCGTCGTTGAAAGGGACGATGTCGTTGGGGGCGGAGCCTTTCCCGAAAAGGTGTTAAAAGGTGCGGCAATCAAAATACAGTCTTCGTATTTGAGCGAGCAGAAAATCTTCGAGCTTCTACGTGCAAATAATCCGCCAGTTGTGGGAGTTGCAGAAAAGGGTGCGGTTTTTTTGCACCTTCGTACTTTTTTCGATGACGACATGGATGCCGTTGTCGAAGCCATGAAGGTTATTTTCCATGATTGACGGCGGGAGGGACGTCGCGATGTCCGAATATCCGGTCGTGCTCGGAACGGCGGGGCACATAGATCACGGGAAGACAACCCTAGTCAGAGCGCTGACAGGGATCGACTGTGACAGACTCCGTGACGAAAAAAAAAGGGGTATTACCATAGAATTGGGTTTTGCCCCCCTTAAACTGCCAAGCGGTCGTATTGTCAGCATTGTGGACGTGCCAGGGCATGAAAGATTTATCAGGCAGATGGTTGCCGGAGCAGCCGGGATAGACGGCGTTATATTCACTGTAGCAGCAGACGAAGGAGTCAAGGCCCAGACCAGGGAACATCTGGAAATACTTGGACTATTGGGTGTAAAAAAAGGCGTGATTGCTCTGACCAAGGCGGACTTGGTCGATGAGGACTTGCTTGAACTTGCCGCGGAGGAGATCAAAGACGAGGTCAGAGGGACTTTTCTGGAAGGTATGCCTCTGGTAAAGGTTTCCGCACTTGATGGAACAGGGCTTGAAAAGCTTAAACGACTTATAGACGAGATGATCGACGGCATCTCTCCCAAAAACCTGGAAGGGGCCTTTTTCCTGCCCATCGACAGGGCATTTAAAGTAAAGGGTTTCGGAACTGTAGTAACGGGGACGGCCTACCGAGGAAAGGTGCGCACTAGCGATCCTCTGGAAATAATGCCGAAAGGAACAAAAACCCATGTGCGGTCTATACAAGTGCATGAAGCCCCGGTAGAAGAGGCCGTAGCAGGTCAAAGGACTGCGCTAAGTCTGGCCGATGTTGCTATAGACGAGCTTTCGAGGGGAGATGTCCTCTGCGAAGAAGGAATATACAAACCGACAAGATGCTTGGATGTTGTCCTTAAGATTTTGCCTTCGGCGGATGAACCGTTGAGACACTGGCAAAGGGTCAGGCTTCACACCGGGACATCCGACGTGCTCGCCAGAACCGCCTTGCTTGACAGGACTGATATAGATCCGGGAGCGGAAGGGATTGCACAGCTTCTTCTAGAGGAACCCATCGTAGCATCAATCAACCAGTCTTTCATAATAAGGTTTTACAGCCCCTTGCGGACAATAGGCGGCGGAAGAATCATATCGCCTAACGGGTCCCGGCCCAGAGGCAGAATTGAACGAACCAGCTATAAAAAACACCTCGAGAAACTTGACGCAAGAAAAAATACAGATGACAGACTCCGTTTGATATTGGAAAAATGGAAATACGGGATAATAAATGACCTGGCTGTCGAACTGCAGGAAAGACGGGAGACCATTTCCGAAAAACTCCAACTTTTGGAAACAAGGGGAGAAACGGTCAACTTCAGTGCTACGGAACTCGATTTCATGACCCGGTCCAATTATGAGGAGCTTGCCGCCAGGGCAAAGGAAATGATTGGACGACGTCATGAAGAGGATCCGGAAAACCCAGGCATGCCCGTCGAAGAGTTTGCCAGAAAACTGCTCACAGAATTTTCCGCCCGTACCGCGAGAAAAATTATCGAAAAGCTGATTGCGGACGGATACGTTGAAGAAACTTCCCAAAGATTGCACCTGTCGGGTTTCGTTCCCGAGAAAGAAGGCGCACTAAACGAGATGGCGAATGCCATATTGTCCTTTTGCAAAGAAAAAGGTGTCAACATGGCCGAAATAGAAGAGATAAAAAAAGACCTAGGTGTGGACGAAAATATTATTAAAGAAGCACTGGACATGTTGAAAGTCAAAAGACAGGTTTACACACTGCCGGGAGGATATGTAATCGACAAATACACCCTGGCAAACGTCGTGAAATTACTTGGGGACATCGATGGAGACATTACGGTGGCAACTGTAAGGGATGCTACCGGTTCCAGCCGGAAATTCATACTTCCGATTCTGGAATTGCTCGATTCCCTTGGTGTTACCAGGAGAGTGCAGGAAAAAAGGATATTGCGCAAAAGTAAAATAATTGAATAAGTATTAAAATATTTTCGATCTATGGTTGAATTATCGGCAATTGTGTGGTAAAATACAGCCATCAAAAATACAGGAGTGACGTTTATGAGTCCGAACCTCGCTACGATCCGCGACAGGGTGGAATTGTACAAAGGTTCGAAAGTTCGTTACAGGGCTTCCAAGGGACGGCGAAAAACTGAAGAACGAATGGGCGTCATCGTAGAAACCTATCCACATCTGTTTACGATGTACGTCGAATCTCAACAGAGCACGGTGTCTTTCAGCTACGCAGAGCTACTCACCAAGGAAGTCGAAGTCGAAATACTGCCAGACAACAAGAAATTGATCCAGCTTTAAAATCTCACCCGGACGCGGTACCCCGGCGGTAATACGCCGGGGTTTTCATTTGTCTGGAGGGAGCAGGTCCATGCCTGGAATTATTTTGACATCACCCGTGAAAATAAATTTGACCTTACGCATCCTGGAGCGAAGACAAGACGGATTCCATAACTTGTGTTCGTCTTTTTTCAGGCTTCCAATTTACGAAACCTTGACAATATCTCCGTTTTTCGGGGATATTTCGGGTAAAGACAAGCTTGCCATCCACGGGGAAAAAGTGGAAGGGAAAAATATTCTCTTCGATGTTCTCTCGATTGCAAGAAAAAGAGGAGCACAAGTACCTCCTCTAGAAATGGAATTGACGAAACTTTTCCCCCCGGGTAGCGGGACAGGGGCGGGAAGCGGCAACGCAGCAGCTCTCTGGAAGTGGATAGAAAACACTTGGCCGCTTAAGACCGGTTATGGAGACCCCGCGGTTCTAGGATCAGATATTCCGTTTCTTTTGAGCGGTGAGAGATTATCCATCAGAGGGGGCAAAGGGGAAGTAGTTCTGGATAAAGGCGTGTCGCTGACGCGAAAATTCGCAATCATAGTCCTGATTCCGAATTTCGAAAGCGACACGAGCGGAGCCTACGCGCTTCTCGATAAAAAGAGGGACTTCGATTTTGAACGCAAAAAAGTGGAAGAGTCCGTTAGCGAAGCCAAGGAACTTCTCAATTCTATTGAAAATGGTAGACTGGTCGGGTTTTTACCGAATGATTTCGCGCAGATACTGATAGAAGAACATCCGGAATACGGACAGGTTTTTAAAGAGTTCGAGCGTTACGGAGCAATCTGTTGGGGGATAACCGGAAGCGGGAGCGGGTGTTTTGCTTTTTTTGATAAAATTGCTGCTGCCTGTTCGGTTGCTCGGAATGCACGGGACTTCTGCTGGGCAAGAAAAATTTTCGTTTTGGAGTAGTGGAGAAAAATGAAAAGTACTCGGACCGAAAGGCTTATACGAATGGTTACACGGTTTCTTCTCGAGCCGTCGAGGCAACACTCCCTGACGGATATGGCCGAAATATTTGGGGTTTCCAAGACCGTTATAAGCGATGATGCGAGCATAATCGACAGGGCATTGTCCGATGAATTTATCGGGCGCCTGGATGTAGAACGAGGCAGAAGCGGTGGTGCCGCTTTCAGACCCTTTCTTTCAGAAAAACTGAGGAGAAAATGGCTTGAGGAGACAGTGAGGCTCCTCAACGAGCCGGGCAGGCTTTTGCCAGGGATGCTGGTTTATTACAGCGATATTCTTTTTCATCCTCTGTATGCGAGGCGCCTTGGCTTCATCCTGGCCTCGGATTTTTTTGATCTCAAAGCGGACATAGTAATGACGTCGGAAATGAAAGGCATTCCCCTTGCCATGTTTACGGCTTATGCGCTTGGCATTCCCCTGGCTGTTTGCCGTTTCAGGAACCGCCCCAGTGACGGCCCGGCTGTCGCAGTACATTATCAGGCGGCAAACGGAGATATCAGGACAATGTATATGGGAACAAGACATTTGTCGAAAGGCAAAAAAGTGCTCATAATCGACGATTTCATGCGCGGCGGCAGTACTGTTGCAGGTATGTTTTCTGTAGCGGAGGAATTTGGCGCGAAACCTGTAGGTGCTGGTGTTTTTATCGTAGCTTCCCAACCGGAAAGCAAAGCAGCTCCGTTCTATAAGGCTTTGTTGAGGCTGGAACGAAGTAAAACCGGAGAATTGAACGTCGCGATTGAATCCTGATGCAAAATGGTGTTTGACGTTGCAGAAACGCTGGGTTAGAATTCTCCCTTGGGAGGAGGTGACCGTCTCCATGAAAGTCGAGCTGGATCGTGACGAATGCATAGGTTGTGGTGTGTGCGCACAGATTTGCCCCGAAGTTTTTCAACTTGACGAAGACGCCGGCAAGGCGAAAGTGGTCCGGTCAGAAGGAGCGGAATGCGCCAAAGAAGCCGCTGAAAGCTGTCCCGTAGGGTGCATTGCCATCGAGGAATAAGGAGTGAGGCTTCACCTTCGTGAAGCATTTATCATTCATGGGCCCATAGCTCAATTGGTCAGAGCCACCGGCTCATAACCGGAAGGTTCCTGGTTCGAGTCCAGGTGGGCCCACCACTAAGAAATCAAAGCCACCCGCAAAGGTGGCTTTATTTTTTGACAAGTTAACGCGGGAGGAAGAATGATGGTTCTGGTTCAATCAATCCTTGATGCGATTGACGAGTTCGCACCGTGGCGGACGGCAACAGAGTGGGACAATTCGGGTCTTGTTATAGGATCTCCTCATGACAGCGTTGAGAAGGTCGGTATCGTTCTCGATGTTTCAGGAGAGGCCTTAAAAGAGGCCTCCTCAAAGGGGTGTGATTGCATTGTATCTCACCATCCGCTTTTGTTTGAACCTGTCAGACGAATCCATACAGACAAAAGCCAGGGGAAAATGCTCGCGCAAATACTCCGTAGCGGTATAAACGTTATTGCAGCGCACACCAACTGGGATGTTTCGTGCCGCGGAGTTAACGTCATACTGGCCGAACTTTTAAAACTCGAGGAGATAAAGCCTCTTGGGAGTGATTTTTCGTGCGACTTCCAATTATGGGAAGGAGCATCGGGAAATATATCGACGCCACTGGAATTGAAAGAATTTGCAATCTTTGCGAAAAAAACCTTGTCGCTCAGTTGGGTGCACACCCTTGGAAGGCACGAAAGGGTTGAAAAAATAGCTCTTTGCGGTGGATCCGGAGGCGGTCAGTGGAAGGAAGCATTGAAGCAAGGTGCTGATGTGTTTCTCACGTCGGATATGAAATATCATGAAATACAGGATGCCGTAGATTGTGGCCTTTCAATACTCATAGCCGATCATGGGGAAATAGAGCGCCTTTCCTTGCCTTTTCTGCAAAAAGAAATAGAAATACGAACCGGTCTTGAAGTTTGCGTGCTTAAAGCACATTTTGATTCGGGGATGATGTTGGTCTAACGCGCGTCAATTCGCAGGACCAAGATATATTCGAAACTTGAAGGAAATGGTCCGCGGATTGATAAAAACCACGGTGTTACACAAAATGATGTCTTTTGAATTGGAAAATCAAAAGCAATATTTTGTGTCAAAATAATAAAAAGAACAGTGCTTCCGAGGAGCCCATGTTACAGCGGAAAACGACCAAAAAGAATGAGGTGAAAACGTAATGACAAAAAGGGTTTTCAGCGGGATGCGTCCGACCGGAAAGTTGCACCTCGGTCATTTGGCCGGAGCTCTTTCCAACTGGGTTAAACTGCAGAACGAGTACGAAAGCTTTTACAGCATAGTAGACTGGCATGCATTGATGTCTGATTATGCCGACAGTAGCGGTATTCGGCAAAACTGCAGGGAAGTTCTTCTTGATTGGCTCGGTGCCGGGTTGGACCCCGAGAAGGCTACTATCTTCGTTCAGTCTCATGTCCCGCAGCATGTGGAGCTTCATGTTGCCCTTTCGATGGTTACGCCTTTAGGTTGGCTGGAAAGGTGTCCCACTTACAAGGAACAAATCATCAACATGCGCAACAAGGACCTCAGCACGTACGCCTTTTTGGGGTATCCAGTGCTGATGGCCGCTGATATTCTGGTTTACAAAGCCGAATATGTCCCGGTAGGTGAAGATCAGTCCGCTCATCTCGAACTGACCCGTGAAATAGTGCGGCGTTTTAATAATTTCTTCGGAGAGATTTTCCCTGAGCCACAGACACTGCTTACGGCAACACCCAAAGTCCCGGGAACGGACGGCAGGAAGATGAGTAAATCCTATGGAAATGCCATAAACATAGCCGATACACCGGAAGAAATATGGGAGAAGATCAGAACCATGATGACGGATCCGGCCCGAGAGAGAAGGACTGACCCAGGTGATCCGGGAAAATGTCCGGTCTGGGATCTTCACAAGGTTTTTAACGATAACATCGAAGAGAAAGAAGAGATCGCCGAAGGGTGCAGGACTGCAGGCATAGGGTGTATCGACTGCAAAAAGAAGCTCTTTAACCACTTGATGCAAAAGCTTGAACCGGTGCAAAAGAAACGCTCATATTATTCCGAACACAAAGACGAGCTGGATGACGTCTTGAGGGAAGGGGCGAGGCATGCGAGAGAAGTTGCTTCGGCGACAATGGAAGAAGTATTGAAAGCAATCGGATTTGTACACAGGTAAAATCAACCGGGCTCGACTGAGGGAGGCACGATTACATTGGCTGGCGGCTCGTTCGAAATTCGTGTTGAAGGTTTTTCAGGTCCGCTGGACGTGTTGTGCCATCTTTTGGAAAGCCGTGAGATAGAAGCTTCTTCCATACGGGTCAGCGATATCATAGAAACCTATTTCAGATTTCTGACACAGACCGAAAGGCTGTCAATTTATGAGGCGGCTGAATTTTTGAGCCTTTGTTCCCGTATCCTTCTTGGGAAAATCAAGGCATTACTCCCAGGAGAAAACCTTGAAACCGACGGGAATGAACCTGATAACGAGGCCGATGAAGAAACGTTATTGGATGTCTTGCAACGTTACAGACCCTATCGCGCCGGAGCCGAACTGCTCAAGACGCTGCAGGAAAGGCGCGAAAGGCACTTTATAAGGGTAGTCGAGGAAAACGAAACCGCCGCTTACGAACTCAAGGACCTGTACTCTTTTTGCAGGCAATGGTGGTCTTTGTATGCTTCGTATGTAGGTAGCAATGAAAAAAGCAAAATAGTCTCCGGAGAGCGTCAGGAAGGTTTTCTAGACCCCGTTCCGGAAGAAAAGCAGGTTGAAGAAAAAATTAGGGAGCTGCAGCAAAGATTTTACGAAGAAGGCGAAATTCCCCTTGAAAAGCTTGTTCCGAAAAGATCGGATAGGAGTTTACTGGTTGTCACAATTTTGGCCCTGCTTGAAATGTGTCGGCTTGGCTATGTAAGTCTCAGCCAGAAAGAAGGTTTTGGAACTCTTTGGATCAGGAGTCTTAAACATGCTGTCATTGACGGCCCGATGTATTGAAGCTTTGCTTTTTGTGGCCAGTGATCCGGTAACTGAAGAAGAGCTTTCATCAGTGCTTTGCGTAACCGTGGATGATGTCAAAGAAGCGCTGGAAGAACTTGCCGAACATTACAATGATCATCATTCACTTACAATTATACGTGTTTGCTCTGGTTGGAGAATGGCTACAGAAGACAGAATGGCAGGAATTATATCTTCTTTCAGGGAAACTTCGCAAAAACAAAGGATGCGTCTCAGCAAGGCATCCCTTGAGACCCTGGCCGTAGTAGCTTTTGACCAACCCGTAACCAGGGCGGAGATAGAAGAGATTCGTGGAGTCCGCTGCGATCGTGTCATTGAGACGCTTCTTTCGCACGGGCTCATAAAAGTCGCCGGGAGAAAGCCCGGAACCGGGACTCCCTTGCTCTATCGCACCACCGATAAATTTCTCGAAAAATTCGGCCTCAATTCCATATCGGATTTGCCCACTCTCGAGGAAATAAAAGAAATGTCCTCGGAAATAGAAGAAAGAGACGTTGATGAAGAAAGCCAGACATGAAAATCCGGGGAATGGAGGATTTCGCCTCAATCGCTATCTGGCCTCCTGTGGTCTCGGTTCGAGGAGAAACGTGGAGATACTGGTTACAAGAGGTCGGGTAACGATAAACGGAGTCACCATTACGACGCCTGCCGCAAGAGTGTCGGAAGGCGATTTGGTCGAAGTCGACGGCATGTCCGTCGAGCCCCGGGAAAAGCTGTATGTTCTTTTCAACAAACCGCCCGGCTATGTCTGTTCCGTAAGGGACACACATAACCGTACGATTTTCGACATTTTGCCGGCTAAATATGCGAAGGAAGGGACCTTTCCAGTCGGAAGACTTGACAAGATGTCCGAGGGACTGTTGATCTTGACAAATGATGGTCAGCTTGCCCTCGGCCTGACCCACCCTCGCGAAGGAAAAGAAAAAACCTATGATGTTCTGGTTAGCACCCCCGTTGGGGAGCATCAACTTGCGTTGTTGAAAAAAGGGACATTTTTTCAGGGAAAACGACTGCGGCCTGCACGAGTCCTTATGCTTGAACGTAAACCGCGAAGCCGATGGATACGATTTGTTTTAAAAGAAGGGGTCAAAAGGGAGATACGTCACATAACCAATGCAGCGGGACTGCAAGTCGAGAGATTAGTACGCGTTGCCATCGGCAAATGTTGGCTTGAAACCCTAAAGCCTGGAGAATGGGTTGAAACATCAAAAGACGAGCTGATTTCGAAGATCAATCAGGGCGGAACCATCTAGGAAGGTTGAAAATGACAGGAGATAAAAAAAGGTTTGTGACCATCACGATAGATGGACCGGCAGGAGCCGGCAAGAGTACCGTAGCCCGGCGTGTCGCAGAAAAACTTGGCTTCGAGTATCTAGATACCGGAGCTTTATACCGGGCCGTTACATTGTATCTTTTAGAAAAGGGGATCTCACCGGAAGACTCAGAAAAAATGAAAGAAGCCCTTGATGATTTGTATGTAAGAATGGATTCAGGCAGAGTTTTTGTAAACGAAGAGGAAGTGACCGCAAAAATCAGAAGCGTTGTGGTGGAACGAAGTGTTTCAGACTACGCTAAATTGCCGCTGGTGAGAGAAAAACTTCTTAAAATACAGGAGATGGAAGCCGAAAAAAACGATATTGTAGCCGATGGCCGTGACATGGGAACTACGGTTTTCCCAAGAGCTTCCCTGAAAATCTACCTCGTAGCCACGCCGACGGCACGAGCCTTGCGCCGATGGAAGGACCTTACCGGAGCAGGAGTGGAAATTACCGTTGAAGAAGTAAAGGAGCAAGTAAGAAAACGGGATACGCTTGACACAAATCGGGAGCAATCCCCCTTGAGGGTGCCTTCTGATGCCAAAATAATAGACACATCGGAAATGGAGATAGCCGAGGTGGTCGCAAAGATAATGGAAATAGCCGAAAAAATCAGGCGGCAAGAAGGAGAAAAAAGCCAGTGAAACGGTTTCAGGAGAAGCTGTTTTATGCAATCGCCTGGATCATTTGTCGAGCCCTGTTTACCGTTTATAACAGGATGACCGTCAAGGGATTGAGACAGGCCTTAAAACAGGAAGGTCCGGTTATCATAGCGTCAAATCATTGCAGCAACCTGGATCCTGTCGTAGTCGGCTGTGCCTTCCCGAGAAGGCTGCGTTACCTCGCTAAATCCAGCCTGTTCAAGGTCCCGGTTCTTGGTTTGATCATCCGCTGGCTTGGTGCTATTCCAGCCCGAAGAGAAGAAACGGCGGGTGCCGCAGCTGCGCTCAAAACCTTAATTCGATTGATAGATTCCGGTGAAAGTGTTTTGGTCTTCCCGGAAGGTCAACGTTCACCGACAGGGGAACTTCAACCCCTGGAGGAAGGAGTAGGAATGCTGGCTGCCAAGACGCGACGTCCCGTGATTCCGGTCTTTATCCGGGGCAGTTACGAAGCTCTGCCGCGACACAGGCTTTTATACAAGCCAGCAAAGATAACCGTCTTTTTTGGGAAAGCGATAAATACAGAGGCGCTGGCGGGTGAGTTTTCCTCAAAAGAAATCCGCAAGATAGTCACAGAGCGCCTCGAAGAAGAGTTAAATAGTCTGTCGGAAAAAGCCAAATTGTAGTAAACATGACAAATATAGTTAACGCATTCAAGAAGCGAAGTGTAGAATTTCTTGATTCCCGGATTTTGGAACCAAAGAACGAGGGGCTGATGTGAATGTTGAAAAGCATGACTGGATCCGGCAGGGCTCAAGGCAATTTCGATTGGGGTTCGGTGACACTGGATATTTCTAGTGTAAACCACAAATATCAGGACATTTCCCTTCGTTTGCCTAAAGAATTGGCAAGAGCGGAAAACGCTTTGCAGAATCGTTTGAGATCGGCTTTTCGAAGGGGGAAAGTGATTTTCAGGTGTGAAGTCTGCTGGTCTTCATTGTACAAAACCTGTTCGATCAACAGAGAAATACTGAAGGAATATGTGGGAAACATAAGGGAAACCCTGCGTGAGCTTGGTCTGGAAGATGAACTCCATATCGAACATCTTCTGGACCTTCCGGGAGTGATAGAGCCAGCCCTTGTGGTCGATTCTGCTTCTGAAGAGAAAATGGAAGAGGATATAAAAACTTTAATGGAATCTCTTCTGGAAGACTGGCTCTTTATGAGAGAAGCAGAGGGCAGGCACTTGACTTTGGAAATCGAGAAACATCTTCTTGAGTTCGAAAAATATCTTGAATCAATCAAAAACAGATGGCCGATCGCAAGGTCTGAAGCGATAGAGAATTTCAAGGAAAGAATAGAGATATTGCTTGATGGACAGCAGGTATCTTTAGACGAATCGAGAATAGCCCAGGAAGTGGCTATTTTAAGCGACAAGTGGGATATAACGGAAGAAATCGCCAGGCTTCTGAGCCACGTGGCAAAATTCAGGGAAATCATGGATAATGTTGAGGTTTCGGGCAAAAAACTCGATTTTCTGCTTCAGGAAATGAATCGTGAAGTCAACACAATTGCTTCGAAAGTCAATGATTCCGTTATCCGCTGGGAAGCTGTGGAAGCGAAGTCTGAACTTGAAAGCATGAGAGAGCAGATCCAGAACGTGGAGTGATATGGATGAAGAACAGACTGCTTCATATAGGTTTCGGCAACATGGTAGTAAGCGACCGTATAGTTTCCATTATCCACCCGAACTCAGCGCCTATCAAACGCCTGAAAGACGAAGCACGCTCCCAGGGAAGGCTGATTGACGCCACCGAAGGAAGAAAGACAAGAGCGATCATCATTACCGACAGTAACCACGTTATACTTTCGGCTATACAGCCGGAAACAGTGTCGCTCCGATTTGAAGGAGAAGAAGATGACCGGGAAGGTGAATAGCGGCAAAGGGACGCTTTTTGTCATCTCGGGCCCGAGCGGCGTAGGAAAAGGGACCCTTAGAAAAGAGCTTTTCAGAAAGGTCCCGGGGCTTTCCTATTCTGTGTCTTGCACGACACGTAAACCCCGGCAGGGGGAACAGGACGGGATCGATTACTTTTTCATAGATGAAAAAACCTTTGAAAGACACCTTGAAGCGGGAGAATTTCTTGAATGGGCAGAGGTACACGGAAATCGCTACGGTACCTTGGAAAAAACCGTTAGAGATTCTTTGGGTCGAGGATGTGACGTTATTCTGGAGATAGATGTCCAGGGAGCGGCACAGGTAAAAAAACGCATGCCCGAAGCCGTACTCATCTTCATTGCGCCACCAGGTGAAGAAGAACTAAAAAGACGTCTTAGCGAAAGAGGTACCGAAAAAAAGCGGGAGTTGTTGAAACGTCTCGAAAATGCCAGGAAAGAACTTGAAGAATCCGACAAATACGACCACATAGTTGTGAACGACGACTTAAAACGTGCATCTGAAGAACTGGCTGAAATAATCGCTTTTTATCGGGATAAAAGAAAACGAAATACTTTTTCTCCAGGAGGTGATTCTTGATGCAGCAATTTAGTGGAAGACCTTTTGAAGACCCAGGCACAAAGAGGAACAAGTTCCTCGAAGCCCAGATAATAGCGAAGCGGGCTAAACAGCTTAGTGAGAGAAAAGGAAAAAGATTTCTTGAAGAAGGGAAAATGAACCCTATAGAACAGGCGATGAAGGAACTTGCAGAAGGGAAACTTCGCTATATTCTCCCTTCGGAAAAGAAAGCTTCCCATTCCAGAGGAGCCGAAGATGACAAATCAAAGCTGGAAACGTAACAGAAAACTTCTTTTAGGTATTACCGGGGGGATAGCGGCTTACAAATTGCCGGAACTGGCAAGGGCATTTGTACGAAGGGAATGGAAAGTGGAAACAATACTCACGGAAGCAGCGGAAAGGTTCGTTACGCCTTTCACATTTTCTGTTCTTACGGGTCAACGTGCCTGGACTGAAAAGGATTTTCTCTCCGACGACCGTGGTGTGGAGATACCTCACATAAAACTGGCCCAAAATTGTGAAGTTCTGGCGATCGCGCCCTGCACGGCGACGACGTTGTCACGGCTGGCCACAGCCGACGGTTCGTCTCTTTTGTCCGCCACAGTCCTGGCCACAAGAGCGCCTGTGCTGCTTTTCCCATCGATGAATACGGATATGTGGTTTCACCCGGGAGTACAGGACAATTGCGAGCAATGCATCCGGAAAGGATACACCCTGATAGAGCCTGGTCAGGGGCAGTTAGCCTGCAGGGATGAAGGAAAGGGAAGACTTCCTGACCTGGATGTCCTGGAAGAGGAAATACTTAAAGCAGTGTGTCCCAAAAAAGATATGGAAGGCATGAAAGTTCTGGTAACCGCCGGACCGACACACGAATATATCGACCCGGTAAGGTATTTATCCAACCCGAGCAGCGGGAAGATGGGTTTCGCGTTGGCCAAAGCGGCATGGTACAGGGGAGCAGAGGTAACGGTCGTTTCTGGTCCGGTCCCTGAAAGGCCTCCTTACGGAGTCAGGACTGTGCATGTAGTATCTGCAGAACAGATGCTTGAAGCAGTTCTGGAAGAAGCGCAAAGTGCCGATGTCATTATCAAGGCGGCGGCAGTCGGCGATTATAAGGCAGCTTCCCCTTCCGGGCAGAAAATGAAAAGAACTGGCGAAAAAATTTCGCTGGAACTTGCCGAAAATCCCGACATCCTGGCGGAACTTGCGAAAAAAAGGAAGGATGGTCAAATCCTTGTCGGTTTCGCAGCCGAAACACAGGATATTATAGACAACGCTTCAAAAAAACTTGCGAAAAAGGGAGCCGACCTTATCGCGGTGAATGACGTAAATGCTCCAGGTTGTGGATTTGGCTCGGACAGGAACGAAGTAACCGTTCTGGATGCGAAAGGTATCCTCTCAAGGATTTCGGGTTCCAAGGAGGAAGTTGCCGAACTTCTCTGGGATTTGGCTCTTGAGCGTCGTGCCCGGCTCCCCTGATGCAAGTGTTATATGATGTCCTGCTGCCCGGCCCCTGGTGGCATCCTCTCACATATAGCGGGAATGGAAAGGATTTTCCTGAAAAAGGGTGCAGGGTAAGGGTTCCGATAGGCAGGACGGAAAGAACAGGTATTGTAACAGATGCCAGGGAAGTAAAAGGCGAAGTCTGTGACAAGCAACAATTTTCCTGCCGATCCATACTATATGCCGTTGATGAAGCCCCCGCGGTCACTGAAGAAATTCTCCAAACGCTTTTCCTGGCGGGAAAACATTTTCTTTGTGGCCCGGGCGAACTGTTGAAGAGTGCCTTCCCGTCTCCTTTTTTTGATGGAAAAGAGGCCCCGAATGCCCCACGAATGTCGCCGGAAGAGACAAGGACTTACAGTGTTACCTTCATAAGGGACGCCAAAGACAGCGACAGGTTCAGGTCTTATTTAGAAATTTTGGGAAAAGACGACCACGGTGGGTTCGTCATCTTTCCAGAACGAAACCGCGCGGCGCTATTTTGGGAAAACCTTCCGGATAAATTGAAAGAAAGGGCAATCCTTTGGCCTGCGGGTAACGGCAAAAGAGCATGGGAATCATGGATAAGGGTCCTTAAGGGGCAACGAAATATCGTAATCGGTTCGATGGGTTGTCTGTTTGCGCCCTTGACTTGCATAAGAAACGTCATAGTGGAAGATGAGGGTAATCCTGTCTATTATTCCAGACGATATCCCTACATTCATGCCAGGTCCGTGTTGACTTACCGTGCCCGTTACTGGAAGGCCAAGCTTGTTTTGGGAGGAGCGATGCCTTCTTCCAGGAGCTTTCTGTTCCGTAAAGAAAAATGTACGGCCAGGACAGGAGGTCGTCTCATTTTCGCAGACAAGTCCGAGGCTCGTGAATTTGAAGTTCGTGGTGTAAGAAGACCTTTGCCCGTGACTGACGCTGTTTTGACCAGAACACAGGAGGCGGCCGCAGGACATGGCGTCGTAATGTGGCTTTTGGACAGGATTGGATACGCCTCGGGGATCTGGTGCCGCGAGTGCGAGTCTATTCTGACTTGCCCAAAATGCGGAACAGCCACTAGATGGGAAACCCGAGAATCGACCGCTGTATGTCCTTTCTGTGGGAACAGAGGTAAATTGCCGGAGGAGTGCCCCAATTGCGGAGGTGCTTTCATGGAAGGCATAAAGCCGGGGATCGAAGCTTCCGTGGATCTCGCGGCCAATTTGTTGGGAAACAAAGCTTTGGTGCACGAATGGCACAAAGCGGTAACTAAAGAAAAAAGCAGTCGCAATAAAATGCTCAAAAAGCTTGAAGTCTCTGGAGGTATAGTAACAGGAACGCGAAAGGCACTTGAACTGTGTGATGATATCCCTGTGGCGCTGGTATGTTGGCTAGACATAGACACGGAACTTCTCAAGCCTTCCTACGACGTAAAATACCGGGCTTTCCGGATGATTTGGGAGTCCTTGTGGCGCGGAATGGAACCCGAAAACCGAAAGGTAATACTTCAGACCAAAAAAACGGGGACCGCCTGGCAAAAAAAACTGGGAAAGGGATGGCATGAGTTTTGGGAATCCGAACTTGCAGAGCGGAAAGAACTGGATTTGCCGCCATGGAAATTTCTGGTTGAAATAAACACCAAAAGTCGAATAAAAAATGAGATGTTGTCGATTCTAGAGAGTGAGGGGTTCGAATGTCTTGATCCTGACCCGAAAAGCGGCCTTTTCTGGGTCAGGACGGAAAAGACTGAAACCCTGAGAAAGGCAGTAGAGCCTTTTTTCTCGGTTTCTCGTTCAAAAGAGGGATTTCCTCGCATGAGAGTATGTATCGACTAGTATTTTCCGGAAGGTGAGAAAAATGGCTATTGTCACGATAGTCGGACGTCCGAATGTAGGTAAATCCTCGCTCTTCAACCGAATTGCCCGTCGTCGTACGGCCATAGTAGATGATGAGCCAGGTGTGACCAGAGATAGGCTCTACATACAGGCAGAATGGCAGGGAACAAAATTTTACCTTGTGGACACCGGGGGTATGACTGGAGCCTCAAGCGACGGCCTTGCTCAGGCAGTGCACCGACAGGTCGAGACCGCCATCGAGGAAAGTGACGTAATCCTCTTCGTGGTTGATACTAAAACGGGTGTAACACCCCTTGATGAGGGAATAGCACAACTTCTGCGAAAAA
>DMCT01000018.1 GCA_003446665.1 Synergistaceae bacterium
AGGGGTAGACCGTGATGGCGCCCTCTTCGTTTCTCAATGGAACTCCCAGGTGGTCAAGCATTATTTCTGTGTGGTCCCTGGTTCTCAGGGGTTCGACTACGGTTACGCTCTCCTGCGCGTTGAGTCCGGCCAAAATCAGGGCGGTTTTCACCTGGGCACTTGCCACCTCGAGGGTGAAGGAGCCGCCGCAAAGCCGGGTGCCCCTTACCGAAAGAGGAAGAAATGCCCCGCCTTCGCGCCCGTCGATTCTCGCCCCCAGCGTCCGAAGGGGTGCCACGATACGCTTCATGGGCCTTTTCCTGAGGCTGTCGTCGCCCGTTATTACGGAGAAAACCCCGGGTATCCCCGCCAGCAGGCCGCACAAAAGCCTCGCTGTGGTTCCGGAATTACCCGCGTCGAGGATGCCCGCGGACTCGCTTCCCAGGGAACCTTTCCTTACTGAAACCCTGTCGTTTTTCCTGGAAACCTCACATCCAAGCTGACGCAGGCATTCCAGGGTCGAAGCGCAGTCGGCGCCGGGAGAAAAGTTCGAAACCTCTATGCCGGCAGATGAAAGAGCGCCGAAAAAGGCCGCACGGTGAGATATGGACTTGTCGCCTGGAGGTGTTATCCTCCCATGTATTGGGCCTGAGGCCCCCACCTGTACGCTCTTCATGAATGGTCACCTCCGAGGGAAGCAAAACGGCCTTCGAGTATCGAATTCCTGGCAGAAGACGCCCGCTTCGAGATTTCGGCAAGCTGCTTTCCGGATGAATCTGCCATCATCTCCAGAAACGTCGCTGCCTTGTGTATAAGTGGAGCTATAAAGTCGCTGTTTTGTTCCCATATTTCCGATACCAGCCAGGACGGGCCGGAAGCCACCCTGGATGTATCTTTGAATCCACCGGCCGCAAGGTCTTTGAGTTTCGGGCATTCCCTGCCGCATTCTCCTGCCGTCAGCGCCAGGGCCATGGCCATGAAAATCGGAAGATGGCTCACGCAGGCAACCATTCTGTCGTGCGTCTCGGGATCCGTTTCCACCACCCGGGACCCGAGGGCCTCCGCCATTTCCCGGGCGGTTTCCCTGGCCTCGGTGGATGTTTCCGACGTTGCGACTACTGCGGTTACGCTACCCTCAAAAAGCGCCGGGTCAGCGTTTTCTATTCCGCCCAGTTCCTTTCCGGCCATGGGGTGCAGCCCCACGTACCTTTCATTCCATTCCATCGCCAGGCCTTTTGCCACCTTTCGCTTGGCGCTGCCGGTATCCATAATTACCCGGACCTTGCCTCTTGAACCTCGCAGGGCTTCCCTGCCCGTATCAACGATCGCGGAAGGCGGAACGGCCAACACCAGCACGTCGGAAGACGAGGCCAGGTCATTCAGGCTTTCCTTCGATTCGATAACAAATCCCTTTTGCAGGGCCTTTTGCGATACGCCCGGGTCGACATCCCATCCGATGACGGAACGGCAATGTCCACCGCCTGAAAGTTTGGCCGCCATCGACGAACCTATCAGGCCAAGGCCCGCAATGCCTACATCGCAATGCTTAATCCGCATTTTCTTCGCTCCTCGTCCAATTCGAGCATTTCTACAAGGCTTGCGACAGAATGCATCAGATCGTCGAAAGCCTCCAGGTCCAGCGTTTGGGCTCCGTCTGAAAGGGCCTTGTCGGGCTCAGGGTGTACCTCGATGATCAGGCCGTCAGCCCCCGCGGCGAGGGCCGCCAGGCTCATGGGCCTGATAAGTTCCCTGCGTCCCGTCCCGTGGCTGGGATCGACAATGACGGGAAGGTGGCTTAAGGACTTGACCAGCGGCACTACGCTCAAATCCAGCGTGTTCCTGGTGCTTTTGTCGAAGCTCCGGATCCCGCGCTCGCAAAGTATGACCTTTGAATTACCCCCCGAAAGCACGTATTCAGCGGCCTGAAGCCACTCGTCGACGGTAGCCATAAGCCCTCGCTTGAGGAGGACCGGTTTTCTCGTCCGCCCCACCGCCTTCAGCAGGCTGAAGTTCATCATGTTGCGTGAACCAATCTGGAAAATGTCGACGTGCGGTTCCAGCCACTCCATGTCCTCGGTGGACATGATTTCCGTCACTATCGGAAGTCCCGTGGCCTCGCGGGCTTCGACCATTAAAGCTATCCCCTCGTTTCCAAGTCCCTGAAAGGAGTAGGGATTCGTTCTGGGTTTGAAGGCTCCTCCCCTGAGGATGGATGCCCCGGCGGCTTTTACCCCCCTGGCCGTCGCGAGAATCTGGGAACGGCTCTCCACGGAACAGGGTCCCGCCATGACCACCCTGTTGCCTCCGCCGATCGTCACTTTCGGAGCTACCTCCACTACGCTGTCATCGGGGAAGACATCCCGGCTCGCAAGCGGGAAGGAGTGTTTCGTCACCGCCAGGCCGGCCACACCCGGCAAACCCGCCAGCATTTCGCCTTCTTTTTCGTTTCCCCCCGAGACCACCTGTAACTGCTTTCTTCCCCCAACTACCCTGGCTCCGCGGCCGCTCTGTTCCAGCAGGTCGCAAACTCTAGCTACATCAAGACTTCCGCACCGCTCCTTCATCTGGACTACCAGCATCTCTTTCACCCTCCTTGGGAACTGAAATAAAAAAAGCCGGAACTGGATTTGGAATCCGGTTCCGGCTGGTATACTTCTGTTTTTCTTTATTTTTTCTCTGACTCTTTTACCTGGAGCTAAGTCTCACCGAAGCAGCGAAGAGTCAAAGGAGCCGATAACGGATTCCCATGCAGTGAAAGACCACTGGCGTAGTAATAACGCCACTGGCCGCCGCTAAAATAAAAGTAGAATCCGCAGTCAAAAAGACCGGTTCTCGCTGCTTTGCGGCTTTCCGCCATGGGGGCTCCTCCTTTCCTCGCAAATATTTCGATATCTTGCCTGTT
>DMCT01000046.1 GCA_003446665.1 Synergistaceae bacterium
GGATCCCAACTCCAGCCCGCTTCCTCGAGGATGCTTCGGGCTGCCTCCGGGTCATAGGGGTAGGAGGGGACATTGGGTTCAAAGTAGGGTGATGCAGGCGGCAAAAAGGCGGATATGGGAGTGCTGTACCCCGAAAAAAGATCCCTCACTATCTGTTGCCTGGGGATGGCGTGGGCGACGGCTTTTCTGAGAGCCAGGTTGTTCCATGGTTCTTTCCGGAGGTTGAAACCCATGAAAAAGATATGAAACCCCTGCGCGACGGACAGGTCGATTTCGTCGTTTCCGGCCAGTCGCGTGACGTCAACGGGTCGGGTTATATCGCCCAGCACGTCGAGCTTTCCCCGCTCCAGGGCCAGAATCTGCGAATCCGGGTCGCGGTGTATTACCATGTACAGTTCCTTTATTCGAGGCCCGCTGATGGAGTCGGGGTCGAAAACGGCGGGCGAGCAAAAAGACGGCGTCGCTAAAAAGGCTGCAAACAGCGCAAGAATGAGCGCGAGTTTTCTTTTCACGGGCATCCCCCTCTTTATGTCCTTCGATGAGGATTTTTAACATAATAGCATAGCCTTGCTGGAGCGTGGACCGGCGCGAGGTCTTTTCTCTTTTCGGGTTTTGAAGGATACTGAAAAAAGAAATTCTCCCGGAAGGGGGAGAGAACCGTGGCGAATGGTATGGACAACGCCGAAATAGCGAGCCTTTTCGAAGATATTGCCGACATGCTCGAGATACTCGGCGAAAACAGCTTCAAGATAAACGCCTACAGGCGGGCGGCCGAAAATATACGATCTCTGGGGCGAGACCTTTCAGCCATGGTCGAGGAAGGCTCTTTGGATTCCATCGAGGGGGTCGGAAAAGCGATTTCAGAGAAGATAACCGAGCTTGTCAAAACCGGTCGCCTCGGTTATTACGAAGAACTTGCCGAAAATGTCCCTTCAGGGTTGCTCGATATGCTGGAGGTGCCCGACCTGGGACCTAAACGGGTAAGGGCTATCTGGGAGAAATTGGGGATAAGGGACCTTGACGGCCTTGAAGAGGCTGCCAGAACCGGCAGGCTCAAAACACTCGATGGGTTTGGAGCCAAGACGGAGGCAAAGATCCTTGCGGGAATCGGGGCCCTCAGGGCGAGAAAAAGCTCTGGTCGGACGCCGCTTGCTGTAGCTTGGGATCTTTCAAGAGACATACTGGAAATTCTTGGTTCGATTCCCAAAACCAGGGTTGAAGCCGGCGGGTCGCTTCGACGCATGAAAGAAACCATAGGAGACCTCGACTTTTTGTGTGCATCCAGGGCTCCGGAGGAAGTCCTGGACCGTTTTTGCCGTATGCAAAATGTCGAATCGGTGCTGCTTCGGGGGGAAACAAAAACCAGCGTAAGGCTTCGCACCGGTATCCAGGCGGACCTCAGGGTGGTGGAAGAAACGCGATGGGGCACTGCCATACAATACTTTACAGGCAGTCAACAGCATAACGTGCGCCTCAGGGAAAGGGCGAGAAAGCTCGGGTTTTCCCTGAGCGAGTACGCCCTGAAACGGATTTCTACGGGCGAGGAAATCTTGTGCGCCGACGAGGAGGAAGTATACGCGAAGCTGGGTCTGCCATGGATTCCTCCCGAAATGAGGGAGGACCGGGGCGAGATCGAGGCGGCCCTTGAAGGCAGGTTGCCTCCCTGCGTGGAACTCAAGGATATCGCCGGAGACCTGCAGTGCCACACCGACGAAAGCGACGGCACGTGCGCCCTGGAGGAGATGGCCGAAGCCGCAGAGGAATTGGGCCTCTTTTGGCTTCTTTTGACGGATCACAGCAGCGGCCTCGGCGTGGTTCGGGGACTTTCTCCTGAGCGCATTCGCGACCAGTCAAGACGCATAGATCACTGGAACGCCTCGGGCCATGGTATTCGCCTCCTCAAGGGAATCGAGACCGAAATAATGGCCGACGGATCGCTGGACCTCCCCGGAGAGGTCCTGGGCGAACTTGACCTCGTGGTGGCGGCGGTGCATTCTTCCCTCAGGCAGGACAGGGAGAAGATCACCCGTCGCTATCTAAAGGCCCTTGCCGACCCCAATGTGCACATATTGGCGCACCCGGTGGGCAGGCTTATCGGTGAAAGGGAAGGCGCTTCGCCCGACTGGGAGAAGGTATTGGCCGAGGCTGTCCGGACCGGCACCATACTGGAGATAAACGCCAACCCCTATCGACTGGACCTTCCCGATACCCTGGCGTCAAGAGCGCTTGAACTCGGCGCATTTTTCGCCATCAGCACCGATGCCCACTCCACGGAACAGTTGGAGTACATGCACTTCGGGGTATCCCTGGCTAAAAGGGCATGGATACCGCCTGAACGCATCGTCAATACCTGGGATGTGGACAAACTGTTGGAGTGGGCAAAAAAGAAACCGTCCCGTCTTGAAAGACAGGGTGGAAAGACATAAAAAAACAGGAGGGTCAGACATGTTTTTCAAACTTCAGGAAATGAAAGGCACAAGAAGGGAACACATCCAAAATGGTCAGGGTGGGGCCATGTTTTATTCATGCATGGCTCCGGAGGAAAAACCTGCAGGCAGCCGGCTGAAGATGGTGGCAAGGATAGAGCTTGACCCGGGCGCATCAGTAGGTGAACACGAGCACAAGGGGGACGAGGAAGTCTACATAGTCCTTTCCGGGCGTGGGGATTTTACCGATGACGAAAAGAGTCACGAGGTAGGCCCGGGCGACATTATGGTCACATTGAACGGGCATCGGCACTCGCTGATGAATACAGGAGCGGAACCGCTCGTATTTGTCGCGGTGATAGCCGAATAGTCTTATTTCAGGCGGCTACGTCCACCTTGCCCAGCAGCGAAAAGAGCACTATAGCCATCAACAGCGACATGACCGCTCCAGACAAAAAGACCGTCTCGATACCGGAAATAGAGTAAATGATGCCCATTAGCACCGGCCCCAGGGTTTGTCCCAACCTCAGCGACATGCTGTTGAGGGACAAAAAGACCGCGCGGTTTTCCTCGGGAGCCAGTGTGGCAAGCATAGTCATCAATGTAGGCATGTTGAGTCCCTGCGCGATGCCGAAGAAAACGGCCGGTAGCGCGGTGCTGCAGCAGCCTGGTGCGAGCAGGATCAAGATCAGGGCCAGGGCATATATAAAAAAGGCCGTTACCAGGCGGCACCGCTCCGAAAACCGTTCGGCCAAAAAACGGGTCCTTGATGCAGTCACCGCGTTTGAAAAGGACATTGCGGCAGAGACCATGCCTACATGGAGGGGTGTCGCGCCGTACCTGCCCGACAGGAAAAAGGGGAGATACGTAAGGAAGGCTCCGTAGAAAATGACGAAGGTCATCACGCTGGTGCAAAAAAGAAGCAGCGTCGTCTTGTGAAATACTGCTGAACGCAGCCTGGTGGTATCGAAGCCCCATCCTGCGTGTTCTTGCGGCTTATAAACTTCCTCGAGCCGGAACAAGGCCCACAGGCCCACGAAAACGCCCGAAAAGGCCAGGGCAAAGGGGTACCTCCAGCCGAAGGTCGCCAGTATACCTCCCAATGCCGGATAGCTTGCCGCCCCCAACCCGATGACACTCGAGTTGTAGCCCATGGCCTCGGAACGTTCCTTTCCGGAAAAGAAGTCGCCTATAAGGGTGGCGTTAAGCGAATTTAGTGCCGATGCTCCTGTTCCCTGCAAGAACCGGAGTGCCAGAAGCATCGTAAAATCCGACGCGAAAGCGCATGCTCCCCCGGCCAGGCCGAAAAGAAAGAGACAGGGGACCAAAACCTTCTTCCTGCCGAATCTGTCGGCGAGAATGCCCAAAAAAGGGGTTAAAAGAAAGCCCGGGATCGTAAAAACCGACACAAGTAAAGCCGTACGGGCGGCGGAAAGCCCCAGTTCCCGGGAGATGTCGGGGAAAGCCGGCGTGACGCTGGCGATGCCCAAAACGGACATGAGAGTCACGCCGAGCACTATACGGAAATTACTGTCCTTGAGGACTCCCCCTCCCGAAACGGCCGGGGGAGTCCCGTCCTTTTCTCCTCGCATTTTTACCCCGCCTGGGCCGCCGGTTTGAGGACTTGCTTACCAGCCGTTTTTGTGGACCCTTGCCGTATCGTACCTGTCGGAAGGTTTTTTTGCTTCCGCCGGATATCCCAGCGAGACTATCGAAAAGGGAACGATGTCATCGGGCAGCCCGAGCAGGGCTCGGAGCCCTTTAATCAGGGGTTCCTTTGGATACACACCAAGCCAGACGGACCCAAGTCCGAGGGCGGTGGCGGCCAAAAGGATGTTCTCCGTGGCAGCTGCGCAATCCTGGGGCCAGAACTCATCTGACTTCAAACCATTAGACCGGGCGCAGACAACTATGGCTGCCGGGGCTTGCATTAGCATCTTGGAATAGGGGTGAAATTCCGGGATTGCGTCGAGCAGCTTTCTGTCGTCGATCACTACGAACTCCCAGGGCTGTTGGTTGTGCGCTGAAGGCGCGGCCATGGCCGCCTTCAGAAGGTGTTCGTAAACGGCCTCGTTCAGCTTTCGGTCCGTGTATGACCTTATACTCCTGCGCGACAAGATGGTTTCAAGCGCTGTCTGTTTGTTTTCCATTAAAAATTACCTCCTTCTTTGAGCTTGCGTTTACGGCGTGGATTACGGATTATACATATATAAATTATATTGTCGAGGAGTGATGGGTCTTGTGAATACTTTTCAGGGCCGCAGGGGCGGCAATAAAGAAAATATGGCGTTTTTTTCACCCGTCACTTTAAACGGAACGGTGTCAGGGATGATTCTTGAGCAACCGTGCCGTTAAAATTCCATCACGTTTGTGTTTCTTCTTCCCAATGGAGAGGCTCGGCGTGCGGGTTGTCCGGGTCCACCAAAGCTGTACCGTCCGACTTTTTCGCCCTGTACAGGGCGGTATCGGCGTTTACCATGACAGCCTGGTAGGTTATTCCTGGAATTATCTTCGTGATGCCTACAGAGACTTTGGTGTATTCTGGCATAACGTCTTTCATGCCGGAGATGATGCGTCTGGCTACTGTTTTGCCCAAATCCAGGCTAGGGTTGTCCAAAACCACCACGAATTCCTCGCCGCCATACCGCGCCAGCATGTCTTCGGACCGGATTTTTTTCTTGAGCATCTCGGCCGTTTTTTTGAGGAAGGCGTCGGCCACCAGATATCCGTGGTTTTCCACCACGTCCTTGTATTTGTCCAAAGACAAGAAAAGCAGAACCTTTTCGGCATCGTTTTCGACCAGGGACTTAAGGAAATTGTCGAAGTAGCCCCTGTTATACGCTCCCGTCAACGCATCCTTTGTGGCCATCTGTTCCGCCTGTTTGTGGGCCTTGATCAGAAGCGAAATCTGGGTCACGTGCATCCTGAGGATATCCAGAAAGAAATAGGAAAAAAGCAGCGAAAAGGAATAGATGATTATCACGTAAGCCAGAATCATTTCCACGGTCCCGCTCCTCAACATGGGTATGTAGAAGCATATGGCGTTATAAAGGAGTATCAAAAAGAAAGAGAAGCTCTTTGGCCTGATGAAGTACGGACCCACCAGGATGGCGAAAAGAAGGGAAATAACATGCCTCAAAAGCAAAAACGGCAGGGGTATGGCGAAACGGGATTCCAGAAGCGGTATGGAAGTGATCAAAAGTAGATCCAGGATCACTACCATGCCGAGGTTTCTTTTCATCCGTTCCGACATGGGAATCAATACAAGAGGGACAGCCGCAAGGTGAAGCACTGCGAGCAATCCGTCGATAGTCCTTAAAAGTGGAAAACCGAAAATCGTGTCGGTGAGAAACATCGCCCCGAACCAGGCCGCCATAACCAGACAATTGCTGGTTTTCCTTATCTTTTGCCTGTCTACGAAAGGCCCCTCGGTCTGGTCAAGAGTGACTTCGTTCATCTTACGGACCTCCGCTTCTGGTCGCACGCTGTTTTGCTTTTTAGCATACTATAAAATTTCCCCATTTTCCATGTACTGGGCATCTTTTTCCTGCGTCGTGCCATTCCTGGAAAAGCGTTTCCTGAGCCATTCCGCGGCGGACTCGGCGTCCAAAGTCCCTTTTTCGGCCATTTCCTCGGAAAGAGCAGAAAGGGCTTCTCCGACTTTTGGACCTTCCTTGATGTCGAGGATTTTCATTACATCCTCGCCATCAAGCGGCGGTTTTGTCCCCGTCAGTCGAAAAGTGCTTTCGAGAACAATCCGGCGGTTTTCAAGCCAGGGGGAAAAATCCGTCGACAGCGCCATGATGTCGGCTTTTGAGAGCAAAAACAGGCAGTCCATCCACCTTGTCCCGTTTAAGACCATCAGTCGACGTAATTCCTTCGGTTCGGATCCTTCACTTAAAAGGCCGCGCCACCGGACGAGCCGTACGACTTCCTTTGCAACAGACCTTGGCCAGGCCCACCCGGTCATGATTTCACCGGCCCTTTTCGCGCCGGAGAAGGCTTCATCTATGGCGGAGTTGTGTCCGTTAGTGTTCTCTACTTGTTTTATGCCG
>DMCT01000036.1:0-1298 GCA_003446665.1 Synergistaceae bacterium
ATGGGTAAGTCTCCCCTGTCTTTCTGCACGGATAATATTCTTCATCGACCCCGCAGGCTACGGGTATTCTTTGTTCAAGCCATCGGGCCGCGGGGTGATCCCCCAGCGCCACCCACGAAGCCCCCTGCAGGTGAAGGCATTTTCCCCTTGCCTTTGAAGTATCCTTTGTGCCGCCGACTCTTCCCTTGCGGATGCTTTCCCACATTGCTTTCCTCCTGGAAGCGAGAAACCGCCGCTCGGATTTGGATACAAGAGCTATTCGCAAAAGAGAGTGCCACAACTCATAGGCTCTCCACGCATCAGGCATTTTTTCAAGAAACACCTCAAGCTCCCTGACACCCCCAGCGGCCTCAAGTGAATCGCAAGATTTCACGGCATGAGGACAGCAGAGCCAGAACGTGGTAGGGAAAGGTTTTCCCCTGTAAAGCGGGCGACAAAGAACTACAGAAGGTGCATGCCAAAGACACCGGCATGCGATGCCCAGAATTATTTTTTCATCAAATTTGCGACCCGCCATTTGGGCCTTGATCGTCTTGAGGTCCGTCGGCCCCGGCCTTTCAAAAAAAAGAGGGGGCTTCGCGCCCCCCGCCACGGCAATAAGGGGTCTCATGAGGCTACTTTTTCCCTCTGCCCCTGCTTCCGCGGCTGTCTTTTGCCTTTTTGTTGAGGTCTGAAATTTTCTGGTCGCTTGCCTTAAGGAAAGATGCCAGTTTCTTTTCAAAGTCATCCCCTCCGCCGGCATCGCGCTGTGGACGCGGGCGGTCGGGCTTTGGCTGCAGCTTCTTGATGGAAAGGTCTATCCGACCTTTTTCGTCGATCTTTACCACTTTCGCACGGATTTCCTGTTTGAGCGAAACGACGTCCTCAACTTTCTTGACGAAATCGTGGGACAGTTCGGAAATGTGAACCATCGCCTTCTGACCGGTCGACAGCCTGACGAAGGCTCCGAAGGGCATTATCTGCTCTACGGTCCCCGTCACGATATCACCGACGTTGACGGTCGCCTGCCGTGAATTGTTCTGTTGCTCCATGAAATTCGAATACCTCCAATAGATTCGCCCATTTTTTAAATCATAGATTACGGCCTGTACCAAACGAACGTCAAAACTTGCCTGTGCGACCGATCACCTCCGTGCTAATGGCCCTGACGCGCACAAGTATAGCATTTTCCGCCAGACGGGTCAGTCCTCGGGAAAACCTATCCGCTCCATAAAAAGAGGATTCAGGATCTTGACGTAGGTTCCTTTCATCCCCAGGCTCCGGCTTTCTATAATGCCGGCGCTTTCCAGTTTCCTCAG
>DMCT01000036.1:1467-2287 GCA_003446665.1 Synergistaceae bacterium
CGGACGATGTGCTTTATAGATTCCACCTCTGAATAGGAAAGGGCCCTCAGGGCCATCTGAACCACCAGGTTCTCGTGGGCTCTTTTTTCTATCTGCCTGGCACGGTCATGAAGGATTTCAAGCCCGACGACGGTAGCGAGATACTCGCCCAGCACCAGATCCCTGGTGTCGAAGGGGTAGCCGAAACGCGCCAGAATCAGCGTGCCGAGCCTTTCTCCCCCGCCGTTGATCGGAACATATACTACATGTTTGTTCGAATAGGTACACGGTTCGTTGGAGTAGGCACAAAGACCATGATCAGTGTGATTCAGGACAGACTCATTAATCTCGTTGAGCTTGTCCACGTATTCTTCCGGCATGTATCCCGATTCGAGCAGGTTCTCCATGATGTGGCAGTCATATTCGCTGGTCCAGCCGTAACCAAGAATCCTGCCTTGTCTGTCGATCATGTAGACATTGGCGGTGGACTGTTCGCACAGCAGCTTGGCCAGTTTCTGAAAGTTATGGCTACCGGTGCTTTTTTTGCTCTGAAGCATCCTGTTCACGGCCCTGGTTTTTTCCAGAAGGTCCTGCATGGCCGATATGTTTATGATTTTTGCCCTCGATTCGATCAGTTCTTTTGGTGTTCTCATCGGCATTTCTTTTTTCATCCTCTCAGAAAGCCCTCTCTTCGATACGCTTTTGCCGAACATCACAACATGTACCGGCGCATGTCGGAATCGGCAACCAGGCGTTCGAGACGTTCGCGAACGAAGCGGGCATCCACCAGGACTCGCTGTCCACGCATCTCGGGTGCTTCAAATTGCAGATCCTCCAGGAG
>DMCT01000036.1:2555-6341 GCA_003446665.1 Synergistaceae bacterium
ACTCTCAGGGGAATTCTGCCCTGAAGTTCCGGTACGAGGTCGGAGGGTTTTACCTTCTGAAAGGCGCCGGCTGCGATAAAGAGGATATGGTCTGTTCTCACGGGGCCGTACTTGGTGTTAACGTTGCATCCCTCGATCACGGGAAGCAGGTCACGCTGCACGCCCTCTCGGCTGACATCGGGCCCCCCGTGCGCCGAACCTGTCGCTGCCACCTTGTCTAGTTCGTCGATGAACACGATTCCTTCTTCCTGGGCTTTCTCCAGCGCTTCCTGGGCGACGGATTCCTGATCCACAAGCTTCTCCGCCTCTTCGGCCTGGAGGATTTTTCTCGCGTCGCTGACGGTCGTCCTGGTCCGTTTTTTCTTTTTTGGGAGTATGCCACTGAGCATCTCGCCGAGGTTCATGCCCATCTCGTCCATACCAGGGCCGCCGATCAGGGGAATTCCCGCTTGCAGGGACTCGGAAACCTCTATCTCTACCTCCCGCCCCTCAAGTTTGCCCTCTCTCAGCATCTGCCTGAGCCGTTCCCTCGTGGCCGTACGCTGGCGTTCCTGGCGCTGGTCTTCTTCACTCAAAGGCTCTTCTTTCCGCTCGGTCTGACCCGTGAAAAAGCTCATCACGTCGGCTACCCGTTCCTTGGCCCTTCTCGGCGGCAGAAGCGCGTCGAGCAGTCTTTCTTCTGCCCTGGCCTCGGCTTCTTCCTGGACTTCGGCGGTTTTGCGCTCCCGAACCATCTGGACCGACCTTTCAACCAGGTCCCTGATCATGGACTCCACATCCCGCCCCACGTAGCCTACCTCTGTATATTTGGTGGCCTCCACCTTTACAAAGGGAGCTTTCACGAGCTCCGAAAGCCTTCTGGCAATCTCGGTTTTTCCAACGCCCGTCGGCCCTACCATGAGTATGTTCTTGGGGACGATCTCTTTGGCTATCTCCGGAGGAAGCCGCCGTCTCCTGAACCTGTTTCTCAGTGCAATGGCAACGGCCCGCTTGGCCTTGTCCTGACCCACTATATAACGCCCCAGGTATTCGACTATTTTGCGCGGAGTGAGGGCCTCTTCGGAATATAACGTCACTATTTCAGCACCTCCAGGGCAATCGAGTCGTTCGTGTAGATGCATATTTCCGCAGCGATTTCGAGGGAACGTCTGGCGATCCAGTCCGCCTGGGCCTCTGTGGACTCCAGGTACGCCCTTGCGGCAGCCAGGGCATACCCGGCGCCAGATCCTATGGCCGCCGCTTGTCCCTCCGGCTCAAGAATATCACCCGCCCCTGATAAAAGAAGCGTCTGATCCTTGTCAGCAACGAGCATCATCGCCTCCAGGCGACGCAAGGCCCTGTCGGTCCGCCAGTCTTTCACCAAGGTTACGGCGGCTCTCATCAGGTTCCCCGAGTGTTCGTCAAGCTGTTTCTCGAAACGTTCCAGAAGTGTCATCGCGTCGGCTGTTCCTCCCGCGAATCCGCTTATGATACGTCCCCCATAAAGAGTTCGGACCTTTCTGGCACCTGACTTTATTATCTGGTCGCCCTGGGTGACCTGCCCGTCTCCAGCCATGGCAACCATACCGTTTCTACGTACACACAGAATCGTAGTCCCCTTCAAAACCTTCTCCTCCATTTCCGGCCCTCGGGTGGGCCCGAATATAACTTTTTTTAAGCTGTTCTGCAGTAACCTTGAGGTAGCGCTGGGTCGTCACAAGACTCTCATGGCCCAAAAGTTCCTGCAGGACCCGCAGGCTGGCGCCTCGTTCAAGCATATGGGTGGCGAAACTGTGCCTGAGAACGTGAGGGGTCACCTCCACAAGCCCAACCCGCCTGGCTGCCCTTGTGACGACCCTGTGAAGGGTTCTTGCCGCCAGCGGACCACCCTTTTCTCCGGGAAAAACAAAGGGTTCGTCCATATCAAGGGACATTCTCCAGTTAGAAAGAGCTTCTACGGCACAGCGGCCCATCGGGACCATGCGTTCCTTGTCTCCCTTGCCCCGGACGCGGATCCATCTTTCATCCAGGTCCACCTGTTCCCACTTGAGGCTTGCGGCTTCGGCCACTCTTAGTCCGCAGCCGTAAAGGATCTCTAGAATCGTTCTGTCTCTTGTCGCGTATTTCCCGCTGGGCCCTTCCTCGATCAGCCTTGTTACCTCCTCGGAGGTAATGGCCCTTGGGAGTTTTTTGGGAAGCCTCGGTCCCCGAACACCCGAAGCAGGGTCGGAAGAGATTTCCCCCCGCTCCTTGAGAAAAGACGTCCAGCCCTTGATAGACGAAAGTTTTCTGGCCGCCGAACTCCTGGCATAACCATAACCCACGACTTCGCGAAGAAAGCTCCTCACGTGGGTGTGCCTGATTTCGGCGGGACACTTTACATCGAGGCTTTCCAGAAACTCGGAAAACTGCGACAGGTCGACGGCGTAATTGACCACGGTATGATTTGACGAGCCTCGGCTGTATTTAAGGTACTCCAGGTAGGCGTCCACGCTGGACGCTATCGTATCACCCATACGAATATTGTAGCATTTTGTGTGGGATCTACCATAATATTCTGAACAGGATACAAATTGAGGAAAATTCGGAACTTTTCCACAGGTACTACAAATCCCGTTCTATTGCGGGCAGTACCTTCGAAAGGGCCGTTTCCGCCCGTTCGGCGAAGCGGAGGCACCTTTCGGTCCTTTTCCTGATTCTTTGGGGAATTGGGGGAAAGAGACCAAGATTGATGTTCATCGGCTGGAACCTGCCATGGGGGGGATCTTCGGTCAGATGATTCAACAGGGCTCCGACGGCGGTCTCGGGCGGCCACTCGGGAAAGGGCCTGTTTCTCAAAAGGGCAACCATATTCAGGGCGGCTACAAGCCCCATGGCCGTGCTTTCCATGTATCCTTCCACACCCGTGATCTGTCCCGCGAGGAAAATATCCTTAAGGCCCTTTATTCGCAGGTATCCGTCGAGCGTCCTGGGGGCGTTGACGTACAGGTTTCTGTGCATCACGCCGTACCGTACGAATTCGGCGTCGTGAAGTGCCGGTATGAGCCGGAAGACCCTGTCCTGTTCCGGCCAGCGCAGGTTTGTCTGAAAACCCACTAGGTTGTACAGGGTTTTGGAACGGTTTTCCTGCCGCAGCTGCACGACGGCGAAAGGCCTCTTTCCTTTTTCGGGGTCTTCAAGGCCTACAGGCCTTAAGGGGCCGAAACGCAAGGTATCCCTGCCGCGACTCGCTATTACTTCGATGGGAAGACAACCTTCGAAGAAGGGGCTGTTTTTTTCGAATTCATGGAGTGGCATGCGTTCGGCATTGGCCAGGGCTTCCTGGAAGGCGTAATATTCCTTTTCATCCATGGGGCAGTTGATGTAATCGTCTCCCTGGCCCCACCTGCTGCCGACAAAAGCAAGTCTCATATCGATCGACTCGGCGGTTACAACCGGAGAGACGGCATCGAAAAAATAAAGAAACCCCTCGCCAATCGCGTTCTTGAGGCTTTCGGCGAGCGAATCAGCCGTGAGAGGCCCAGTCGCTATTATCGCCGGACCCGGCGGGATTTCCTCCACGACCCGTTTTTCTGTTTGTATCATCGGATGAGACTCGAGTCGTTCCGTCACTAATCGGGAAAAGATCTCCCGGTCCACCGCAAGGGCTCGACCAGCCGGGACTCTTGCCTCGTCGGCGCATTCGACTATCAGGCTCCCGCATCGTCTAAGCTCGCGTTTCAGTATCCCCCCAGGGCTGGTCGCCACGTCAGCCCCAAGGGAATTGCTGCATACGAGCTCTGCGAACCCTCCGGTCTTGTGGGCCGG
>DMCT01000060.1:0-1259 GCA_003446665.1 Synergistaceae bacterium
TTCAGGGAGGTGCAGTGTATGAGGAAACTGAAGGTCCTTTTGTTGGCGGTTTTTGTGGCAGCTTTTCTGGTCGGAGCGGGCAGCGCCGAGGCAATCGATTACAAGGACTTCAAATTGGCCGCCATATTCCAGACGGCCATTGAAGAGCCTTGGGACGGAGCTATCCACCAGGCATGCCTCAAGGCCAAAGAGGAGCTGGGGATCACCTACGAGTTTGTCGAAAAAGTGGGTGCGGCGGACTTTGAAAGGGTACAGCGCGAATATGCGGAACGCGGTTTTCACTTGATCGTGGGAGACGCATTCCTGGCGGGCGAGGAACCTTCCAGGAGGGTGGCCAAGGATTACCCCGAGGTCGCCTTTGCTTTTGGCAGTGAGTTTGGACCCCAGGAACCAAACTATTCCGTCTTCGACAACTGGATTCATGAACCTTCTTATCTCTGTGGCGTCATTGCAGGAAGGATGACAAAAAGTAACGTGCTTGGCATCGTTGCAGCCATTCCCATTGCCGAGGTAAACCGTCTCGTGAATGCCTTCAAATTGGGTGCCCTTTCCGTAAACCCCGATGTGAAAGTAAAGATATCCTACATCGGGAGCTGGTTCGATCCCCCGAAAGCCAAGGAGGCTGCCATAGCCCAGATCGAAGCCGGAGCCGACGTGATTTTCGCCGAGCGGTTCGGTGTTTTTGAAGCCTGCAGAGAGCACGGAGTATTGGCTTTTGGAAACATGGTGGACCAGCATGAACTCGCTCCAGAAGTGGTGGTCACAGGGCCTGTGTGGAGCATGTATCCGACAATTCGTTATAGTATTGATGCAGTCAGAAACGGTGAATGGAAAGCCCAGGATTTACGTGAATGGAGCATGATGGCTAAAGGCGGTGCCAGCCTCGCTCCCTTCCACGAATTCGAAAACAAGCTGCCCGCGGAAGTCATTCAGGAAGTAAGGGAACTGGAGAATAAAATCCTGAACGGTGAGTTTGAGGTTCCAATAGTGGAAACAGAGCTTAAGTCAGACTGAGCGTAATCCTTTTCTACTGGTTCTCAAGTATCGAACCGTCCGAAATTTTCGCAAAGCCGCGTACGCCGGCTTCGACCTGGTGATGTCGAAGCCGGCGATTTCAAAAAGCACCCGGGCTCCGATACCAGGCCAAACAGATTCAACAGTGTTTCACAAGTCTGTGTAAAACGACGGGTCTTATTCTTTATGACCGCGGATCTGTATGCTCGATATCGCTACCCGGTGTTAAAGCTTATGGCAGCAGA
>DMCT01000060.1:1421-12167 GCA_003446665.1 Synergistaceae bacterium
GTCGAAATGCACTCCATTACCAAGACGTTTCTCGACGTGGTGGCCAACAACAATGTGGACTTCCGGCTTTATGAGGGTGAAATATGTGCCCTGCTCGGCGAAAACGGTGCAGGGAAAACAACACTGATGAATATACTTTTCGGATATTATGCCGCAGACAGCGGACAGATCCTGGTAAGGGGGGAGAGGGTCGCCTTTTCATCTCCTCACGACGCGATAGAAAACGGTGTGGGAATGGTGCATCAACATTTCTCCCTGGTTCCGTCCCAGACCGTGCTGGAAAATATTGTAGTCGGAAGCTTCGGGGGAAAGTTTTTTCTCGATACGGCGACTGCGAAGCGGAAGCTGCTCGATCTTCAGAACCGTTTCGGGCTTCACGTGGATCCCGACGCTTTCGTATGGACTCTTCCTGTAGGAAGCCAGCAAAAAGTGGAGATACTCAAGGCATTGTATCGTGACGCATCGATACTGATCCTCGATGAACCCACAGCTGTGCTGGCTCCGCTGGAAACGAAGGAACTTTTTGCCACCCTCCGGACTTTTGCCGCGGAAGGTCGTTCGGTAGTCTTCATATCCCACAAGCTTAACGAGGTTATGGAAATTTCCGACAGGGTCGTGGTCCTGGCAAAGGGAAAGGTTGTAGCAGAGAGAAAGACCTCCGAAACCTCGGA
Organism: Synergistaceae bacterium; assembly: GCA_003446665.1. GTDB lineage: Bacteria > Synergistota > Synergistia > Synergistales > Thermovirgaceae > UBA1876. Next base: position 2,093 of record DMCT01000060.1, read on the forward strand.
AAAAGAATTGGCCAATCTCATGGTGGGCCACGAACTGACGAAACAGCCTTACAGCCCTTCCCGAAAAACAGTAGCCCCTCTTCTTCAGGTTTCAGGGTTGACCGTCAAAAACGACAAGGGAATCGTTGCCGTCAAGGATTTATCGCTGACTCTGCATGCAGGAGAGATAACTGCTCTTGCCGGGGTTTCCGGGAACGGACAAAAAGAATTGGCCGAGGTCTTGTTCGGTTTTCGGGAACCACAACGGGGCTCCGTCATGATCGGCGACCAGCCGCTTCCCTTAGGGAGTCCGAAGGCAGCGATAGAATCGGGCATCGGCAGGATACCTGAAGACAGGATGACTACTGGGCTCATTCTTGATTTGACCGTCGAGGAAAACCTTGCCCTCGAAAACCACACCAAATTCAAAAAAGGCTGGACTATAGACTACCGCGCCCTAAGGAGGCATGCCGAAAAGCTCATAGAGGACTTTTCCATAAAAACGGCAGGGCCGGGGGCCATTGCCAAAACCTTGTCGGGAGGGAACCTGCAAAAGATCATTCTCGCCAGGGTGCTTTCGGCTTCGCCGAGAATCATAGTTGCAGCCCAGCCGACACGGGGGCTGGATGTAGGTGCCGCCGAATATGTACACCGACGCATTCTCGAAGCCAGGGACGCCGGTTCCGCCATTTTGCTTATTTCGGAAGATCTGGACGAGATTTTCATGCTTGGTGACCGCATAGCCGTAATGTTCGAAGGCGAAATAATGGGGATAATCGGTCGCCAGGAGGCGTCGATAGAACAAATTAGCCTTTGGATGAGTGGAGTGAAAGAAAAATGCGCCTGATAATGACAAAGCGGCCTCCTCTTGCCGGATGGATACAGGTACTTCTGCCAATTGGGGCCATATTGGTGACGCTGGCGCTTTCGGCAATTCCCATTCTTTTTGCGGGCGGCAATCTGTGGCTTTCATATTACTCCCTGTTCAAAGGTGCGCTCGGTACCAGGTACAATTTACTGGAGACTTTTACCCATGCTGCTCCCTTGACTTTTACGGGGCTTGCCGTTGCTTTTGCCTTCAGGGCGAAATTCTGGAATATCGGTGCGGAAGGTCAGCTTCTCGCAGGGGCTATAGCAGCCGCCTGGGTGGGCATAAACGCACCGCCTCTTCCTGCGGTTGTACTCATATTCCTGATATGCCTGGCTGGTTTCCTGGCCGGAGGAGCCTGGGCCACTATCCCTGCTTTCCTGAAAAACAAGCTCAAGGTGGATGACGTTGTTTCGTCCTTGCTGCTGAATTACGTGATGTGGCACATAATGGGATTTCTGCTGTTCGGTCCCATGCAGATGCCTGGGTCCAGCTGGCCCCGGTCGGCTGCGATAGCGCAGGCGGCACATTTCCCTGTTCTTCTTTCACGGTCTCGTTTCCATTTGGGCATTTTGCTGGCTGCAATTGCGGTGCTGGTGGTCTGGTTCATAAACAGCAAAACCGAATTGGGTTTTCAGTCCCGTGCGGTCGGAGCCAACGCCAGGGCCGCGGCCTTTGGCGGAATCAACGTAAATTCCGTTATTTTCAAGACGGCCCTGATCTCCGGCGGACTTGCGGGTATGGCAGGTGTGGGTGAAGTGGCGGGAATACACTTCCATCTGCTTATGGATATCTCTCCTGGCTTCGGTTACTCGGGAATAGTCATCGCCATGTTGGGGCGGCTCCACCCAGTGGGAACGGCGCTTTCCGCCTTTTTCTTCAGTACGGTGATTGTGGGCGCCCAATCCATGAGCCGCATGACGGGTGTTCCCACCTACATAGCCGATGTCATTCAGGCCATGGCGCTTCTGGTAATGCTTATAGCCCTTCTTTTTACCGAGTACCGCATAAGGGTGGTGAGGGACTGATGGAACAGATTTTCAACCTTACATTTCTGGCCGGGCTTTTGGGAGCCATGATACGCATGGCGACGCCTATAATTTTCGGAACCATGGGCGAGATCATTACGGAACGTTCAGGTGTTTTGAACCTTGGTATCGAGGGGATAATGCTCATGGGCGCCATGACGGGTTTTCTTACCACTCTTCACACGGGTTCTCTTTGGCTGGGGGTCCTTGCGGCGGCATTTGTCGGTATACTTTTGTCCCTTCTGATGGCCTTTCTAAGTGTGATTCTGGGACTTTCACAGCATGTTTCCGGACTCGGCATAACACTCTTGTCGACGGGGCTTGCCATGTTCATCTACAGACTTTCCGTGGGTTCACCCGTTTCCCCTCCCACGGTCAAACCCTTCTCGCCGTTGGCGATACCCTTATTGTCCACTTTACCCGTAGTCGGAAAGGCGTTTTTCAACCAATACAGCCTGGTTTATATCGCTTTTTTGCTAATACCGATCATCTGGGTGCTTCTATTTAAAACTTCCTGGGGCCTGGTTATCAGGACGGTGGGAGAGAATCCGCTGGCGGCCGATACGGTAGGCATCAACGTAAATCTCGTAAGAACCCTCTGTCTTGCCGCAGGTGGGGCCTTGATGGGCATAGGAGGCGCCTTTCTCACACTAGCCCACCAGAACATGTTTCTCATAGAGGTAGTCGGAGGCAGGGGCTGGGTTTGCATAGCCATGGTTATTTTCGGTAACTGGAACCCGATAAAAGGAGCCGGAGGCGCCTTGCTTTTCGGATTACTGGACGGATTGCAGCTCAGACTTCAGGGGATTTGGTACAAGATACCTTTTCATCTGTTTCTCGTCATTCCTTATCTCATTACGATCATCGCCCTTGCAACCATGTCCAGAAAGACTGCAGCCCCCGCTGGTTTGTTGAAGCCTTACAGGCGAGAGGAAAAAGGATAAGACAAGTTTCAATCGAAAGACTTCTTGAAAGGGGAGCGAAGTATGAAGCACCGGTATGTTGGGCAAAAGGCCCAGAGAGTGGATGCGGTGAACAAAGTCGTTGGCAGGGCGTGCTACGTCGCGGACATTTCACTTCCCAGAATGCTTCACGCAAAGGTAGTGAGGGCTGGGATTCCTCACGGTAAAATCCTTCAAATCGATACCATCGAGGCGGAAAAGATGCCTGGCGTGAAAAAGATTGTTACGGGAAAAGATTGTGAAATTCTTTTTGGGACCTGCCTTTGGGATCAGCCCCCCATAGCAGTGGACAAGGTGCGCCATGCAGGGGAGTCGGTGGCCGTGGTCCTGGCCGAGACAGTAAACCAGGCCGAAGCGGCTGCAAAGGCGGTAAAGGTCCAATACGAAAAGCTGCCGTTTGTTTTAGATCCTGTAGAGGCGGCAGCTCCCGGTGCCCCTGTCATTCATGAGAAAAACGGTTCCTATCGACGTGTGGAATATTCCGTTCACCCCATACCTGGAACGAACGTTTTTCACCATTACAAGCTCAGGAAGGGAAATTCATCCGAAGCTCGGGCGGAGTCGGATGTAATAGTGGAAGAGGAGTTCGAGTTTCCTCTTTCCAACCATGTGGCACTGGAACCTCACGGAGCGATCTGCCGTTTCGGCCTGGACGGTGAAATCGAAATATGGGCGTCCAACCAGGCTCCCTTTGTACTCCGTGATGTACTTGCCGACATGTTCAAAGTCCCCGCTTCCAGGGTCAGGGTTCACATCCCCTATCTCGGAGGAGGGTTCGGGGGAAAATCAGATGTCTCCATAGAACCGATGGTCGCCTACGCGGCGAGTTTCGTCCCGGGATACGCCGTCAAACTTATATTGACGAGAAAAGAAGTCTTCACTTCCTCCCTGCTCGGGCGAGGGATGAAAGGTAAAATGCGGATTGGCGCCAAAAAGGACGGTACCTTTACGTTTCTTGAGGCCGAAATGTATTTTGCCGACGGAGCCTACGGCGATACTTCCTGGCCCGTTGACACCGTGGCGGGGCACAACTGCACAGGGCCGTATGAATTTGGCAACGTCACCGTCGATGTATACGGTGTTTATACCAATTCCCCCCCGGTCGGTGCTTACAGGGGATACGGCCATCCGGAAGGGCAGTTCATGTCGGGCAGGTTGATAGACATGCTGGCCAAAAGGCTCGGAATGCCGACTGGCGAGATCATGAGGAAAAACTTCCTTTCCGAAGGGAGACAAAACGCACTGGGGCAGGTCATAAAAAAGAGCCACGGCAACCTTGCCGCCTGTCTTGATGCGGTCGAAAAAGCGATCGACGAAACACCCCTTCCTGAAAATGACGACAGGTATCTTTACGGCAAAGGTGTCGCGGCGATGATGAAATCCCCCAAGATGGCTGCAAACGCGGCTTCCTGTTGCACCATTCAGGTAAATGCCGACGGCTGTGTTTTCGTCAACCTTGCCGGGATTGAAATGGGACAAGGAGTCCAAACGGTCTTCACGCAGATGGCCGCCGAGGTTTTGCAGATCCCGATGGAAAAAATAAAAGTCTACGCCGACGTAGATACGCAGTTTTCTCCCTGGGAATGGCAAACCGTTGCTTCCATGCAGACCTATCGCGGTGGCAGGGCCATTCAGGATGCCGCCTTGAGAATCATCGAACTGGCAAAGGATACCGCCGCAAAGGTGTGGAACTGTGAACCTGGAATAATCATCTACCGCGAGGGTGATCTCATTCATCCAAATACTGAAGAGAAGCTCACTTTAGGTGCCCTGGCGAGGGGCTACATGGGATTTAACGGCCTTACGGTCGGATCCCCACTTGTTGCCACGGGATGGTACCGCGTCCCGGGCTTGACCGAGCCCGACCCGGAAACGGGCATGGGAAACGCGGCGGGCAGCTGGACTTTCGGTTGCCAGGCCTGCACCCTGAGAGTGGACAGGCAAACGGGCGAAGTAAAAATACTTCATTTTGCGTCCGCCTTTGACGTCGGCAAGGTCGTTAATCCCGTTACGGCAAGGGGCCAGGTGGCGGGAGGCGTGGTGCAGGGCATGGGAGCGGCCTTGATGGAAAAAATCGTATTCAAGGAAGACGGCACGATAAAAAACGTCAATTTCCCAGCCTACAAAATACCGAGGCTGAAAGACGCGCCGAAGAAGCAGACCATAGTGCTGCTGGAAACACCCAACGAGGAAGGACCATGGAGTGCCAAGCCAATGGCGGAGCACCCCATAGTGGCTGTGGCGCCTGTCGTCCTGAATGCTCTTTACGATGCGACGGGAGTCGAATTTACTGCCCTGCCCGTAACGCAGGACAAGATACTTGAAGCTCTGCGCAAAAAAGAGGAGGCTCTTTAAAATGCGTGTACTCAACTTCTCTGTGAACGGTGTCCCGAAGACGGTGCATCTCGAAGAAGGCAGGGTAATGCTTTCTGATGTTTTGAGGGACCACCTCGGTTTGACAGGGACGAAGGTCGGATGCGGAGTCGGCCAATGCGGAGCCTGTACCGTCATAATGGACAAAAAAGCGGTCACCAGCTGCACCGTGCCCGCCGAGAAAGCCGAGGGGAAATCGGTCTTTACCATCGAGGGGCTTGCCGATGGAGGCAAGCTCAACCCCATTCAGGAAGCCTTCGTGGAAGCGGGCGCCGTTCAGTGCGGATTCTGCACTCCGGGTCTTGTTATGAGGCTTTTCGCCCTTTTCAGCGAAAACCCGGAAGCGGACGACGAAACAATCGAAGAAGAGCTGAACAAGCACCTTTGCCGTTGCACAGGGTACGAAGCCATACTGGAGGCAGCCCGCCTTTCGAGGAGCAAGATGATCGCCCGAGCGAAGCCAAACTGATTGACGGGATCAGGCAAAAGCACGAAAAATGAACAATAGGAGGTAAAGAAAAACGATGACATACAGCCTTTTAATCAAAAATGCGCGCACCCGTTTTTCAGGGGGAGAAACAGTGTCCATAGGCGTCAAGGGGGACAAAATCGAAGCGATCGAAAAAAGTCTTCCCGAAAAAGAGGCGGAACAAGTAATCGACGCGAAGGGGAACCTGGTCACCGAGTCATTCGTCAATGGTCACTTGCATCTTTGCAAGGTGTATACGCTGGAAATGGTTGGACAGGACGCCCTTTCTTCGTACCACGGAGGGACGATGGGTGGTGCTATGACGGCCATAGAACAGGCCTCCAGGGTGAAGGAAAGATACGACGAATCCTGGATAATCGAGAATGTCCGCAAAGCGTGCACCCTTGCTCGAAAGTACGGGAACACCCACATAAGGGCTTTTGCCGACACAGACACGAAAGCCAGGCTCGAAGGTATAAAAGCGCTCCTGAAGGCACGGGAGGAATTCAAGGATATCGTCGACCTTCAGGTGGTTGCCTTTCCTCAGGACGGAGTAGTACGTGACCCCGGAGCCGAAGACTACATAAGGTCAGCCCTTGAGCTGGGGGCCGATGTGGTTGGTGGAATACCCTGGATCGAGTACACGGATTTGGACATGCAGGAACACATTGACAGGATGTTTGCCCTGGCGAAGGAATTCGACAAGGATATCTCTATGCTTATCGACGATGCCGGTGATCCGGGCCTGCGGTCCCTGGAAATGTTAGCAGTGAAAACAATCAAAGTGGGCTGGCAGGGGCGTGTCACCGCGCAACACTGCCGCGCTATGGCCCTGTACCCGGAACCATATTTCAGAAAGGTACTGGCCTTGCTGCAAAAGGCCCGGATAGGCCTTGTGAGCGATCCGCAAACGGGACCGCTTCACGCCAGGGTGAGGGATCTTTATGATGCTGGAGTTTCCGTAGCCCTGGGACAGGACGATATAGCCGATGCCTACTACCCTTTCGGCCGCAACAACATGCTGGAAGTAGCCTTCCTGGCGGTACATCTTTTGTGGATGACTACCTTCGGCGACATGGAAATCATTTACGACCTGATAACGACTAATGCAGCCAGGGCCATGGGGATCAAGGGGCACAAGCTCGAGGTGGGCGGAAACGCCGATTTGGTGGTACTCAACGCCAAAGACGTGTACCATGCGATCTGGGAACATGAAGCCCCCCTGCACGTGATCAGAAAGGGAAAAGACGTAACGGTTCATTAGAAGACCGAACAGGTTCAAAAAAGCGGAAACGGACCTTGATGCCTGCCCCGGATTTTGCCGGGCAGGCATCGTTTTATCCGGCGGAGAAACGGAGTAACAATTCTGGAAGCCCCTTGATGTCGCGTTTTGATATTGCACTGCCTGGGGGTTGAAATTAACCTTGTTATTGTAAGATCAGAGTGTACGAATGAAGAATTATGGGTAATCTATGTTTAGGGAAAAGAGAGAGGCAGGTTAGTCTTTGGCAAGAATTTCAGGGATAAGTGAGGATTGGCCAGAAGACCCTGGTATCCTTCGTGTTCGGGAGCGCCATTCAAGAACAATTAACCTTGAAGACAAGACCTCAAAACGTATCAGCCTGGTTACCGAACAAGAGGACCTCGGGCCGAGGAGTGCATGGTTGGAAGAATTGCCCCGTGTCGATGAAGGAGACGAACTCCTCTCCATCCCCTTGCCCGAGGCGGGTACCATCGTTTTCGACCCTGTGATAAAACCGGGCATGCCGGATTCTCGCTGGCGCCCTCTCTTGAGGGAGTGGATTTTATTCACATGCGACCCGGAGCTGTCTCTCCCTGCAGAGCCAGAAAGTGTCGAAGAAATTGTAGCCCTGCTTGGCCTCGGCCCGGGACATACTCCAGCCGGCGACGACTGGATTGCAGGCTGGGTTGTAGCTCTTCGGTGGTGCAGGTCGCCGAGGAGCGGCGCTCTCCTCGATGAGTTTTCGGCCTTACGCCGTGATGGCGTTACAACCTGGCTTTCAGAAAGCATAATTTCCGATGCGCTTGAAGGAAGGACATGGGCCCGTCCCTTGAAGTTGATCGAAGCTCTGCAGAGTAGCTCTCGGAAAGAGGTTCTAGACGCCGCGGGGGCGCTTTTACAGTGGGGCCACACTTCAGGCAGGGCGTGGCTCGCGGGATTTGCGTCGGGATTGGAAAAAGCGTTAAACAGAAAAGAAATAAACACCGAGTTACACCTCAGGAGGTGATCGCACTTGCAGCGATTGGAAGTAATGCCTCGCACGTATTACGACAGCATAACGCTCATGCGAGTAGCCAAGGAAATAACCAACATGGAAGGCATAGAAAACGCCTCGCTATCCATGGGAACGGAAGCGAACCTTCGCATACTGGCGGCAGCCGGATTTGATCTGTCTGGGATCAATGTCACGCCCAATGACCTTGTCATAGCCGTTTCGGGCGAAGATGCGGTTCTTGATGAAGCACTGTCAAAGGCCAAGGAGTACCTTGCGAATCCGCCGTGGAAGAAAGATGGAGGAAAAAGCGAGAGCTACAAGCCGCGCAGCCTGGACGGTGCCATATCAGTTCTTCCCGAAGCCAACATTGCGATGATATCCGTGGCTGGAAGGTACGCCGGGGATGTGGCGCTTGATTGCCTGCACCGGGGGCTCAACGTCATGCTTTATTCCGACAACGTCCCGCTGGAAAAGGAAATAGAGATAAAGAAACTCGCCCGGGAGAAGGGACTTTTGGTAATGGGTCCCGACTGCGGTACCGCGATAGTACGGGGCGTTGCCATGGGTATGGCCAACATATGTCCCACGGGCCCCGTATCGATAGTGGCTGCGGCTGGAACGGGGCTTCAGGAAGTACATGTCCAGCTGGCCAAACGCGGAGTGGGGACCCTTCACGGTATCGGTACCGGAGGCAGGGACGTCAGGGCCGAAGTAGGCGGCATAATGGTTGAAATGGCGACCGAAAAGCTTCTAGAGGATGACGAGGTAGAGGTTCTCGTGGTTATAGGCAAGCCTCCGGCACCGGAAGTGGAGAAAAAGATCCTGGAACGTATTTCCCGAGGCGCCAAGCCGGCGGTATTGGGTTTTATCGGTGGAGAATCCAGGGGAGACCGAGATGGTGTCTATATCTGCACGGAGCTCGAGGAGACCGCCGCTGTGGCGGCTGCTTTGGCCAAGGGAGAAGACGTGGCTGAAGCCCGAAAGGACCTTGACTCAGCCGAAGAAAGCCTCAAGGAGCTTGCCGGAAAACACGGGCCACGGAAAGGCTGGTTGAGAGGGCTTTATTCCGGCGGCACCCTTTGCTACGAGGCCCAGGTCATAGCGAAGGAGCTTTTAGGTCCTATCCACAGCAACACCCCCCTGAAAAAAGATCTCAAACTGGAAGACAGCCTGACGTCTGTAGAACACACTATAGTGGACTACGGAGAAGATGAGTTTACCCAGGGGCGGCTTCACCCGATGATCGACGTCTCTTTAAGGGCAGGTCGATTCGTCGAGGAGGCCAAAGACCCTGGTGTAGGCGTAATTCTTTTTGACGTGGTGATAGGCTACGGGTGCAATCCCGACCCGGCCACGGAACTTGCCGAAGGTGTATTGAAGGCAAAAGCTGTGGCGGGGGACCGCATAGCCTTTGTGGCTTCCATTTGCGGCACCGAAACCGACCCCCAAGACGCCGCCAGGCAACGGAGCATTCTCGAGGACGCGGGGGTTCTTGTGTGTGACAGCAATGCCCGTGCCGCGAGGCTCGCTTCCTACCTGTTGAAGGGGTGATAAAAGATGAATGAGCGACTGCAGGACCTGCTTAAAAACGGGCCGAAGGTCATCAACATAGGAGTGGAACAGTTCGCCCTGGACCTGGAGGAGCAGGAGGTTCCCACCGTCCAGATGGATTGGCGTCCTCCCCAGGTCGAGTCTGACCTGTTGTCGAAACTGAAGAAACTCAGGAAAAAGTGAGGGGTGAAAAGAATGGTTGATATCGATAAGGCGAATCAGGAGGCAATCTCCCGCCTGCTTTCCGCCCAGCCGATCCTGGTGGGTATGGGACTGGCGAAAGACGTAATCCCAGATATGGGAGAAAGGGTTCTTCTTCATGCCGGCCCCCCTATCGATTGGGAGAACATGTCGGGACCCATGAGGGGTGCCGTCATGGCGGCCTGCCTTTACGAGGGCTGGGCCGAAACGCCGGAAGAAGCGCAGAAAATAGCCGAAAAGGGTGAAGTGACCTTTGACCCTTGTCATCACCACCATGCCGTAGGCCCCATGGCAGGTGTCACGAGCCCCAATATGCCCGTTTTCATCGTTGAGAACGAAGATCGCGGGAACAAGGCTTTCTGCAGTATGAACGAAGGATTGGGCAAGGTCATGAGGATGGGGGCGTT
>DMCT01000060.1:12312-14045 GCA_003446665.1 Synergistaceae bacterium
GGGATAGACCTCAAGAATATAATGGCTCAGGCGCTGCACATGGGAGACGAAATGCACAACCGGAACAAGGCCGGGACGAGCCTTTTCTTCAGGGCTATAACACCTTTTTTAATCGAAGCCGCGCCGAACATCGGCGACCTTCCGGATATCTTCAGATTTATCGACAAAAATGACCATTTCTTCCTGAATCTAGCCATGGCCGCAGCTAAAGCCAGCACGGAAGCCGCCCACGGTGTGGAGGGTTCCTCTTTGGTTACGACCATGGCCAGAAACGGAACGGAAATGGGAATCAGGATATCCGGCCTCGGTGATCAATGGTTCACCTGCGAGGCGGCGTTGCCTGACGTCCTTCTTTTCCCGGGATTCACCAAAGACGATGTAAACAGGGACATCGGGGACAGCGCGATTATGGAGACTCTGGGCATAGGCGGCTTCGCCCTTGCGGCGGCACCTGCGATAGTACAGTTTATAGGAGGTACGCCCGAAGACGCGGCCAAGTACACCTTCGAAATGTATGAAATAACCATGGTCGAGAACAACACGTACACCATTCCCTCGCTGAACTTCCGCGGCAGTCCGACCGGCATAGATGTAATAAAGGTCGTGGAAACGGGCATCACGCCGGTGCTCGATACCGGGGCGGCACACAGGGAACCCGGAAAGGGCCAGGTAGGAGCGGGAATAGTCCGCATGCCCGCCGAGGCTTTCAACAAAGCGGCAGCCGCTTTCGTAGACAGGTATCTCGAGGAATAACCACCGGCGCTTGACGGATTGCTAGTTTTTAAGAACATGGCTTCAAAACAAAAAGGAGGCGTTTGAATAATGAGTGCTAACTGGGAACTGAAAAACTGGGACAAACTGACGATTTACGATCTGACGATTCCTTTGAGCCACCTTACTCCACCGTGGCCGACTTATGAACCGCTTCAGATAAAGTTTTTCAAGCGGCTCGCTCCGAATGGAGCAAACGGACAGCTTTTGACTCACTCAAACCATGTGGGAACCCATCTTGACGGGCCTGTGCATTTTTGCACTCATGGTGGCGATATCGCCAGCCTCGAACTCAAAAACTTCCTGGTAGGCCCCGGCGTCGTTGTTGATATCTCCGACATCGCTGAAGACTACGGTATTTACACCAGTAAGGACATCGAAGAAAGGGCCGATATCCACGACGGAGATATCCTGATCATCAACACCGGCTACCACCGTTATGGTTGGGATCAGCCGGAAGCCGACGAGGTGCGCTACATGGTCAAGCACCCCGGTCCGACGAACGAGTTCGCGCAGTGGTGCAAGAAACGCAAGATCAAGTGGATCGGCGTGGATTGCGGTTCAGCGGACCATCCGATGAACACGAAGATCAGGGAATGGATGCCGGCCCAGGCCAGGGAAGCCGATGCACACCTCAAGAAGAAATACGGCAAGGGTCTGGATGATTTCTTCCCGCCCGAAGACTATCAGTTGATGCACATCGATCTTTTCCCGGAAAATATCATCCATGCCGAATGCCTTGGAGGAGACATTGACAAGGTCCTTGGAAAACGCGTGACCATAGGGTGTTTCCCCTGGAGGTTCGTAGGCGGTGAATCCTGCATCAGCCGCATCGTCGCTTTTGCGGAAGAATAGGTAAAAGAATGAGGGGAGGTCCGGTCATGGATCTCCCCTTTCGCTTTCCTTCGTATTTTAGAAAGAAGGGGAGCAGGCTCAGGCAAAAATTTATGCCGCAGAGACGA
>DMCT01000060.1:14357-14722 GCA_003446665.1 Synergistaceae bacterium
ACGGTCAACGAAGTCGCGGAACATCCACAGGTCGGAAAATTTTACCCGGCCCTCAAGGATGCGGCCCTTTCCCACTCGGACTTCGTGATGCGCAACAAGGCTACGGTAGTGGGCAACTTGTGTTCGGCAGTACCATCAGGGGACATGATAGCTCCTTGTTGTGTGCACGAGGGTGTAATGCACCTGGTGGGTCCCGCAGGTCAAAGGAAGGTCCCGGTAATGGAGTTCATAACCGGACCGAGGAAGAATGTTTTGCAAAAAGGAGAAATTGTGAAATCGGTGGAGTTCCCTCTGCCTAAGGGACACTCCGCGGGATGTTACCTCAAGCTGGGCCGAAGGAACGCCCTGGATCTGGCCCAGGTAGG
>DMCT01000060.1:14866-16877 GCA_003446665.1 Synergistaceae bacterium
GGGCAAAGGTCGCAGAAGACCTCCTCAGGGGAGTTGTGTCACCGGACGAGTCCCTTCTTGAGAAAGTGGCCGAAGCGGCAATGGCCTGTGTGGATCCCATAACCGATGTCAGGGCCAGCAGGGAATACCGGATCTCCATGGTGGGAGAACTCACCAAAAAGGCGCTGCGCGAATGCCTTGAAAGGTTCTAGGGGGGGTAAAAATGCCTACTAAACAACCGATAAACGTCATACTCAACGGTAAACCCGTCACCCTGGAGGTGGAGCCACGTACCACGCTTCTTCGTGCCCTGAGGGAATTTGGCATTACCAGCGTCAAAAGGGGCTGTGAGGAAGGGGAGTGCGGGACTTGCACGGTCCTGCTTGACGGCAAGTTGCAAAAGTCCTGCATGGTTCTCGCCGTTGAGGCCGAAGGCAAGAAAATCGTCACTTCAGAGGGGTTGCTTGGACCGGACGGCGAACTTCACCCGGTACAGAAGGCCTTTGTTGAAGAAGGGGCCATCCAGTGCGGTTTCTGCACTCCTGGAATGGTCCTTGCCGCCGTGGATCTTTTGAACAGACACCCTGACCCGACGGATGACCAGATAAAAGAAGGTCTTTCGGGAAACCTGTGCCGCTGCACGGGTTACGTGAGCATAATTCGTGCCGTCCACAAGGCGGCGGCGATGCTGAAGGAAAGAAGGTAGGGAGGGTTGGTCATGAAGCAGACCATCACAAACGACGGGGTAGGCAAATGGGTTACACGGCAATACGACGTCGAGAAAGCTGCGGGTACCCTCCAGTATACGGATGATTTAAGGTTCGGCCCTGAATTGCTCCACGCCAAAGCGGCGAGGTCTACCATCGCCCATGGGGAGATCGTTTCGATAGATGTCTCGGAAGCCATGAAAGTCCCCGGCGTGGTCAAGGTAATTCTGGGCGATCAGTTCGTACACAGGTTCGGCCTTTACCTGCGTGACCGCACCCCGCTTGCTGTAGGCAAGGTGCGGTACGTGGGCGAGCCCATAGCACTGGTAGTTGCGGAGACCGAAGAAGCCGCCGAAGAGGGGGCCCTCAAAGTCAAGGCCAGATACAAGGAACTGACGCCCATTTTCGACCCCGTTAAGGCAGCTACTGACAATTCTATTCTTGTGCATCCCGAGCTGGACAGCTATGAGCATGTTCCATTTATCGTTCCTCAGCCCGGGACAAATCTGGCGAACTGGTTCCGTATCCGCAGGGGCGATGTAGAAAAAGCGTTCGAGGAATCGGAGTATGTCGTGGAAGAGGCGGTGAACTGCCCGCAAATCGCCCATGGTTTTCTTGAACCCCACTGCTGCATTTGTAAAGAAGACCCGGCCACAGGTTACCTGACCATCTGGACCGCGGCTCAATCGGTATTCGCCACAAGGGAAATCATCGCAGCTGGTTTGGGTTATCCCCTTAACAAGATCCGGGTCATAGCTCCGCCAATAGGGGGCGGATTCGGAGGCAAGGCCGGTATGACCATTGAGGCCCTTTGCCTGGCGGGAGCCATGGATCCTGACATCAAGGGCAGGCCGGTGAAACTTCACATCTCCCGCGAGGAGGTCATGCTGACTTCCTGGGTGAGACAGGGATACGTGGCCAGAATAAAGATGGGCATAGACAAGGACGGGAAAATCCTTGGAATAAAAAACACCTTCTATTTCGATACGGGAGTCTCGGCTGAATACGGCGCCAACCCTGTAAGGAGCGCCGGCTATACCTCGACGGGATGCTACTACGTTCCCAACGTCTGGACGGACAGTTACGCCGTTTACACCAACAAGCCCTTCGGCGGCGCGTATCGAGGCTTCGGCTTGCCGGAGCTGATGGGAGTCATGGAGACGATCATTGATATAGCGGCCCACAAGATAGGGATGGACCCCGTCGAGTTCAGGCTGAAAAACATATTGGAGCCGGGACTTCAAACGTGCACTGGAATGCCCATGCACAACCATGCCCTTCGAAAGATAATCGAAAAAGTAGTCGAAAAGGTGGGCATCAACAAA
>DMCT01000060.1:17020-19346 GCA_003446665.1 Synergistaceae bacterium
CGTTGAAATACTTGCCGCCACGATGGACATGGGACAGGGGACGTATACATCCTTCGCGCAGATGGCCTCGGAGGAACTCGGAATACCTGTCAAGAAGATCCGATGCATTTACCCAGACACCAACTCCCATCCCTACGACTGGCAGACCGTGGCAAGCCGATCCTGCTGGGCGATGGGTATGGCTGTAAAAAGAGCTGCAGCCGATGCCAGGGAGAAGATAATAAACCTTTTCTCTCAATATTGGCAGGTCCCGCCCGAAAGCATCATCATCGAGCACGGCGTCGTCAAGTGCCGCAGTGCCGGCAAGGCTGAACCTCTTGACGAAAGAATCCAGAACGGCTTCAAAATGCCAGATGGTTATTACCATGGGGGCCCTATCATAGGGACAGGTTCTTTTGTACCCCCCGATGTGATTTACCCCGACAACGAAACGGGCCAGTCGCCCAAGAGCGTGGTCCACTTCACAGTAGGGGCTGTCGGCATAGACGTAGAAGTCGACCCGGCGACGGGCCAAGTGGAAGTAAACCGCGTAAGCTCCGGTTACGATGTCGGCAAGGCCATAAGCCCCATGAACGTGCGGGGGCAGATAGAAGGCGGCACAGTGCAGGGAATTTCCGCTGGACTTATGGAGGGCATGTACTACGATGAAAAGGGCAGACTTCTGACGCCCGACTTTACCGATTACAAGATGGCCACCATAAAGGATATCCCTGAGGAAATCGACAGCTTCTGGGAAGAAACTCCGGAAGAGCTTTCTCCCTATGGAAACCGTGGTATAGGGGAGCACTCCATGATTTCCCCGGCTCCAGCCATCGGCAATGCCCTCTTCAAGGCCCTGGGTGTTCGCATACATACCTACCCGTTTTCGAGGGAAAGAGTTTACAAGGCCGTGCAGATGAGCAAGACGGGTGAAGAAGATCTTTGGGAGTATCCCTACGTTCAGGAGCAAAACTACAAAAAAGCCAAAAAAGAGTGGTTCTGACACAAAAACAGTTTGAGGGCGACGGGGCATTTGCCCTCGCTGCCCTCAAACTGTGAAAATTGCTTTAGTGGACCTTTTCACCGGCGGGATTCTGGATGCAAGCGATAAGAGAGGGGAGGTGGGACAGACTTTTTCGGTGTTTTGGAAAGGCAAAAGCCAAAGCCATTGAAAGAGATGGAGTAACACAAAAACAGGAGGTGTGAATATGGCACGCAAGAAGGTTTTTTATGGTCTTACCGACAAGCCGCCGACACCGATCATGATACTCGCGGGAGCTCAGCACGTACTGACCCTTTTCGGAGCGACCACGCTGGTTCCTCTTATTTTTGGGCCGGCCATGGGGATGAACACCGCGCAGATGGGAGCATTCATTTCTTGTGTGTATTTCGCCATGGGTGTGGCGACGTTGATCCAGACTCACCCGAAGCTGGGTTCGGGACTGCCCATAGTTCAGGGTTCCAGCTTCAGTTTCATCCCGTCGATCATGACAATAATCGGCGCGTATGGTGCATTGGGACCAAATGTGGTCATGCAGTACGTGGGAGGAGGTCTGATAAGCGGGGGCCTTTTGCTTTCTTTTATAGGATACAGCAGGATCATCGGTGTGATTCGCAAGATAATCACTCCCATCGTTATAGGACCGACGATCATGGCCATAGGGTTTTCCCTTGCTTCGGTCGCAGTTGAAGGCAATGCTGCCAATTATTGGCCCGTTTCCATTCTGGTGGTTATACTCATCATGTTTTTCAGCCTTGTAAGCAAGAACAAGTTTGCTAACATATTCGCGATCTTGTCTTCAATTGTGCTTGTCTATGTCCTGTGTCTTTTGGCTTCGCTTACAGGGATTTTCCCTCCCGGCCATCCGGCCTTCATAGACCTTTCCAGCGTAGTTGAGGCACCCTGGTTCCGCTTCAGGGTGGTCATGCCCTGGGGCCCTCCAAAGTTCAGCCTGCTGGCCTTCAGTGCGCTACTGGCAGCTTTCTTTGCCGTGATGATCGAGTCCATAGGGGACTACCACTCCTGTTCCTATGCTGCGGGGCTCGATGACCCTACTCCCGACATGATAAGCCGGGGAATAGGTGCGGAAGGGCTTAACTGTGCTCTTGCAGGGCTTTTCGGGGCAGTTGGTACTACTTCTTATACCGAGAACATCGGGCTGATCGGTTTAACGGGAGTGGCAAGCCGCTATGTCGTGCGTACCGGAGCGGTTATTCTCATTCTCCTGAGTTTTATCTCCAAGCTTGGTGCCCTGATAGCAACTATGCCGTCTCCCATCATCGGAGGCGCCTATATCGCCCTTTTCGGAACCATAGGGGCTCTCGGCATCCAGATCCTGATGCGAGC
>DMCT01000103.1 GCA_003446665.1 Synergistaceae bacterium
TAGGCGGAATGGTGTGGGCCGTTTTGAAGACGCACATGGCCGTGGCAGGCATTTGTGCAGCCATCTGCGATAGCCTGATTCCCGGGACGCCAGAGGAAAGAGGCATAGCTCCCAGGGTCGAGGCAGAGTCAAAATAAAGGGATTGGGTTTGTAATGGATCAGAGGGGGCACTCGGCTGTTTGGACAGCAACTTCTTGCAAAAATTATGGCTGTGGTGCCCCCGCACCTTGACAAACGCTCAACTTGACCTTTTGCATGTTGGGAATTGATACCACGCTGAGCGATTGAATCCAGTTGAAACGATACCATTAAAAAATTAGACAATTTATCTGTTGTTGAATATAGATCCTGTAAATAGATGGATGCTAACGCAAGGGTGCAGGTAAGCCAAAATGAAGGAGGGCTGGTTTAATGAAAGCTTTTATCGCCGCGGGGTGCCAGTTTACAATAAAGCCCATGGATGTGGAGAAAAATATCGAAAAGGCCCTCGAATTCCTGAAACGCGCAGTCAAAAGGCACAACGCAGAACTGGTGGTTTTTCCCGAAACCATAACAACGGGTTTTACGCCGATCAGGCGAGAAACGCAAAAGGCCACCATAGAGGCCTTGTGGAACGCGGTTAGCGATGTCCCCGGTCCGGTAACCGAACCCATTCAGGAAGCGGCCGCAAAGCTGGGTGTTCATGTTGTATGGCCGACTTACCGAAGGGGGCCCGAAAAGGACATAGTTTACAACTCGTGCATGGTCATCGATGACAACGGAGAAATCGCAGGGGATATCTACGACAAAACCCATCCTTTCCCCACCGAACGGAAGGAAGGCGGGGGCTGGACTACGGTGGGAGACAGAGCCGTGGTGGTGGATACCAAACTGGCAAAAATAGGTCTGACCATCTGTTATGACGGGGACTTTCCCGATCTTGCCACGGTGGAAACCCTTATGGGAGCCGAGGTCATAGTGAGACCGTCCGCCTTGCTTCGCACCTATGACGTCTGGCAGTTCGTCAACCAGGCCAGGGCATACGACAACCATGTTTACTACCTCGCCGTTAACTCTGTAGGGCTCGATGCTTCGGGCAACAATTTCTTCGGCAGTTCCATGTTTGTAGACCCAACAGGCTGGAAGCTCGCCCAGGCGAGGGGCACCGACGAGATCATTTCCGCTGAACTCAATCCTGATCCCATCCGTTACGTAAGTCACGGTACGAAGTCGCCGATGATCTTCGACCACGTGGAGGACAGGAACGTGGGCGTCTACAGGGACTGGATTCTCAAGGAGGGCACCTGTGCTTTCGAACCGGCCAAAAGAATTCCATACAAGAAAAAAGCACAGGGATGACACCATTGGATCAGAAAGTGGCCGTTAAATGATATCTTCCCAATGGTCACTTTCGCGTGAAATGTGTATGTAATAAGTCAGTGTAAGAGCGAACCTGTGGAGCCTGTTCTTGATATCGATTTGAAGCAGGTCTTCGAGATCAGAAATGTTGTTACGTACGGTGTTGTAATGCAGATGTAGCATGTCCGCGCATTTTTTAGCATTGAAGTCCGACCTTACGAGAGCCTTCGCCACTTCTATCAGTGGAACGGCCTTCCTCTTCGGCGCGTCGGCGACAAGAGGTGACCAGAACCGTTGCCAAAGCCCGTCGGCTTCCGGCAGGGTGACGATCTTCCTTAAAAACGTATGCAAGGCCAATTCGCCGAACTGGTAGATGCCGGGAACGGGTTCGAACTCCCGGACCCAGGCGAGGGCTCTCTTTGCTTCCTCGTAGGACCGCTGGATTTGTTCCCATCCTTTTGCTTTTCCTCCGACCGCGATCCATAGTCCCTGGTCGCGGGCTACCTCCACAAGGTGATCCCGGTGGCGCTTGAGTTCTTCGGGCGTGACAAGGCTTACCCACTGGTTGGCTATTGTATAGGTGAGAGAAAAGGGGGGACACCATTGCGGAAGGGGCCCCTTTCCCGTCGAGGCTATTTGAAGAACTAGCAGTTCTTCCGGAAGCTCTATCCCCAGTTCCCTGGCCCGACCGATAGCCATTTTGGGGTTGTTGTAAGTGCCCAGACAAAGGTTTTGGAGGAATTGTTCCTTTTGGGCTGGTTTTTCCTGGATAAAAGCGCTGGCTTCCAGTATGGCGCCTTGTAGCAGGCCTATTGCGTGGAGAATCATCCGTTCCTGCTGGATCGAGGGGTAATGTTCTTTGGGCGGCAAAACCAACGCGATTTCGATTGTAGCTAGCGACTCCTGCCTGTAAAGAGCGATGGAGCGATTTTGTCCCTTGAGATTTATTTCCCTTGATGACACGAGAACGGAATCGTGCCTTGGAAGTTCCTGTTCCTCAAGTGGTGTAGCGTAGAAGATTTCATCCGCCGCCGAAGAATCGAAGACAGTACCGTCAGGGGCGAAATAATTGCGCATGTCAAGCTCGGGCACGCTTACGGCCAAAGGACAATCGAGTTCCGTCGCCAGACCGGCAAGGAGCCTGTGTGTATCCTGTATTTCACGCCAGAGGCAGGGCTCGGCCCTGGCTCTTATTGCCGGCATATTGCTCCTTTCACTCAATAAAATACCGTATACCACTTCATTGATGTCTACCCAGCGGTACCTCAGGGGAATTTCCAAAAGCGGCAGCTTCAGGCGTTCCGCTTCCTCTATGACGCTTTCCGGGGGGCTTGTGTGATAGCGGTCTATCTTGAGGCCGAAAGCGGCGATGTTCTTTTTTGCCACCAGGCGGAGGAAGGGCATCATTCCATCTGGGTCGTCGCGGAAAATGTATCCGCTTCCGATTAAAAACTCGCCTCCTCGCATCCAGCGGTCAACGTCAGGAGAATCGATGACCGATACGGAGGTGATTTCCCTAGTGAGCCCCTCAGTCCCAGCCAGGAGCCTGAAGTCAGGGAAGACCGTTTTTTTCAGCAAATCCGCAACTATCATATCTGCACCTGCCAGGTTTGCGCGTTAAAAACATAAATGTAACACCTCAATTGTGGTGTTACGAAGTTATTATATCCGATGAAAAGTTATTATACCCGATGAGAAAAGTGAATATTTGCGAAAAAGTCTATTCTCCTGGTAGCTGCGATTCGATTCGCCTTTAGCTCTTGCGGTCGTGGGTCTTGTACCATTCTAAAAGATCGGGGATTACTTCCAGTTCCCACTTTTCACTTATGTTGCCATGGAAGGGGAAATGGGCAGCTACTTTCCCGACGTAGTATGGTGATCGGCTTAAGGGAAGAAATGGACCGTGGTACACGACAAAGTCGTCGTAAACTATCCATTCCAACATTCCCGGACCTATAGCCTCTTGTGAGTCGAAAACAGGTCCGGGTGAATATTTTCTTATGCTCCTGGCGCCCTTAACGTCTCCCGTGAAAACAAAGGCCTCACCGCTTTCCTTCAAGGAGACTAGGGCATGGTTAAGGTTTTCGTCGATGAAGAGGTCGTGAAAACCCCAAAAAGGAGGGTCGAAGACCAAAAGCCTCTTGCAGCGGCTCCATTCGGCGTAGGTTTCCAGTTTTACCGCCCTTTTCGAGATTTCTTCAGGAGTAATGGGCGGCCGCGGTTTTTTGAAAAGCCCTGCGATCAGCTTGACGGGATCCATTGTTTCAAGAAATAAGGAAGGAAACGACGTGAACCGACAGCTCGTCCCAGGTCAGGGGAAAGGTCATGACGCTTCCAAGCTTTATGCTGTTTTGCTTCTTCTTGTTCAGTCCCCCGAAAAGGCCTTCTTTCGCCTGTTCGGGCGAAAAGATGCTGTAGCGCCTGTTGCCTTTCTGTTTCGTGATGTCGCACAAAACCCAGCGAAAAGCCTCTTCGGCCATGGATATACGGCTTTTGTTCAAAAGGAGAATTTCCATTTCGTTTCCCGAGCCTTTCTGGTCGCCGATTTCGACTGTCTTCGGCCGTGTACCGGTGTATATCTTCATGTTCAGGAAACGGCTTCTAATCAGGCCTTCCTTCTGAATGAATACGGCGAGGTTGAAACCGAATTCAGGAAGAATGAAAAATTCCTCGATAGTCTCCTCGCTCTGGGCTTGTGTCAAAGCTTCCATCAGTTCCTGTAGCAGTGAGTTTTTCAGCGTTTCTTCGGGTTTTGATCCCTTTATTAGATCCGGCTCCAGGCTGAATGCCATTGCGACCACCATCCTTGCTTGTCTGTTTGGCGAAATCTGTATGTAAAACCCGCCGAGAAAGCAAAGCATTAGCTAATGATGCGGGCTTCTTTCGGGATCGGGCAACAACAAGGGTACATGTTACCTCATTTATCTGCAAGTAAGAGACTGGTTCTCAAGTATCAGTCATGCTTAATTCTTATTAATAAGCCTCGATTTAGCGTGTTTGGCGGGCGCTAAGAGTGGGTTAAGAAATATATAGGATTGCCTCTCGCTTTTTGCGACAAGCAAACTGATTTAAAAAAGGAATTTTTTCTTTCTTGCTGTCTTTTGAGTTCTCTTTCCTTTTCGAGCACAGACTCTTTTTATTGAGCTATCTTATAGTCAAGACACTTCAATGTTCCTTTCAATTCAATTCTTTTATCCTGTCAATCAGGATATTACGCTGCTTGACCAGGATTTCCTCCCTGGCCTCATTGCCTTTTTGAAATAAAAAGACATATTCAATCAATGTCTCTATGGGCAGTTCCGCACTTCTCATGCACTTGATAAATTTCACCCAGTTGCAGTCTTCGTCAGTATAGTCCCTGATTCTTATTTCGTTTCGGTTTACTCTGGGAATCAGCCCGATACGTTCGTAAAAGCGAAGCGTATCGGGCGAAATTCCGTATTTTTCGCTTACTTCAGTTATGGTCCTCGCTTTGCCCCGGAATGAATTCCTTTTCCGATTCGAATTCTATGGCGACTTCCTTTAGCTCGTCGATTATCTTTATGTGTTGTGGACAATGTTCCTCACACTGACCGCAGGCGATGCAATCCGAAGCTTTACCGTGTTCCTGTGTCAAATTGTTGTAATAGAATACCTGTAATGGTGTACGTCCGTAACTTTTACGGTCATTGTAAAGAGCGAAGTAATTGGGTATCGCTATTTTTTGAGGACAGCTGTCAACGCAATATCTGCAGGCGGTGCAGGGAATAGCGATGTTTTCCCTTATGATCTTGACGGCTTTGTCTATTACTTTTCTTTCCTCATTGTCCAGTGGAACAAAGTCTTGCATAAAGCTTGTGTTATCGACAATTTGCTCGAAATTGCTCATGCCGCTCAATACAATGAACACGTTTTCCAGTGAGGCGGCAAAACGAATAGCCCATGAGGCAATGCTCATGTCGGGGTGATAGTCCTTGAACAGTCTGGCTGCTTCTGGCGGGACGTTTGCAAGAAATCCGCCCTTTACGGGTTCCATGACTATTATTGGTTTTTTATGTCTTGTTGCCACTTCATAACACTTACGCGACTGGATTGCTTCACTGTCCCAATCCAGGTAGTTTATCTGTAATTGGACGAATTCTATTTCCGGGTGTTCCATCAATATCCGATCAAGCAGCGAAGCCCTGTCGTGAAAGGAAATACCAAGATGTCGTATTTTGCCCTGTTCCTTGAGCCTTTTTACAAATTCGAAACCGCCGAGTTCTGAAGTTGAAGCATATCTCCTGGTGTCCAGGCTATGGATTAGGTAATAATCGAAGTAATCAACACCGCATCTCTCAAGTTGTTCTTCGAATATTCCTTCAAAGTCGTCGAATTTTTTCGCCAGCCAGGTAGGGAGTTTGTCGGCAAGGGTAAAGCTGTTTCGTGGGTACCTTTCAACGAGCGCTTTTTTAATAGCAACTTCACTCATCCCCTGGTGGTACGGATAGGCAGTATCGAAATATGTAAAGCCTTTCTCAAGGAAATGATCTACCATTTCATTTAACAGCCCCTGGTCGATGCTTTCCTGGTTTTCTTTGTCTTTCAGTGGTAACCTCATAAGTCCGAAACCGAGCTTCTTCATGCGCTATCTTCCCCCTTTTTATTCTCTGCCGATTTATTTTTGCTTTTAGTTGCCCGATCTGGTTGCTCCGATTTCGCGAAGCCAAGCTGAAACAAGTGGTTTAGCGGTTTTGGCATTGCTCCCTTTCAACGAAAGTCCTTTTAAGATTGTTGAATTTGGGCATAACTTTTTAAGGTCGGCAAAACTTGTACTTGCGCCTCCTCCACCATGAGTGCAAAAAGGGATAATGGTTTTCCCGGATAGATCGCAGTCCGATAAAAATCTTGCGACAGCCATAGGCATAGTCCCCCACCAGATTGGGAAACCGACAAAAATGGTGTCGTAGGAATCTATGTCTTCAGGCTTGATTTCAAGGTCGGGGCACTTGCCTGAATTCAGTTCCTGTTTCGCTATCTCAACGACGCTGTTGTAGTCTTCGGGATATGGATTTACGGTAATAATTTCGAAGGTTTCACCCCCGGTGATCTCGTGTATTTGTCTTGCGATTTCATGCGTGTTTCCGGAGTGCGAGAACCAGGTTATGAGAATGTTGTCGAGCACCTAAACATCCCCCCCGCGAGGTTTTATTTTAGGATAACACTTGGAGTTGACCCAAAGTCAAGTTGAAAGACCCGCCAGCATATTTTCATGACAGCTTAGTACGATAATGCGAAAATGTTGGGTAAATCGCATTTTTCAAAACAGGTGGTTGGGATGTCCTATACTTCAGGAAGTCTTGTTATATCGAAAGATCTATTTGACAGGAGGTTTTAGTGATGAAGATGTCCAGGCTTTTCGCACCGACGATGAAAGATTCCCCAAAGGGGGTTTTTGACCCGATCCTCAAACGACTTGTACGTGGCGGTTATGTGGCTGCTTTTGGGCTTCCGGGAAAGCTCTTTTTGTTCCCTCTTGGCATGCGTCTTTGGAACAAGACATCTTGCCGAGTGGAAGAAACGCTTCTTTCGTCCGGGTTTCAGGCTCTTCGTATCGATGAGATGGAAAGGAATCTCGTCAACCTGGCGTCCGGTTTCGTTAAAAGCTACCGCCACATGCCTTTGCGTTTTTATCAGAAAGACCGGCACGGTTTTAACATGAGTGGCCTGGAAGAGGATGTAAAATCAGCATCCGGCTCTATTTCCGCCCTTCTTGAAAATTTGCGTTCAGCTCTTTCCACCAGCGGGAAGGAAGCGCTTTCCGGACAAACTGTTTCCGCCGAAGGTCTGAACAAATTCGTGGCTTTGCCGGCCCAAAGGAGCCTCCCTTGGGCGCATGGTGGATACAGGTGTGTTGCCTGTCACTGGTGCGGGGATGAAAACTCGCCCATCCACGGCCCGGTCGATGTTTATAAAGGACTTCCCGGGATCGTTGAGGTTGTCGACACACCCGGCGCTGACACCATAGCCGAACTGTGCAGGCAGCTTGGCATCGGGGCCGACAAGACCCTCAAGACA
>DMCT01000010.1 GCA_003446665.1 Synergistaceae bacterium
ACTGTCATCGTCGCGGATCCCGGGATGAGCGCCGTCTATCCGGCTGCCTTCTGGAAAGTCCCGGCGGCGGGAAGACGTTTTGTGACCAACTACGCCATGGGAGCTCTCGGTTACGGGCTTCCCGCTGCACTGGGCGCTTCCTTCGCGCTTCCCGAAGAGACCACCGTGCTAAATATGACCGGTGACGGAAGTTTCGGTTTCGTGACGGGAGAACTGGAAACGGCCGCGAGGCTTGGCAGGAACGTGAAAATCGTGCTCTTCAACAACAAAAGTTATGGCTGGATTCGGGCCACAAATCGCTTCAGCTATGGCGGACGGAACTTCGCCACCGATTTCGTCGAGGTAGATTACGTGAAGCTGGCGGAAAGCTTCGGGCTACAGGCCTATAGGGCCTATCCGAAAGACTCGCTTCACGCGGTGCTGCCCTCATTTTTCCGCACGAAGGGCCCGGCACTGCTCGAGTTGCCCGTACCACCCGAGGACGAGTGCATCCCCCCTGTTCCCGAGTGGGCGAAAAAAGCGGAAAAACTCGGTATGGAGTGTCCATATTGGAGATAAAAGAAGCCCTTCCAGGAGGAAGGAACAAATGAATGATTTCTCTACCCAAAACAATATGCTTCACCTGGCGCTTAAGGTCCTGGGAAGTTCATCCGAGCCCATCGGTGCGGGTTCCCTTGCCCACTCCCTCGGCAGAATGGGCTATCCCGTAAGCATGGCCACTGCAGGACGCATTCTCCAGGATCTTGACGAAAAAGGATACGTCGAAAAGATCAGCAACAAGGGTAGAATTCTTTCACCAAAAGGGCAGGAATACCTGCAGAAGCTGGAAGAACAGGGGAAAGGCCTCAGGCTCGCCCAATCCCTCCTGGAAGAACTTTACATGCGGGCGCCCGAGGATTTGCTCAATATCCTTGTCGCCCGCCGGGCTATAGAGCGAGAAACGGCCAGGCTGGCGGCGCTCAACGCCACAGAAGAAGACCTTACGGAAATTAGGGTCTTTGCAGAAATTCTTGACAGCAAGCCCGAAAAAGTCCCCAGCATCGCCGTGGTGGACCGGTTGTTTCACGAGGCCATCGCCCGGGCCGGCAAGAACAACGTGCTTCTGACGACGTTGAAATTGGTCCGCCAGGATGTCCACATACAACAAGTCTTTGCGTTGATACGCCAAAGGGAGGGGCGCATTCTGGGCGGAGACCATATGCCCATCTATGAGGCCATTGCCCGAAGAAACCCCGAGGCGGCGGAAAGGGCAATGTTGGTACATATAAACAATATCATCGAGGACGTGGAGCATTACTGCCACGACGGCGATTTTTCCCAAAAGGAGCTCGCAGTTGATTTCCCGGACGAGGGTTCTGATGTTTCCTTTTGAATCATACCCCGAAGAATTTCGACTCGCTTTCAAGGGAAATGCACTTGCACATTAAAAGCGCCATCCCCCGGAAGAGGGATGGCGCTGAGTTTTATTCCAGAGTGCGGCACCGCTACACCAGGTCGGTCTCTTTTACCGGCACATTTGTTTCCACTGTTTCCTCAACGCTGTGGAGAAAATCCTCTCCCCCCGAAGCGACGGGAAGGGCCGTCTCCAGGAGCAAGCCGGCAACAGGAATTACGACCGGGATCTCCACGGCTCCTACAGCAACACTCTCCTTGCCCACCGGCAATTCGATTATCTTGTTCCCTTCGGGGTCATGAATTTTCCCCTTGCCGAGGAATGTAAGGTCTCCTTCGGTTCCCACCCTGTTGACTCCTACCACGAAAAGACGGTTTTCTACAGCTCTTTGCCGATATTGGATATCCCAGTCACGCTCGTACTTGATATTCCAGGCTGCGGGCGCGAAGACGATCTCGGCACCCTTGAGGCTCAATTCCCTGCAGGCTTCGGGGAATTCCATGTCATAACACACTAGAATGCCTATCCTGCCGAATTTGGTGTCGAACACTGGGTATTCCGTACCTTCGGCGAAATAGAGGTTCTCCAGGTCCCAGAGGTGCGTTTTGGCGTAGCTGCCTATTTCCCTACCCTCGTCGTCGAAAACCTGAACGGAATTGTACATAGGCCCCCGCCCGGAGCGTTTGGAGGCGAAGGGAGCTATAACGTGAACCCTGTTACGTCTCGCTGCTTCAGACATCTTTTTGTGGATGTACCCGTAATACCGTTCACTCAGATCGATTATGCCCCTGCCAAGAATGTTCATGTTGTAGCCTGTGGCAAAAAGCTCCGGAAGACAGACGAAATGCGCTCCTTCCTTCGCCGCCTTTTCAATGAAAGCCACGGCCTTTGCAGTGTTGGATTCTACATCTCCCAAAAGTGAATCCATCTGTACGATTCCTACGTTGATCCTCTGCTTCATAGAAGTCACACCTCCTTGCCAATGTCTCGATGCATGCTTTGACAAGCGCTTCAGTATCCAGGAGCCAAAAGAAGTCAACTTTTCCAGCACGACGTCAGTCGCTTCTCGTCCACTTTTTTATTTTTAAGGCAAAACAGGTTTCGAATGAAAAAACAGGTTTCATTCAACAAGGAAGGATGCAGGATAGCACGGTCCGAGCTCGGGATTCGCCTGCGAGGGCTTGTATACGCAGGAAGGTATGCCCCGGCGGCAAAAAAATTCTAGCAGAAAC
>DMCT01000042.1:0-4206 GCA_003446665.1 Synergistaceae bacterium
ACATTTGTCCGTTCCTAAAACACAAAGAAAAAAATGCAAGCTAAGGCGGTTTGCAAAAGAGCTCTGCGGCCTGGACGTGTCCAGGAGCACTGTCAGCCGGTTGTGCGGCCTTCTGCACGGACGAGTTGCGAAGTGGAACGAACGGTCGCTGGAAGGCGTGGCCTACCCGTTTCTCCAGGCTGACGCCCTGGTGATCCGGGTGAGGGAAAACCGGAAGGTTGTCAAGAAGGTCATCCAGCTTGCCATCGGAGTTTCGGACGCAGGGTACAGGGAGGTTCTCGGCATCCTGGTGGCCCGTCAGGAGAGCGAGGTAAGAGGGGCGGAGCCTGCTGGAGGTGGTATCACGTCATCACACGGAGGCAACCTGGTGGATCCTGACGAAGCACAAACCATACAGGGAACCCGTTTCGTCCATGGGCGGCTAAACGCGATGCTGCCCTGGGTCCAAAGAGACCCTTTGTTTTGAATGCAACACCCACGCAGGACATTATCATGCCGCGATGATGGCGAAGACATGACTCTGGGAGAAACTGCCTGCTTTCAGTAGCAGTATTTTGGTACCTTTTGGGTTAATGAATCCACAACACACGAAGACGTGAATCACTTGCTTTCGAGGCTTTCTAAAACAATTGCTACTTGTAGTGCCACACCAAACAAAAGGCATTCTTCATCAATGTCAAATAAATTGTGATGACCACCATGGATAATGCCCTTCTTTTCATTGCGGCAACCTAAACGGAAATAAGCTCCTGGGGCTTCATGCAAATAATAAGCAAAGTCTTCGACTCCCAAGCTGGGATGGTCGATTGTCACCACTGCTTCTTTTCCGAATAGTGCCGCCGCTGTTTTATTGACAAGATCGACCATATTTCGATGGTTTATAAGGGAATCGTATCCTTTTTCACGGCGAATTTCTCCTCTGGCACCCATAGCGGCGCATATACCTTTCACAACCTTTGCAATTTCTTCCATCACTTTCTCTCTTACGCTTGGTTCAAGTGTTCTGACCGTCCCAACCATATCTACCCGACCCGCGACGATGTTTCCTTGCGTTCCCCCATGGATCGTTCCAATACTAATTACGACAGCTTCTCTAGGGTCTACGCGACGGCTGGAGATGGTTTGTAACGCAGAAATTATTTGTGCCGCTACGACAATAGCATCTATCCCTTCCTGGGGTGCTGCACCGTGTGTACTCTCTCCGATAACGGATATTTTTATGGTATCAGATGATGCATTCATCTGCCCATAACGCGTACCAATCACGCCTGTGGGCAACTCGGGCGCCACGTGAAGACCGAAAACGGCATCAACCTTTGGGTCTTTCATAACACCCTGCCGGATCATCGGGAGAGCTCCTCCTGCTGTTTCCTCTGCTGGCTGGAAAATCAATTTTACTTGACCATTAAACGTACCCTTCATTTCGTTAAGTATTTTTGCGGCACCCAATTGTATAGCCATATGTGCGTCGTGGCCACACGCGTGCATTTTTCCATCATTTTTCGATCGATAACTGACTTTTTTCATATCCTGCATTGGAAGAGCATCCATATCAGCTCTCAACGCAATTGTTTTCCCGGGTTTTTCCCCTCTGATAAGCCCAACAACACCGGTTTGGCCAACCAGCTTTTTATGTTCGATATCTAACTGGCGAAGAAAAGACGAAATAATCTCGCTTGTTTCATACTCTTCCATACCCAGTTCTGGATATTCATGAAAGCGTCGCCGCAGCTTGACGATGAGATCGTGCTCTTTCTTTGCTCTATTTAAAATTTCTGTTTTCTTTATCATGCCGCTGTGCCTTCTTCCTCAAGCATGAGTGTTCTTTTGTCAGCATCAAGAGTAACCTCGACACCTAACGGTAACGAGATCTTCGGAGAACAGTGCCCGGCTTTCAGATTGTGGATCGTCGGTTTGTCCAGCGGAACTATTATTTCTTGAAATATTTCTTCCAAGGACAAGCTTTCTCCATCTACCCGACAGTTATTCCAATCTCCGAGAACAATGCCATTTGCATCCGACAGCTTCCCAGCCTGCTTAAGTTGTGTCAACATACGATCAATGCGGTAAGGTTCTTCTCCAGTATCCTCTAGAAACAGGATCCGCCCCTTCGTCTCAATTTCATCATACGTTCCCAGCGTTGCGCAAATCACGGCCAAATTACCACCTACAAGAAGCCCTTTTGCCTTTCCCCTGACTAAAGTATAAATCTCTTCGCCGGGAGGGTTGCTCAAATACCGTTTTTTACAAGATGTCATCAAGCATTCTTTAAAAGATTTCAACGACCACTTGTCAATTCCTTCTTTAAAATCGCTCGCGGCCATTGGTGCGTGAAAAGTAACAAATCCGCACCGGTTTTGCAGTGCGATATGAAGCGCAGTAATATCACTGTATCCCGCAAAGATTTTTGGAGCTTTTGCAATTGCATCAAAATCCAAATAGTCGATAAGGCGAGCGCTTCCGTATCCACCCCTTAAACAGAGTATGCCGTCAACATCGCTATCTAAAAACATTTTCTCTAGATCTCGTGCCCGCAATAAATCATTCCCCGCGAGGTAGCCATGCCTTGCAAAACAACTCTCACCCATTTTTACTTTGAATCCAAGCGAACGCACAGCTTCTTTAGCTTGATTTGAAGCCAGTTCCTCCACTGGGCTTGCAGGAGCCACTATACCAATCGTATCGCCTTCGCTAAGAGCTTTAGGTTTAATCATGATTATGCCTTTTTACTATAAGATGCTTCATCCGAACATCAAATTTGTTACAAAAACAGCCGTAATTATCCCAACTGCATCTGCAACCAAACCAGCTGGTAATGCATGTCGGGTTTTCCTTATAGCAACAGAACCAAAGTAGACGGCCAACACATAGAAAGTCGTCTCCGTCGATCCCATCATGACAGATGCCATCCGGCCAATGATGGAATCCGGACCATACTGAGTGAACAAGTCATTCATAATTCCTGACGCCCCGCCCCCCGATAGTGGTCTCATCAGTGCCATCGGCAACACTTCACCCGGCATTCCGATGAGACTCGTAACCGGATTGAGCGCTTTTACCAAAACATCCATTGCTCCTGATGCTCTAAATATCCCTATAGCAAAGAGCATCGCAACTAGATAAGGGATAATCCTCACCGCGGTATAAAACCCTTCCTTCGCACCTTCGGTGAATGCTTCATAGACTTTTACTTTTTTAAGAAAGCCGTAAAGTGTTATAATAAAAATAATCGCTGGAATTGCCCATTTAGATAAACTTTCCATAAATATTACGAACATTTCATTGCCCCCCCTTACTTGGTTATTTTTTGAACCGTTTCGCTGTTTTCGTTAATCCTAAACGCGGGCATTTTTTGTAATATTTTTACAGCTATTACAGCAGCCACAGTCGAAGCCAACGTGGCAACGATCGTAGGGCCAATAATTTCAGTCGGGTTTGCCGAACCCGCGGAATTCCTGTAAGCGATGACCGTTGAAGCAACCAGGGTTACTGAAGATGTATTTATCGCCAAAAACGTAACCATGGCGTTAGAAGCGGTGTCTTTTATGGGATTAATTTCTTGAAGCTCTTTCATAGCCTTTAAACCCAACGGTGTCGCTGCATTGCCGAGTCCCAAAATATTTGCAGCCAAATTCATCACAATGGCGCCCATAGCAGGGTGGTCCGTCGGCACATCAGGAAAAAGCGGTTTTAAAATCGGCTTCAACCCCCTACTCAAAGCTCTTACAAGACCAGCCTCCTCGGCGATTTTCATAATCCCCAGCCATAGCGTCATAACGCCGATCAAACCGAGCGATAGATTCACGGCTGTATCAGCATTACTAATAGCCGCATCCGTAACAGCTTCAATATTGCCAGTTAAACCTGCGACAAGAATGCCAATTATAATGAACGCCAACCATATTACGTTAATCATAAACATTCCTCCCTCTTTTTTAATACACTACACAAATAAAAACGGCTTAAAAACACCTCCTCTATTTTCTTTTTGGATTTCCTGTTATTGTCACGAATAGTGTGCGTTAGCCTGCTTTGTTTTTCTTTTTTGATGAGCTTTGTTGAAAAACAGTTTTCCTTCACTAATCAACATTGAGTATAAAAAGCACTATATGCAATGTCTGAATTTTTGTCAATCAAGACACTGGCACGATTTAAATCACAGAAATAACTCATAAATAGCCGGACTCGCCCTCCTGTAATCTTTGT
>DMCT01000042.1:4313-6861 GCA_003446665.1 Synergistaceae bacterium
TTTTATGTGTCATATAAAGACTTGACTAGTCTTTGAAGAGAATATATAAACACTATATACTCATCACTTATAAACAATGAATTCCTCGAGAAGGAGTCGTGCGAGTTGGTTAAAACACGTGTTGTCTTGGTTGGGTTTGGTAGTGTGGGTAAAGAAGTTATTTGTTCGGTAAACGACGCTCCAGATATGGAAATGGCAGGAATCATCGTAAGGAAACCTGACAAAATGGAGAGCATCAAAACCGAAACGGGTTTACCGGTTGCCATGGATATAACGCGACTTGAGAACGTAAATGTTGCTATTTTAGCGATTCCAAGCCGTTCAGTTCCCGTCGTTGCACCAACTCTTCTTGAACAAGGTATTTCTACGGTGGATTGCTATGATATACATGGGGAAAGTTTGCTTGATTTGTATTCCGTTTTGGAAGAAAGCGCTGTAAAAGGTGGCGTAGCCGCAATGACAGGAGCGGGATGGGATCCCGGGACAGATTCAATTTTTCGCGGAGTGTTTGAACTCATTGCCCCTAAGGGTATTACATACACCAATTTCGGACCCGGAATCAGTATGGGGCACACTGTCGCCATAAAAAAAATACCGGGCGTCAAAGACGCAATTTCTTTGACACTGCCGATAGGGCATGGGTTACACAAACGTGCCGTTTATGTGGTGTTAAAAGAAGGATTTGATATAAACGATATTCGCCGTAGGATTTTTGAAGACGAATATTTTCAAAAAGACAACACTACTGTGGAACCTGTGGAAGAAATAGACAGCATTCTTGATTTAGGTCATGGCGTTCGTATGGAACGCAAAGGAGCCTCTGGAAAGACTTATAATCAGCGGATGAGCTTTGAAATGACGGTCATGAATCCGGCGGCGACAGCACAAGTAATGGTCTCCGCTGCACGCGGAGTTGTACGTCAGAAACCAGGCTGCTATACGTTGCTTGATATCCCCATAGCAGATTGCCTGCCTGGTGACCATAAAAGCATCTTAAAAAGGCTTGTTTAGAGTTCAGCTAAAACCCTAAAAATCGATAAATTAAAAGAGAGGTTTAATCTATGTCTCTAATGAAAACAGCCGAAGCGCTTCTGGCGATGCTGAAAAAATATGATGTGGAATACGTGTTCGGGCTTCCGGGGGAAACGACTCTCGGTCTTTATCATGCCTGGGAGAAATTCGACGAAATAACCCACGTAATGGCAAGGGATGAAAGGCACGCGGTCTTCATGGCCGACGGATACGCAAGACTCTCAGGAAAACCGGGAGTATGCGAAGGGCCCAGCGTCGGGGCCACCCATATGATCCCTGGCGTGGTGGAGGCACTCAAATCATGCGTCCCGCTTATCGTACTTACCAGCGACGTCCCCCTGCACTCCGAAAAACACAACATGCTTACGGCCTTCGACCAGACGGCCCTGTTCGAAAACATAACCAAGGAAACACTGACCGCCACGAGAGGCGACGAAATTCCCTTTCTGATACAAAGGGCTTTCAGGGTTGCCACGACCGGCTGTCCGGGTCCTGTCCACCTGAGATTACCCATGGACGTCATCGAAGAGGAAATCTCAATCAGCCTTCCTCCTGCCCAAAAACCTTTTTCCACCTATCCCGGAACGCGGCCTGCCGCCGATCGGGATTCCGTCGCCGAAGCCGCAAAAGCCCTCGCCTCGTGCGAAAGGGGCGTCATGGTCTGCGGACAGGGTGTCCTGGCATCAAGGGCATGGGACGAGGTCGCGGAAACGGCGGAATATTTCGGTCTCGCCGTGGGGACCACCATCAACGGCAAAGGCAGCATCGCCGAAAATCACCCTCTTTCCCTGGGAGTGACAGGTTCAAGGGGCAGCTCGGCCTTTTCCAACTCCTTCCTAGAGGAAGCCGACCTCGTCTTTTTCGTGGGAAACAGCACCGATTCGGTGGGAACCGACGGAGGCACTCTTCCCAGAGCCGGTTCGGAAGCCCGGTTCGTTCATCTTAACCTGAACGAAAGAGATCTTGGCAATGCCTGCGGTAACGGTGTGCTTCTTCATGGGGACGTAAAGTCGACCCTCCGGGCTCTTCTTGATATGGCCAGGCAAAACCGCCTTGTGCCTTCTTGCGACATGAGACCCGTTGTCGCAAAACGGCGCGGTGCCTTTTCGGGCAAGAAAAGGAGCGGGAACCTTCCGGAAGGATTGCTGGATCCCTTACAGGCAGTCGAGGCGATTACCACCGCCATGCCCCCGGATACTGTAATCGTCGCGGATCCCGGGATGAGCGCCGTCTATCCGGCTGCCTTCTGGAAAGTCCCGTCGGCGGGAAGGCGTTTTGTGACCAACTATGCCATGGGGGCTCTCGGCTACGGGCTTCCCGCTGCACTGGGCGCTTCCTTCGCTCTTCCCGAAGAGGCCACTGTGCTGAATATGAGCGGTGACGGAAGTTTTGGTTTCGTGACGGGAGAACTGGAAACGGCCGCGAGGCTTGGCAGGAACGTAAAAATCGTCCTCTTCAACAACAAAAGTTATGGCTGGATTCGGGCCACAAACCGCTTCAGCTATGGCGGACGGAA
>DMCT01000042.1:7013-8096 GCA_003446665.1 Synergistaceae bacterium
GGGCTACAGGCCTATAGGGCCAATTCGAAAGACTCACTTGACGCGGTACTGCTCTCATTTTTCCGCACGAAGGGCCCGGCCCTGCTCGAGTTGTCCGTACCACCCGAGGACAAGTGCATCCCCCCTGTTCCCGAGTGGGCGAAAAAAGCGGAAAAACTTGGTATGGAGTGTCCATATTGGAGATAAAAACCGACTGTTTAAGGCTTTTTAAAAACGGTACAAAAGAAGCCCTTCCAGGAGGAAGGAACAAATGAATGATTTCTCTACCCAAAACAATACGCTTCACCTGGCGCTCAAGGTCCTGGGAAGTTCATCCGAGCCCATCGGTGCGGGCGCCCTTGCTCACTCCCTCGGCAGAATGGGCTATCCCGTAAGCATGGCCACTGCAGGACGCATCCTCCAGGATCTTGATGAAAAAGGATACGTCGAAAAGATCAGCAACAAGGGTAGAATTCTTTCACCGAAAGGGCAGGAATACCTGCAGAAGCTGGAAGAACAGGGGAAGGGGCTCAGGCTCGCCCAATCCCTTTTGGAAGAACTTTACATGCGGGCACCCGAGGATTTGCTCAACATCCTTGTCGCCCGCCGGGCCATAGAGCGAGAAACGGCCAGGCTGGCGGCGCTCAACGCCACAGAAGAAGACCTCACGGAAATCAGGGTCTTTGCAGAAATTCTTGACAGCAAGCCCGAAAAAGTTCCCAGCATCGCTGTGGTGGACCGGTTGTTCCACGAGGCCATCGCCAGGGCCGGCAAGAACAACGTGCTTCTGACGACGTTGAAACTGGTGCGCCAGGATGTCCACATACAACAAGTCTTTGCGCTGATACGCCAAAGGGAGGGGCGCATACTGGGCGGAGACCATATGCCCATCTATGAGGCCATTGCCGGAAGAAACCCCGAGGCGGCGGAAAGGGCAATGCTGGTACATATCGACAATATCATCGAAGACGTGGATCATTACTGTCGCGACGGCGATTTTTCCCAAAAGGATCTCACAGCTGATTTTCCGGACGGGGGTCCTGAGGTTTCCTTTTAAATCACATCCCGAAGAATTTCGACTCGCTTTCAGGGGAAATGTACTTG
>DMCT01000108.1 GCA_003446665.1 Synergistaceae bacterium
AGCTCGAGGCCGCGCTCCAGCCTTCTGAAATACTCAATGTTGTCCAGAACCACGGCCAAATGGCTGCAGAGGATTGAGGCCACCTGCAGATCTTCCTTGCGGAAGGCATCTTTATGATATTCGTCAATTACCAGGACGCCCCAGAGGGTTTCGCCATATTTTACGGGAACCGCCATTTCGGATCGGGTTTGCTTGTCGTCGAGGAAGTAATCCGGATCTTGCGTTACGTCATTGCTCAAAGCGGGCATGCCCGTTCTCAGGGCTCTTCCCGTGAGTCCTTTTTCTTCTCCGAGCAGTTCGTCTATAACCTCGGCGGAAACAGCCTTTCCACGGCATGCAGCAAGTGAAACAGGACTCGATGGTTCATCCCGCAGGAAAAGGTAAACCTTGTCATATCCGAGATTCGTATATATGGAACGCACGAAGTTTTCGAAGAGCTTGTCCCGGTCCTTGCAGGAAAAAAGTTCCAGGGAAACATCCAACAGGAGTTTGTTCTGCCTGTTTCGTTCTGAAAGAGTCTTGAGATTGGCGGAAAGGCGTTCTTCCATTTTCCTTTGATTTATGGCCGTCCCAAGTATGGAAGCGATTAACCTACAAAAAAGAGCGTCTTCCTCGCTGAAATCCCCGGGGTTTGATGACTCTACCACCAAAAGACCCCACCGGGTTTTACCGGAAAGAATCGGAACGACAAGAGCACGAAGCGCTTGGGGCATCCCCTGCTCGTAGCCTCGCGCGCAAGGCAATTCAACGGTGCGCACCACCCCTTTGTCCAATGTCCTCCATAGAAAACTGCCGCTTTTTGGAAGTCTGAAAGAACCCGGCGGGTGTTTCGAGTAGGCTACGGCATCCAGACGATCGCACCTCGCATCGAGAAGGTGGACGGAAGCCGCAACATGATCCTTGGAGGCTGTAAGAATATCAACCGCCTCTTGGCATGCATAGGGAATGGAACGGACTTTTTCTATCCTGTTTATTAGTTCGAGCAATTCTGCTTCCCTCATGAAAGGACCTCCAGGAAGCGCTTCGCGAAGCGGCGGTCTATGCTTTGATTCTATCATTTCTTGGCATCGCCGTGTTTTCGCTTTGTCATTATCCCTATATCCTGAATCAGGGCTTTACACGCGCGCCTTTCATATACGCAGGCAGGCTGCAAAAATGTTATATTAAGCACAGGCAATGATGTCGTAAAAAAACTCCGTCAAGACAAGCTGGAGATAATCGATTTTGCGAAAAGGGTGACGAGATGACTTCCATTACCGTTTTCGGCGCGGGTAGCTGGGGTACTGCTTTGGCGGACCACCTCTCGCGTGCCGGATATAATGTAGTGCTTTGGTGCCGCAGGGCCGAACAGGCCAGGGCCATAAACACCACTGGGCACAATCCAGACTACCTGGCGGACATTGACCTCTTTCCCGGCCTTACCGCTACTTCCGAATTAAAGGAAGCGATCGACCTCGGCGAACGTTTCGTCATGGCCGTTCCGACCCAAAACGTACGGTCTTTCCTGTTGACTGCAAAAGGCGCACTACCCGCCCGGTTTTCCCTCTGCAATGTAGCCAAGGGGATGGAGATTTCGACGGGTCGCAGAATAAGCGAAATCGTGGAGGAAATATTGCCCGAAGTCAGGTACACCGTTCTCTCGGGCCCCAGCCACGCCGAAGAGGTAGCCCGCAAGAAGCCCACTGCAGTCGTGGCCGCTTCGAAATGGCCGGAGGAAGCGCAAGCATGGCAGAAAATTTTTACGGCCGGGTATTTCAGGGTGTACACCAGCAATGATGTTACAGGCGTGGAAACAGGGGGTGCCGTCAAAAACGTCATCGCCATCGCTGCCGGCATAGCCGCGGCAACAGGGCTCGGGGACAACGCATTGGCGGCTTTAGTCAGTCGAGGCCTCGCCGAGGTCATGCGTTTCGGGGCGAAAACCGGGGCCCACCCGCTTACTTTGGCCGGGCTGGCTGGAATCGGGGACCTCATGGTGACTTGCTACAGCGACCTTTCACGGAACTACCGGCTGGGAAAAGCCGTGGGACTGGGTGCAAAACCAGAGCAAGCCCTCAGGGAGCTGGGGCAGGTAGCAGAGGGGTATTACACCGTCTCTGCCCTGGTGAGTCAAGCCCGAAAGCTTGGTGTGGAACTCCCCATCACGGAAGCGGTTTACCGTATCCTGTATGAGGGAATCCCCCCTGCCCAGGCAGTGGACGAACTCTTTTCCCGTGAGCTCAAACCGGAGGTTTCCCCGGAAATTTAC
Organism: Synergistaceae bacterium; assembly: GCA_003446665.1. Classification (GTDB taxonomy): domain Bacteria; phylum Synergistota; class Synergistia; order Synergistales; family Thermovirgaceae; genus UBA1876. The sequence continues at coordinate 2,249 of DMCT01000108.1, forward strand.
TGGGCACCAAATCAAGAAGAATAACGGAACCCTCCACAGGGATGGCCCGTCGCTTCAGGACCTCAGAACCTCGAGGCTGTCTTTCGTCGCCATGGGCGACTTGTGGCAATGTACCAGCTTCCAGTCCGGCTCTTCGTCGCTTCCGAAATTGTGAAAAACGCGAGTTTCGTTGTGGCTTTTATGAATCACCTTGTCTGGAAGTACGGCGCGAACCATGAAAGTGTAGGTCACTATGGCTGTCTTGTCGTAGACCTGCACCCTGGGCTGCAGAATTTCGTGCTCGAAAACGCGTTCCGGCTCCTCCAGGGGATCGGGGCTTCCACCAAGAACCTCGCGGTGAACGCCAAGTTCTCGCATATGGAAGTCCAGCCCGTCTATCCGGAAGGGGTATATATACCATTCGAAAAAAGAGCAATCAGGCGCTACCGTTTTGCGATAGGTCGCTATGTCGCTGTCCCAGACGCTTTGAAGCTGCCTGCGGAGAAGTTCGAGGATATCCTGTTCCTTATCGACATCGCCGGTATTCGACTTTGAAGACACTGGCAACACCTCCTTTTCACTTGCCGGCAGAGGTATTATATCTTATAAGAAGGATGATGGATGCTCGCGGCACTGGTGTTGTTTCCTGGATTTTTATGCGCTACAATGTGTTTTGCGTTGCAATTTGAAAGCATTCATGACATTCTTGCCAAGGAGGGACCAAAATGGCGAAAGCAGTGGTCGACAAGGATACGTGTGTAGGTTGCGAGGCTTGTGTAGGGACGTGCCCCGTTTCCGCTATCAGCATGGTTGACGGCAAGGCCGAGGTGGATGCCGATACCTGCGTCGAATGCGGCGCCTGTGTGGCAGTCTGCCCCGTCAGCGCCATCTCCCAATAGTTGGACGGTTTTTCTTAAAAAAGGCCGGTTCTTTCGAACCGGCCTTTTTT
>DMCT01000132.1:0-1114 GCA_003446665.1 Synergistaceae bacterium
CGCGAAGGGTGATGGTGGCTGTCCCGTGCCTTTCGGCCGCCTGGACGGAAAAGCTCTTGAGTTCGTACCTTCTCATTGGGTTGACGGCCAGTATCTCGTCCACCACCAGGGCCTCAATGTCGCTGTCGCTGACCATTTCCTTGCGGTCGCACAGGTCCTTGAACAGGGTGAAAGCTTCCTTGACCTGTTCTTTAGTCAGGTTGAAGCCGAGGTCTTCCACGCGCTTTGAGAAGGCGTGACGGCCCGAGTGCTTGCCCAGCACCAGCTGGCTTCCGGGAGCTCCAACGTCTTCGGGCCGCATGATTTCGTAGGTTGCCCGGTTGCACAGGACTCCGTGCTGGTGGATCCCGGCCTCGTGGGCAAAGGCGTTGGCCCCGACGATGGCCTTGTTGGGCGGGACCGGAAAGCCGGTTAGGTTGGAAACCAGTCGGCTTACGCTATAAAGCCGCGTCGTATCGAGGTGGGTCTCGATTCCGTAGTGTTCCTTCTTCGTCCGCAAGGCCATGGCTATTTCCTCCATGGAGGCGTTGCCTGCCCGTTCACCGAGTCCGTTGACGGTGCATTCCACCTGGCGGACGCCGCGGCTTACGGCCTCGAGCGAGTTGGCCACGGCGAGACCGAGGTCGTTGTGGCAATGGCAGGACCATACGACCCCGCCGGGAGCATCGGTGCGGCGCATGATCTCCTCGACGAAGGGGCCGAACTCGCCCGGCAGGGAATAACCGACGGTGTCGGGAATGTTCAGGGTAGTGGCGCCGCAGGCCGCGGCCGTGCGGAAAGCTTCGACAAGGAAGTCCATGTCAGAGCGGCTTGCATCTTCGGCGGAAAACTCCACATCGTCAAGGAGGGAGCGGGCCTGGGTCACAGCCCGACGGATTTCCTCGAGCACCTCTTCGCGGCTCATTTTCAGCTTGTATTCCAGGTGGATGTCGCTGGTGGCGATAAAGGTGTGTATCCTGGGCTTTTTGGCGCCTTTTACCGCTTGCCAGGCGGCTTCGATGTCCTCGGCTCGCGTCCTGGCCAGGCCCGCTATTACGGGCCCTTCCACCTCGCGGGCTATGCGCTGCACGGCTTCGAAATCACCGGGCGAGGATGCCGGGAACCCCGCCTCGAT
>DMCT01000132.1:1313-3214 GCA_003446665.1 Synergistaceae bacterium
AGCCGCTCCACCGCGCGTAAAATATCAGTCCTTGGGTACTTCCTTCGCCTCCATCCAGGGCATCATACTCCGAAGCTCTTTCCCCACCTTTTCGATCAGGTGCTTTTCCTCCCTTTCAGCCCACTTTTTCATGGAAGGCCTTCCGCACTGGTTTTCGAGAATCCAGTCCTTGGCGAATTCGCCGTTTTGAACGTTTTCCAGGAGGCACTTCATGGTTTGGCGGACATGGGAGTCGATGACGAGCTTCCCTGCCACCTTGTCGCCGTATTTGGCGGTATCGCTCACGGAATAGCGCATCCATGAGAGCCCTCCCTCGAACATCATGTCTACGATGAGCTTGAGTTCGTTGAGGCATTCGAAATAGGCGATTTCAGGCTGATAGCCGGCCTCCACCAATGTGTCGAATCCGGCCTTTACGAGCTCCGTGACTCCGCCGCAGAGCACAGCCTGCTCGCCGAAAAGGTCTGTCTCTGTTTCCTCCTCGAAGGTGGTTTCGATGACGCCGGCCCTTCCGCAACCGATGGCCGAGGCGTAAGCCAGGCCGACTTCGCGGGTGGTTCCGGAATTATCCTGGTAGACCGCCAGGAGACCGGGCACCCCTTTGCCCTCGGTGAACATCCTGCGGACGAGATGCCCCGGGCACTTGGGAGCCACCATGAACACGTCGGAATCTTTCGGAGGCTCCACCTGGTGATAGTGGATCGTAAAGCCGTGGGAGAAGACAAGGGTGGCCCCTTTCTTGAGGTTGGGTCCGATTTCTTTGGCGTAGACTTCGGCCTGGACGTGGTCAGGCATGAGGAAGACCACCAGGTCGCCTTTGGAGGCGGCATCGGCGACGGAGAGGACGGTAAACCCGTCTGCCTCTGCGCGCTTTTTCGACCTGCTTCCTTTGTGGAGGCCTACGATGACCTCGACGCCACTGTCCCTCAAATTCTGCGCGTGAGCGTGTCCCTGGCTGCCGTACCCGATGACGGCGACCACCTTTCCTGAAAGTTTGCCGAGGTCGGCGTCACTGTCGTAGTAGATGCGCGGCATACACTGTCACTTCCTTCCGTGAGTTGTTATATATTCAGGCACTTTGTGCCCGTGATCCGGGTGACTTTCGGCGAAGCCGCCCCGTCCCATTGCGACGGCTCCGCTCGAGGCCACCTCGAGAACACCAAAGGGTCTTACCGCTTCCAGAAAGGCCTGGACCTTGCCCCTGTCTCCCGTAGATTCGAAAACGAGGGCCTCTTCGCCAACGTCTACGACACGGCTTCTGAATACCTCCGCCGTCTGTAGGACCAGGGGCCGGATCTCAAGAGGCGCCTTGACCTTGACGAGGGTCATCCAGCGTTCCACGAAGGGGCTGTTGCTCAGTTTCTTGACTTCCACCGTTTCCACCAGTTTTTCGAGCTGCTTGACGATCTGGCCGACCGCCTCGTCATCTCCCTCGACAACAAGGGTGAAACGCGAAAAACCTTTACAGTCCGTCTTTCCGACACTCAGGCTGCTAACGTTGTACCCCCTTCTCGCTACCAGTCCGGCCAATCGCGAGAGGACGCCGGGATGGTCTTCCGTCAGTACGCTGATCGTGTGTTGCATCTTTTTCTCCTCCCTCCTGGGTTCCTCCGACCACGGGATTGGGGTCGGAGGATAAAAAAAGGCCGGGACCCTGTAACAGGGTCCCGGCCCGGTTTGCGGCGTACAAGTACTAGCTCGCCAGCACTCCGGGAGGAACCCCGCAGCGGATAATAAGAGCGAGTACGAGTACGAGTATTATGGCGTTCAGGTTCATGGCGAATTCGCGCACGGGTTTTCCTCCTTTCGATACCGACGCTTGGTCGAGATAAATTGCTGAGCATTTTACACAGCGGAACAATGTCTGTCAAGCACACGAGTTGCCTCTGTGTGACCGGACA
>DMCT01000065.1:0-3757 GCA_003446665.1 Synergistaceae bacterium
CGTGACAGGATTTCACTGAGCATCAAGCAGCTTTTGCCCGATCCCTGGGAGAACGTCCGGGGCAAATGGAACGAGGGAAACGTCGTCTCGGGGCGGGTCACCAACCTGACCGATTTCGGCGCCTTCGTAGAGCTTGAGCCCGGGGTGGAAGGGCTTATTCACATAGGGGACATCAGCTGGCAGCGGATCAAACATCCCAGGGAGGTCCTGAGAAAGGGCCAGCAGGTCGACGTCAAGATCCTCGGAATCGACGAAGAAAACAACCGGATAAGCCTGGGCTACAAGCAACTCAACGACCCCTGGGAAAACGTGGAGGAAAAATATGCCGTAAAACAGGACTATCCAGTCAAGGTGGTCCGCCTCACCGATTTCGGGGCCTTTGTAGAACTCGAGGAAGGCGTCGAGGGGCTGATACACGTGTCGCAGTTGAGCCGAAAGCACGTGGAAAAACCGGCGGACGTTCTTGAGGAAGGGCAGGAAGTAGAAGCGCGCGTGCTGGAGATCAAGCCCGAGGAAAGGCGCATCAGGCTCAGCATAAGCGCTATCGAGGAAGAAGAACACAAAAAGACCCGAAGCGAGACGAAACAGCGCAAAAAGGGCGACTCGCCTAAACAGCAGCAACGTACCCAGTTTTCCGACGACGAACAGCCCGCTGTTACCATAGGTGACATCTGGGACGAAGCAGTAAACAGGGAAGAATAAAAACAGGCGCCTCAGGCCGGGCACAAACTTCCTTGGCATCGGCTTGAGGCTTTTTTCAGGAGCGATGGAAATGGCTGTTTTGCCCATACATGAATATCCTGACTCCGTTCTTCGCGAAGCGGCGAAACCAGTGGAAAGGTTCGACGACGAACTAAAAGCCTTCCTGGAGGACATGTGGGAGACCATGAAGGAAAATGACGGCGTGGGTCTCGCTGCGCCCCAGGTGGGAGTAGACAGGCAGATCGCCGTGGTCCAGTGGCAGGGCAAGAGGTACGTGCTGATAAACCCTCGGGTCGTTTACTCGGAAGGGAAAGACATACACGAAGAGGGGTGCCTGAGCGCCCCGGGAGTTTACGAAGAAGTTGCCAGACCCACTCGCATAGTGGTAGAAGCCCAGGATGAAGAGGGAAACACCTATCGCATAGAAGAGGAGGGGTTCATGGCCCGGGCGCTGGCCCACGAGATAGACCATCTTCAGGGACGACTTTTCTTCGACCGCCTCTCGCCCATCAAACGTCAGATGGTAAAGAGGAAACTTCAGAAAAATCGGCGAAGGGGATGACCCGGACCTTGAAGACCTGGTTTTTCGGAACGGGCCCCTTCGCGTCGGTCTGCCTTAAGGAAATCGCTCGAAGGGTCCCCGTGGACCTTGTAGTGACGGTAACTCCGGAAAGGTCCGGCCGCGGCCTTAAGTCCAGACCGTCGCCGGTGGAAAGAACGGCCGTAGCCGAGGGGCTTGCCGTGGTTCGTTCACGTGACGTCAATACCGATTCCGACCTGCTGAGGCGCTTTGAGGAGGACCCGCCCGGGGTAATACTCGTAGTGGATTTCGGCCAGATCGTGAAAGAACCCTATCTTTGTCTCGAACCTGTCGGGTGTCTGAACATCCATCCGTCGCTGCTTCCTGAATACCGCGGCGCCGCTCCGGTTCAGCGTGCCATCATGGAGGGCGAAACGAAAACGGGTGTGACGGTCTTTCGCCTGGTAGAGGAAATGGATGCGGGACCCATAGCCCTGCAGGAAGAATTCCCGATTCCAGCGGATGCCACGGCCGGCGAAATGCTCGAGCTTTTGGCGTTGCGCGGTAGCCGTATTTTCCTGAATGCTTTAGAGTTGATCAGGAAGGACGCGCTTACTTTCAGTCCGCAGAACCACGAAAAGGCGACCTATGCCCGGAAGATAAGAAAAGAAGAGGCCCATTTGAGTTGGGAGCGCCCCGCCCGCAAGGTACATGATACCGTCAGAGCCCTTAACCCCGCGCCCGGCGCTTACGTAACCTGCCTCGGAAAGCGTTTGAAAATCTGGAGGACCGAAATAGTAGAGGACAGAGGGGAGCCGGGAAGGATTGTCCGCATCGAGAAGGGCTTTCCTGTCGTCGCATGCGCGTTTGGGTCGGTCGTTTTGCGTCAGGTCCAGGCTGAAGGAAAGGCTCGCATGGACGGGGACGCATGGCTCAGGGGAACGGGCCTGAAAGAAGGTGACCTATTGAAGTGATTCCAATTACAGAGACTTTGCAAGAGCTAGTGAAAATGTACGCGTGGCCCAAAACCGTGGCGGTTACAGGGGCTCTCGGGTCAGGTAAGACGGAGTGGGTTTTGAACCTCGCTTTTGGCCTTGCCGGCATCGGGGAAGAGGTAACCGTAGCCGACATGGACATCATCAACCCCTATTTCTGCGTAAGACAAGTAAAGACCTCCCTGGAAAGAGAGGGCCTGTCTGTTATAACCCCTCCGGAAAACGTGAAATGGTCAGACATACCCGTAGTTTCCCCCGAAGTGGGTCGCACACTCGTCAAGGACGAGGGGAAACTCTTGATCGATGTGGGTGGCGACGCTTCCGGTGTCAGAGCCCTGACGCAGTTTTCCGACCTTATCGAGAAAGCCGGATACATCCTTGTCCTGGTAGTCAACGCCTTCAGGCCCAAGACGGCGGACAGGGAGGGTATTGTACGGATGATACGACGCATGGAGGAAATCAGCACGCTCAAGGTGGGTGCCTTGCTGGCCAACAGCCACCTGATGACCGAGACCACAGAGGAAGACCTTTTGTGGGGAATCGAAGTGGCGCAAGAAGCAGCTCACGCTACGGGCTTGCCTCTGCTTTACGCCACGGTGCCGCCGGGCCTTCACGACAGGCTCGAAGACCTCGCGAGCCGGGTCGAAGTGCCCCTGTGGCCGTTGCAGCGTCGCATGCTTCTTCCATGGGAAAAAGGATACAGCTGGGCCTGAAAACGAGTTTTTAAAACGGGATATAACCGGCCCGCTGGGCCGATACCATAAACGAGGGGAGTGGAATGTTCATGGCAAAAGGACGGATCGACGTGCTGGAGAGCTTTTGCAAAAGTTGCGGATTGTGCGTCGAGGCATGCCCTGTCAAGGTTTTGCGGATATCCGACAAGATCAACAGCAAGGGGTACAGACCCGTCGAACAGTACAAGGACGGCTGTATTGCCTGCAGGATGTGCGCAACCACATGTCCTGACGCGGCTATAGAAGTCTACAAGATCGAGGAGAATTCCTAGAAACGGCCGGAGGTGACGCGAAATGGCAAGAGTACTCATGAAAGGCACCGAAGCGATAGCCGAAGCGGCCGTTCAGGCCGGGTGCAAGTATTTCTTCGGTTATCCGATAACACCCCAGAACGAAATACCCGAATACATGTCCGCCAGGCTCCCGGCCATAGGCGGGGCCTATGTCCAGGCGGAAAGCGAGGTTGCAGCCATCAACATGGTCATGGGAGGGGGAGCCACAGGTACCAAGATCATGACCACTTCTTCGAGCCCCGGAATATCGTTGATGTCGGAAGGCTTGAGCTACCTGGCGGGATGCGAGATCCCGGCCGTGGTGGTCAATGTCATGAGGGCCGGCCCGGGACTTGGAGGCATCCTTCCAGCGCAGGGAGATTACTTCCAGGCAACGAAAGGTGGCGGAAACGGTGATTACAGGTTGCTCGTCCTTGCTCCGAGCACCCTTCAGGAAGCAGTTAACCTGACTCAACTGGCCTTCGATCTGGCCTTGATCTACAGAAACCCGGTGATGATCCTTGCCGACGGTTT
>DMCT01000065.1:3828-4136 GCA_003446665.1 Synergistaceae bacterium
ACTCCCTGGGCGCTTGGCAACAAGGACAAAAGAGACAAACGTAGCGTCTTGCGAAGCCTCTACCTTGACCCTGAAAAACTCGAGAAGCACAACATGGACCTCAAGGCCAAATATGATGCCATGCAGAAGGAAGTGCGTTACGAGGAATATTACACAGAAGACGCGGAATATCTGATCGCCGCTTTCGGGACAACCGCCAGGATAGCCCGTTCCGCCATAGCGAACCTCAGGGACGAGGGCGTCAAGGTGGGCATGATAAGGCCCGTCACGCTTTATCCCTTCCCGAAAGAAAGGATAAGGCAGCTCTC
>DMCT01000069.1:0-3581 GCA_003446665.1 Synergistaceae bacterium
CTCCCCTGGAAAAGATCGTAGAGCGGGTCAAGAACGAAATTGGAGAAACAGCTAGATTCGTCCGGCCCGGAGACACCCTGCCGGGAGCCGCCCTTCACATGGCCCGGACCATAGCTAGGCGAGCAGAAAGGACCGCCGTCAAGCTTTTCAGAAACCAGGAGATAGACGAAGGTACTTACGCTTACATCAACAGGCTTTCCGACGCCATCTACGCCTTGTCGCTATGGACCGACAAGATCACCAAAGATTGCGAAAAAAAATGACCCTCCGCGTTCTTTTCTCGAGGTGAAACGGAGATGTTTTGTGTATAATGAGCGTAGTATACGAAAACGTCGCCCAGTTTTTCTCGAGAGGAGAACAGTGACCATGGCAAAAAACCCTCTTTCGCCAACACGAAACGTCGATCTCAGACAAATAGTTTACGAAAAGATAAAAGAAGCCGTTGTAGAGGGGATCATCAAACCTGGAGAACGCCTTTCGGAGGTTGAGCTTGCGGACAAGCTGGCGGTTTCGAGAACTCCCGTCAGAGAAGCCATCCGCCAGCTAGCGCAGACAGGACTTGTCACGCTTGAGCCTCGAAAGGGCGCCTACGTGGCACTACCGACGATAGAAGACGCATCGGACCTTTATGAACTTCGGGCACACCTCGAGGTGCTTGCAGTGCGCCTCGTGGCGGAAAATCCTCCCTTGAGTGAACTGGAAAGATACAGGACCGTCTTCGCTTCCATGGACGACAGTACGGAATCCAGCCATTACCTGGAAGAAGACAGCAAATTCCACTCCATGCTATACGAAGCTTCTGGCAACAAGTATCTCGACATCATGCTTAAAAACATAGCGGACCTTGTAAACCTCTGCCGTCATTATTCAGTCGAGAACCTTTCCCTGACGATCCTGGCCGAAGACCATGTGAAAATCATCGATGCGTTAAAAAAGCGCGACGCCCCGGAAGCGGAACGTCTCATGCGCATCCATCTCGAAAGGTCACGGGAAGGCCTGGTTCAGTATCTGCGCAACCACCCCGAAAAGACTGCGGAGAGAAAGCGCTAGCCATATTTCACAACCGTCGATTTGCGCCTGGATGATGCGGAGGAGAAAGCCCTATGGAACTGACCTTCTTTTTCTACAAACTAGTGAAAAGCGCCCTTGTCCCGCCGGGGCTTTTCGCTTCCATAGCCCTTTTCTTGTCTATTTTAGCCTTCAGAAAGCCGCGTAAACCATTTCTCGGGTCCTGCCTCCTGGTTTTTGCAACAATCCTTTGGATCCTTGCAACCCCATTAGGCGAAAGACTCATACTGGCCCCACTGGAGGAATCTTTCAAGCCGTCGCTTCCGGAAGCCGGAAACCCCGTGGTTATGGTTCTGGGAGGCGGAAGCAGATACGGCGAGGGACAAGAGGATGTCGAGCCGGGGCCTTATTCGCTACAGCGTGTAATGGGCGCCTTCTCTCTCGCGAAAACCCACGAATGGCCTATACTGCTTACAGGAACCAGGCCTACCGGCTCCGACTACATCTCGGGAGCCCGGGCCATGGCAAAGACGTTGAGAGAAATGGGTTTTAAAGGAACGATTCTGCTTGAAGAGGAATCCAGGACTACCTGGGAAAATTTCGAAAAATCCGCCGAGCTCATTGATATTTACGGATTCGATGCCGTCATAGTCGTCACAAACGCCTTCCACATGAAGCGAAGCATCTGGTGCGCCGGGCAAAACCTCCAAAATGTCGGGATATTCCCCTGGCCTGTCGGCCGATTTGCTGACAAACGGCCTCTGGATGCTCTCGACTTTCTTCCAGATTCGCTACATGGAACCATTCTTGGACTGCGGGAGCACGTCGGGCTCGCGGCATACCGCTTCCTCCACGGCAACTGACAAAAGGTTAGAAATGATCTTAATCCGTTGAGCCGTCCTGGCGAAAACGCCGCCAGAACCGCGCCAGTCGCTTCGCCATGTTTTTTTCGGCCCCAATTGTACCTGGATAATAAAAACGTCGGCTTTCTTTTAAATACTGTTGGGGGATCCAGTGCCCCGGAAAGTCATGGGGATACTTGTATCCTGTGCCATGGGGATCGAGGTGCGGAGGTATTTCCTGTATGTCGCCCCCTTCTATGGCCTTCATCGCCCTGTCGACGGCCATATAGGCGCTGTTGCTCTTGGGAGCCGATGCAAGGTAGATTACGGCTTCTGAAAGTATGATCCTGGCTTCGGGCAATCCCACCATATCTGCGGCATATGCCGCTGAAGCGGCTATGTTGATGGCCCCGGGATCGGCCAGCCCCACGTCCTCCGCTGCGAAAATCAAAAGTCGACGGGCGATGAAGCGTATGTTCTCACCTCCCGCAATGAGCCTTGCAAGCCAATAAACAGCCGCATCCGGATCGGAGCCCCTGAGGCTTTTAATCATTGCGGAGATTATCCTGTAATGCTCGTCCTGATCTCTGTCGTAACGCAAAAAGGCGCCATGGGTCCGGCTGCGGATATGCTCCGTTTCCAGCAAGCTCCCGCCAGAAGCGGCCACGGCAAGAGCCGCCGTCTCAAGACGAAGCAAAGCCTGTCTCGCATCTCCCCCGGAAAGTCTCGCGATTTCCTCCAAAACTCCATCCTGTGCCTTTATGCCGAGATCGGCTATACCTTTTTCCGGGTCTTCCAGAGCCCTTCGCAACAACTGGACAAGGGAATCGACGTCCAGTGGATGGAGCTCCAAGACCACCATCCTGGAAAGCAGGGTCTTGTTTATTTCAAACCATGGGTTTTCCGTGGTGGTCCCCATCAGGACCAAGTCGCCTCTTTCGACATAGGGCAGAAGTACGTTCTGCTGCTGGCGGTTAAAATGATAAATTTCATCTACGAAAGCCACGGCGGCAAGCCCTGTCTGCCTTTTCAGCCCCAGGGCATCCTCTACCAGCCCTCTCAAGGCGGCCACGTTGGCCGTCACGGCGTTGACTTCGAGAAACTCCCGTCCGGTCTCGTTTGCCATTATCCTGGCAAGGGTAGTCTTGCCGACTCCGGGGGGACCATAGAGAATACAGCTTGGCACTTTGCCGGAACGAAGAAGTTTCGCCAGGGAAGAATCCGGCCCCGTAAGGCGCGGCTGCCCCACGAAGTCTTCCAGTTTTTCCGGCCGCATGCGTTCTGCAAGAGGTATTTCCCATTTCCGCGGTTTTTTCGAAGCCTCTTCTTCCTGGTTATCCCAAAGGCTTCGTTCCCGGTTCATCCAATCACCTCTGCAATAAATTCGTCGATTTCATCTACACTCGGAGGCAGAAGCAGTCCTTCGTTTCCCGGACGAATTTCAAGCTGGGGGAAACGCTCACGAAGGAATCGTTCCAGACACTCCACAACAAGCCTTCCCGTCCAATCCCTCGACAGAAAGGGAGTCTCGGCCCAGTGCCCAACTGAAATTATCTCGTCGGAGTGGATGATAAGACAACCCGCGCCCAGTCCAGCTGCTTTTAACGCAACAACAAGGGCTTCCGGCGATTCTTTCGGAACCCGAAGTTCAAGGCGCCAGGCCCTTTCAAGCCATCGATTTCCTCTTTGTGAGACTATATCCTTATATTCCCAGGGGACCAAGGGTTCGGG
>DMCT01000069.1:3871-5807 GCA_003446665.1 Synergistaceae bacterium
TCCATTTCGAGTTCGTACAGGTCCTTTTCAAGAGACAGTCTCTCTTCTGGCGTCAGCAGGTGGTCTGATTCGATTAACGGGACTCTCCGACCCCCGAAATACTTGTCTCGGATACCCTGAAAATCCAGCCTGGTATCGGCCAGCACACCATCCCAATCGAGTATGAATCCCTCGGAAAGAACAGGATGCCAGAAAGGAGGATATACGACGGACATGCAGCACCTCCGCGCAAGACACAAAGGACGAAAGATTTTAAAGAAAAAGAGGGTATGAGAGCCTTTAAGGCCCCATACCCCTTTTGTTGTGAAGGGTTCCCCGCGGCTGCCGTGACACGAAGGCCTTGACCCGATCCTATTATGTGGAAGTCTACCGGATCTGAGCTTGGTCGGCTGAAGCCTCCTCTGCCGATCCGGAAAGCGACCTCCGCGGGTCGAGTGTTGGCTCAAGGCTCTTCACCATGTTCACGAACAGCGCAGGGCCCAAAACACCCCGTCCAACACGCTTGTATTATAGCATATCACTACGTCGACCGCCTTATTTAAGGGTTATAATTATCCATATCTCTAAAACAGGGGGATCACTTCAATGTGGAGAGGCCGACTACCCAGGCATATACTCGAAGTAGCGCACCGAAGCTATGTAGCCCGGGATAAAAGCCTGTTGCACGAAAACAGCGACAAGCGCCTTATAGATTGCGGGCTCGGAACAAACCCACTGGGTTTTCCCCCCTCGCTCCGGAACGTGCTTGAGGGTGTCGCCGAAATGGCGATCTGTGAATACCCCTCGCCGACGGCGGAAGCGCTTCGAAAAGCCATAGCTGATTATATCGGGATTTCAGGCATTGATGAGGGCTCTGTACTTGTAGGCCACGGTTCCATCGATATTCTCATCACCCTCATCCGTCTGCTCCTTCCGCCCGGTTCGCTCCTTTCCGGCATCTGCCCGCAGTTTACGGATGTTCCAATCCAGGCCATGCTGAACAGCGTTCGGTACCACCCCGTTGTGCTAAAGGCACCCCTATATTCCGCGGGGGAAAAAGAATGGATGAGGGCCGTCAACATCAGACCCCACGTTCTTTACATAGACCGCCCGCACAATCCTACGGGACAATTCCTCCCCCTTGCGGACCTCAAAAACATAATAAGCGAATGCCTGAACCGGGGATGCTGGGTTATAGTCGACGAGGCCTATGGAGACTATCTTCCAATGGAGGAATCAGCCCTTAACATCGACTACCCCAACTGTATCGTCACGAGGGGGTTCTCCAAGGCTTGGGGGCTTGCCGGACTGCGCATCGGGTATGGAGTCATAAGAGACCCGGAGCTACTGGAAATATTTTCTCGTCTGCAACCACCCTTCTCGGTAAACACCATTGCGGAAACCTGTGCCGCCGAGGTTTTGAAAGACAGGGCCTTCCTTGAAAGAACGAGAAAATACGTCAGGGAAAGCAAAAAGGCACTTATCGGAATTCTGGGGAAAAAAGAGAAATTTGAAGTGGCGGACACTCATCCCGACACTCCGATATTTCTTTTATCGCAGCGAAAAGGAAACCTCCATGAACGCCTTGTCGCAGAGGGTATCTCAAGCGAACCCGGCAGAGGGTACCTGCACCTGGGCGAAAATTCCGTGAGACTGCGTGTCCCTCCCGAAAACCAGCTGTCAGAAGCTTTAAGCCGATTCAAAAACCTTTAGCCCCGGTCCGGTTCTTTCATAGTCCAATCCGGGCAAGAAAATCTTCCGGTTCAAAAAGGCCTTCATGGAAAACTGCAAGTTGTGTTTTCGTGTCGAGGGACAAGTCGGGAACGGGTGAAAGGCTTTTCATACTTTCCTTTAGCCGATCCGCGACTTTTTGCGCTCCTTCCAGCGGTGTATGGGGCATAAGGAGAAGGACTGAATCATCGAGACGGCCTGCGATATCCACGTTCCGAACGCTTCC
>DMCT01000047.1:0-2957 GCA_003446665.1 Synergistaceae bacterium
TTTCCAGAACAGCATGCACAAGAGCACAGGCAGGTTTGCCGAAGCGGCAACGGTAAATGCTCATCCAACAACAAAGGATACGTTCATATCGCCGAGAGCTATTCCCAGAACGATTTTCAGAAGTCCTATCGCGACCGAAACCACGCGTCCGGCCAATAACCAAGGCCACGGCATCAATCTTCGGCGCGCCCCTTCCCCGCTTCATTAACGAGATAGTCGAAGGCTTCCTCAAGCTCCGGCAGACTGTCCTTCAGGACCACCTTCGTCCCGGGCCTGCCGTGAAGGGGCTTGAGCAACCCGTAAAGCCACTTGCTCTGCACTTCCAGCCTTCCGGGCAAGACTCCTGCCTTTTCCAGCATACCGACGAACTCCTCACAGAATCGCCGGGACAGATCCTCCAGGTCTTCCCCGGTAAAAGCACGAAACCCCTCAATGAAACCCGATGCACCGTCCATGGTCATGGCACCCACGGCCCTGACCGGGTCTTCCGGGTTCTCGACCAACAGCCCGGGAATGCCCTTCCAGCCCACCTGCCATGACCCGGCTTTTTGCTTCAGCCTGCCGATCCTCCTGATGCCATCTTTGGGGAAGGCTTCGTCGAGCACCTTTTGTAGGTCCTCCGGTGAATCCGAGAAGGGAACGAGCCTCCACTCCAGGGGCGCCGTCTCCTCGAAAACGGGCACGTCCGCGTGCTCGAAAAAATCCGCCACATCCTGGTTCTTTTCGCCGTTTCGGCCATTGTCAGAACCCTGGGAATGACCTCGAGCAAAAGATCCGCCTCTCCCGAGGTTATCCTGCCTTCATGCCGCAGGCCCCGCATCCGCCTGAACTGGGCCCAACCCCGCTTGCCCCTGAAACTCACCCCCAGGGACCGCATCAGGGAAAGATCATCCTTGCCGAGCATCTCCCGGTCCAGAAATGACAGCAGTAGGTTGTTGTGGGAGGCTAGGTAGACAGGGTCTTCGGGATCCATGTCGGAGGTGGTCATGAAATAGTGCAGCAGGCCTCTTCCTGTTTGCCGGAGTCCTTCCGGATATAATGTATATAAAAGGGTGTTTAGCTCGTTGTTTGAGGCAATGCGCAAGGGATTGTATCTTTGCCCTGGGATATTGCAATAGCGGGTGTGCTTTTTTGAAACAGGCATACAGAAGCAGTTTTTCAAGTCCTTACAAGGAGTGAGCGCCATGGCGTCAGGAGAAAAGGACCTGGAGCAGGCAACGGGAGAAGATTTCACAGAGCTCAGAAAATACGTTCGAGCGCCCCTTTACACCAAGGTCGGTATCGCCCCCGGACCTGGAGGGCCCTGGACGGAGGCCGAGGTCCTTGACATCAGCTTCGGCGGCGTACGTCTTCGATTCGAAGGGCCGACACCTCCCGGGTATGACAAGGAAGGCCCCTGCGCCGTGAAATTTCACGCCAAGGGCGAGGACAAAATTTATCGGGGCTCCATCGCCTGGATCGAACCCGCTGCCGCCGAGGAGGGCAGGGATACCAAGGGCGCCTGGGAGGCGGGTGTCAACTTCGGCGAACTCCCAAGAGAGGGGGAAAAGGAGATTCTGACAGTTTTCATGTGGACCAAGCTGGAGCAGTCCGAACAGTAGTCACGATTATGCCCCGACATGTCGTTGCACATCATCGTGCCTGTTGCCGTCGGGCTCTTTATCGTACGGCAAGTCGCAAAATCCGCTCGTCACCCGAAGCGAGGGAGCCCCTGCCGTCACGATTCTTTGTCAGCACATACAGGGCACCGTCGGGGCCGGAGACGGCTTCGCGGAGACTGCCAGTGGACCCCATCTGATGGCCGTGACCTTGTAGCTCCCACCAGACCTCTCCAGTTCTATCCGCACCAGTTATGCCGACATCACAACGCTATTAAATAACGAACGAACGGGAAGAAGCTGCTTTTTCAGATTCAAATGGCGCATCGGTGATCAAGCCCCTAAACTGCTGTAAAAAGGTCGTCTGGGAAAGGAGGCGGTCCGAATTTACTGCGGTTCTGGGACGGGACTTTTCAAGGTCCTGCGAAAGTTGAGTTATAATTCTATTGCAAGCTTGAGGATCTTCTTTCGGAGTGTGCTACCGTGGCACACCTTGGCTTTAATTTGAGTCCCGATATTTCCTGCTCCGATTCCAATTCGATTCCAAACTAGTTTTGAAGGAGACTGCTGCTGGTGAGAGAGGGCGAGATGCTTTTTATACTCTGCACCGAAGTGATAGTTATGATGATGGGCATCGGCATTGTAGGGCCCATTCTCCCTCATTATGCGCGCCTTTTCGGCGTGAACATAGCGATGATCGGCCTCTTGATTACGGTCTTCAGGGTGGCGCGCATCGTGATGGATGTCCCTGCCGGCAGAATGACGGAACACTTCGGTCGACGGCCTATCCTCATAAGCGGCCCTCTCGTATTGGGAATGGGGTCGTTGGCCTGTGGTTTGGCCGGGAGTTATTGACAATTGCTGATCTTCCGCTTTCTTTAAGGAATAGGTTCGGCTATATATACAACTGCCGCTATGGTGATGCTAGCCGATATCAGCACTCAGGAAAGCCGAGGGCGGATGATGAGTTTTTATCAGGGGTCGATCCTGGTGGGTGCAGGGCTTGGCCCGACTCTCGGAGGGTTTGTCGCTGAACTGTGGGAGATAAGGGCACCCTTTTTCGTCCTCGCCGTCATGACAGTGATGGCGGCCTTGTGGGCATACGTGCGTCTGCCCGAGACCAGGCCATCACTAACTTTAAGGGCTGTTCCGGGCGACGTACCAAGAAGCACCGTAGGAGACTATCTTATGAGAGTTCGGGCCGCATGCCTCGACTGGTCCGAAGCTTCTGGTCTTTCCGACGCTCAGATCGAAAGCCGTCTTTTCCCGACGGAACATCTTCACAGCAGTGTAAAGCGCCCGGCCCCTGACTGCGATTACATCCACAGGGAACTGCGAATGAGATTGTCGATACTCGGT
>DMCT01000047.1:3218-26860 GCA_003446665.1 Synergistaceae bacterium
CTCCAATGCTGGATTACCTGTGGGCTTGTCAGTATAATTACTCATGAGCGTATCCTCCTATTCGGTTTGTTATTTTGTGGTGAAATTACTTACCGAAGGATACGCTCTTTTCTTTCCTGCTTCTACCCCCCATCCACAACTTTTGATGGTATCTCGCAGTGAAAAAAGTTGCGTCGCCTTGCTGTCGTGCATCTTTGCTTCAGTTATATGGACAAAAAAGGGCATATAGTCGCTGCTATCCAGAAGAACATGAAGCTTGATACCGCCCTTTTGGCGTCTGAATTCGGCCCATGGGAAAAGGGACAGACACAGCGTTATCGTTGTCGAATCGAAAAGAAGCATATTATTTGACTGAACAGGCTTGCAAACTTTGGCATTGGTCTGCCTCCTTCTCCTGAAAAGATTTGTGTTGGCAAACTAATGATATCCCAAGGTTGCGGAAGGCACCTTTAATTTCTACAAAAAACTATTTTGGACAAGTATGATATGATGGCAGATACCTATTTTGTATTACTTCATTATGTGTACATGTCTGGGGGAATATCATGATAGTGGCAGACTTGTTAAAAAAAACGTTTTTCCCGGATTTTCGGGTCCTCGCAGGAACGGAAGGACTTACGAGGTGCATTACCTCTGTTTCTGTTATTGATTCTCCTGACGTTGACCGTTGGATGCGCGGCGGGGAGTTTTTAATCGGTAGCGGTTACATTTTTCGTGACGATCCTGATGGAATGATGTCTTTTATGCGCCTCGTTGCAAAAAAGAATATAGCAGCATTTGGTCTCAAGATAGACAGGTATCATACAAGCCCGCCCAAAACAGTCATAGACGAGGCGGAACATCTAAAGCTTCCGCTTATAGAAATACCGCTTCGATACCGCTGGGTAGACATTAATGAAATTGTCTATTCCGTCTTGTTAAGCGAGAAACTGAATATCCCCAAATTCAGGGCTCCCGATCCTCATCATCTGTGGCACGAGATCATCGATACTCATAGAATACTGGCCAGCCTTGCCACTGAACTTGAATGTCCTTTAGCCGTAAGTGTGCCGAAGCTAAATATCAAGAACTTCTTCGCTCCTGACGGAACCGTTTCAGACATCCAAGCCGCTGAAAGGATTTTATCAGCACTACCTCTTGCGGAACGTGAGCTACCGCGGCACAACTCGGTGCTTGTTTCGTTGCGGGAAATCGCCCACGAGGGAGGAAACCGCTGGATTGCCTTGTATAGGCAGGAACTGCTCTCCCTCATTGAAGTAGCACTTGTCCTGCCTACTAAAGAACACTATCCCTCGATTCACCAGGAACGGATGATTTTTCGAGCCATAGGGCTCATCCAGGGAGCCGTACTTGAGTCAAGCAGCTTTCTCCAGGAAAAACCCGCTCAGAAGGAACAATTTTTGCAGAATCTCTGTCTAGGGACATACAATAACTCAAAAATGGCCCTCGGCCGTGCAAGTGAACTGGGCATAGACCTTCCTGAAGACCTTCTCGTCCTCCAGATAGCCTCCGCCGACAAGGGGCAACTTCCGCAGTGGCACCCACCTTTCTCGCTAACATACAAGATGGCCAATCAGTGGGTCTGCCTCGTTACCCCACTGGAGTTTGAACAACGCCGTGATCAACTGATTAAGGTCGCCTGCGAACAGGGGCTTTGGATCGCAATGGGAGGGGAAACAAAAGGTTGGGAACAAATTCAACGGTCCTACGAAGAGGCTAAAAGAGCACTTACTTGGATACGTGAATTCGAGCCCGTTCCAGGAATTTATCCCTTGTCTGAACTCGCCTTGCACACTTTCCTCAGGAGAATCGTGACCTTACCGGAAGCTGACGGCCTGTGGCAACGATTCTGGGAGCCTCTTGTCGTAGAGGCGTCGAAACGGAAAGCAGTTCCACTTCTGGAAGTAGCAAAAGCTCTTGTCAGATCAGACTTTAATGCCAAAAGGTGTGCAGAGATGTTACACCTACATTACAACACTGTCCGAAACAACATCTCCGATCTGGAGATCCTGCTACGAGTCGACCTCAAAAACAGATTGCACAGATTCGCTCTTTCTCTGGCATACTACGTACACATATCGCGCGAGCGAAAACACTGGGAAGACATTATTTGACTACAGCAGACAGTGCTCTATCTGTGTATTTGTTTCTTGTAGGGAATCCTTTTCGCTGGCTCAAATGCACAAGTTCCCTCTTTAAGGATCCAGTCCCTGTAAACTCCTACATTCCTGTCTTCTATGTGGTCAAAGATCATAGGTGATTTCGACCCATGACTGATGAAACGTATCGGATCAGGATTAAGCTTTGCTGAAATTATTTCGTCGTTTCCCCGCGCCTGGGCCAGCTTCCAGCCGGTAGGATCCACGAACATGGAGCTCCCGAAGAAACTGTTGCCGGAGCCGTCAACACCGACGGAATTGACGGCGAGATAATAGACATGATTGTCATAGGCCCGCGCCTGGTTGACAAACTGCCAGATGTCATAGGTCCGGAGCAAGGCCGAGGGTCTGACGATCACTTCGGCTCCCATCAGGGTTTCGACGGTCGCCAGGTCGGGGAAATCGCCGTCGTAACAAATGGTCAGGCCGATTTTAGCAAGGTTCGTCTCCACCACGACCGCCTTGCTCCCTGCAGTCGCCCATCCTCCGCCCTCCTTGCGTTCCGTCGGGAAAGGGTGGGTCTTGTCGTAGATATCCCCCAGGATCTCGCCCTTGTCGTCTATGACCATGCAGGAATTATAAATAATATCTTTTGAGGGCCCTCTCCGGTACGTGGGCCAGATAACATGAACCCCGAGTCGAGAAGCAGCTTCCTGCATGGGTGCTGTGATCGGACCTGGCACATCGCTCACGGTTTCCCAGATTGATTCGATAGTTGCTTCCTGAGATCCCTTCCAAATCGGCGTAAATCCTGTCGTTATGGTTTCAGGAAAGACTACAAGCTCAGCATCGTGATCCCTGACAGCACGTTCAAGGAAGTGAACGGCCTTTTCAATGTTCCTCTCAACATCCATGGGTGTAATCGTGAACTGACATCCAGCAGCGGTAAAAGCCTTCATGAAAAGCACCCTCCTTGTCTAGGACCGATCCGGCATACCTCCGGAAGCATATCTGTTTCTGGGGGAACTCTGCACAGATGAGTACAGGACAAATCATTTACTGGCAGCAATGACCTGTACTGGCAGTTTGTCGATCTTTTTAAATGAACAAACTTATACACATGCCTTCAAATCCATGAAGTCAAGATAACTAGAAATCAGGTGCAGCAATCATCTTCATGACCCAAACAAAAATACTTTCCGAATCTAGAAAAGGGCCCTTGCTGTTTTCAGAGTACAACAGGCAATCCGGTTTCTTTGCAAGGGCCCAGTCAATTCTTCAAGTTCAGGCAACTTATTCAATTGGGGCTCTGGGAGCAATACCCCTTTCTTCAGGAGTCCCTGGTATAAGGCTGTCGCAAATCGCTGCACAGATACCTGCCACGGCCATATGCGTCTTCAAAACGGCCCACACCATTCCACCGATAGTGGAAAGGACAGCACCGTACTCAGGATTCATGAAAAGATCCTGATTGTTCTCGGCCCACCCTGGGAGCCCGAGAGCCATAAGGAACGCAAAGCCCACGATGAGCACGTTTCTTTGACTACCCATGTCAGCCCGCATAAGGATCTGGATACCTAGAGCCCCAATGGTTCCAAAAAGAGCGATGTAGGCTCCTCCAATAATGGGAGAAGGCATTGTGGCTATAAGGGCTCCAAGCTTGGAAACAAAACTCAGGAGAATGAGTAAGACCGCTCCGGTACGGACGACGTGCCGGCTTGCAACTCCAGTTAGTCCGATAAGTCCAATGTTTTCTGTGTATGAAGTTGTACCAACGGCCCCGAAGAACCCCGCAAGGGCACAGTTTAACCCTTCCGCACCTATACCCCGACTTATCATATCTGGAGTAGGGTCATCAAGCCCCGCAGCATAGGAACATGAGTGGTAGTCTCCTATAGACTCGATCATTACCGCAAAGAAAGCTGCCAAAAGAGCGCCGAAGGCCAGCAAACTGAATTTTGGAGGCCCCCAGGGCATGATCACCTTGTAGCGGAACCAGGGCGCCTCTGCTACGCTGGAGAGGTCGATGAAGGCCGGATGGCCGGGTGGGAAAATACCTGTCAGCGAAGCCAGGAGGCACAAAAGATAGACAAGTGCAATTGAAGAAAGAATGGCAAAAATGTTAGCATACTTGTTCTTGCTTACAAGACTGAAAAACATGATAAGTATAACCACCAGAAGAGAGACGGGCCAATAATTGGCAGCGTTACCTTCCACTGCCACTGAAGCAAGGGAAAACCCGATTGCCATAATTGTCGGCCCGATGACAATGGGAGTGATGATTTTGCGGATCACACCAATGATTCGGCTATACCCTATAAACGAAAGTAAAAGCCCCCCGCTTATCAGCCCGCCTCCCACGTACTGCATGACTACATTCGGTCCCAGTGCTCCGTATGCGCCGATAATCGTCATTATCGAAGGGATAAAACTAAAACTCGACCCCTGGACGATAGGAAGACCGGAACCCAGTTTCGGGTGCGTCTGAATCAGTGTGGCCACACCCATGGCAAAGTATACGCACGAAATGAATGCTCCCATCTGCACGGTGTTCATACCCATAGCCGGGCCGAAGATTAGGGGCACGAGAGTTGTTGCACCAAACAGTGTAAGCACGTGCTGTGCTCCAGCAAGTATCATTATCGGCATAGGTGGCCTGTCGGTGAGCCCGTAAAAAACTTTTTTGCGTGCCATTGTCACACCTCCCGTTTTTTGTGTTACTTCATCTCTTCCAATGGCTTGAGCTTATGCCCTAGAAATCAACGCAAAAAGCCTGCTCCCACCTCCTCCCTCTTTTCTCCTTGCTTTTTGCCAGGTCCGGGTAACAGGTTCCCGGGCCCCTGAAAACAGGGGCCCGGGAATAACTTACTTGTATCAAAACCATTCTTTTTTCGCTTTCTTGTAGTTCTGCTCCTGAACGTAGGGATACTCCCACAGATCTTCTTCGCTCGTCTTGCTCATTTGCACTGCCTTGTAGACCCTCTCCCTCGAAAACGGGTAGGTATGGATGCGAACTCCCAAGGCATTGAAAAGGGCATTACCGATGGCTGGAGCGGGGGAAATCATGGAATGCTCCCCGACTCCACGGTTCCCGTAGGGAGAAAGCTCTTCCGGCGTTTCTTCCCAAAAGCTGTCTATTTCCTCAGGGATATCCTTTATGGTTGCTATCTTGTAATCGGTAAAGTCGGGCGTCAGAAGTCGGCCTTTTTCGTCATAGTACATGCCCTCCATAAGCCCGGCGGAAATCCCCTGCACTGTCCCGCCTTCTATCTGTCCCCGCACATTCATAGGGCTTATGGCCTTGCCGACATCGTAACCGGAGCTTACGCGATTTACCTCCACACGGCCCGTCAATGGATCGACTTCCACATCTATCCCAACGGCACCTACTGTAAAGTGGACTACGCTCTTGGGTGATTGTCCCGTTTCGTTGTCCGGATAAATCACATCGGGGGGGACGAAAGAACCTGTACCTATGATAGGGCCGCCATGGTAATAACCATCAGGCATCTTGAATCCGTTCTGGATTTTTTCGTCAAGGGGTTCCGCTTTTCCAGCACTGCGGCACTTGACAATTCCGTGCTCGATGACAATGCTCTCGGGAGGAACCTGCCAATACTGTGAAAACAGGCTTATTATCTTCTCTCTAGCATCGACGGCCGCTCTTTTTACAGCCATGCCCATCGACCAGCAAGACCGGCTCGCCACGGTCTGCCAGTCGTAAGGATGGCTGCTTGTGTCGGGGTAAATACATCGGATCTTCTTGACAGGTATTCCGAGTTCCTCAGAGACTATCTGCGCAAAGGATGTATAGGTTCCCTGTCCCATGTCCATCGTGGCGGCAAGTATTTCAACGGTACCGTCTCCCAAAACCTTGACTATGGCCGAAGAGGATGCATCCGCAGGCTTCGCCGGAGCCTTTATCGCGAGCGCCAATCCCTTGCCCCGTTTCCAACCTGGTCTTCGAGCTTCTTCTTCCTTGTTGATGCCCACCTTGTCGACTACTTTTTCGATAATTTTCCGGAGGGCGTGATTGTGCATGGGCATTCCCGTGCACGTTTGAAGTCCCGGCTCCAGTATGTTTTTCAGCCTGAATTCGACGGGGTCCATCCCTATCTTGTGGGCGGCGATATCAATGATCGTCTCCATAACCCCCATCAGTTCAGGCAAACCGAAACCTCGATAAGCGCCCCCGAAAGGCTTGTTCGTATAAACGGCGTAACTGTCCGTCCAAACGTTTGGAATATAGTAACAACCCGTCGATGTGTAGCCAGCGCTTCTTACGGGGTTCGCACCATATTCCGCCGAAACCCCTGTGTCGAAATAGAAGGTATTCTTTATTCCAAGGATTTTCCCTTCCTTGTCTATACCCATTTTTATCTTGGCCACGTAACCCTGCCTCACCCAGGAAGTCAGCATTACTTCTTCGCGGGAGATGTGAAGTTTCACCGGTCTTCCCTTGATATCGGGATCCATGGCTCCCGCCAGGCAAAGCGCCTCGACAGTCATACCGGCTTTGCCTCCGAATCCACCTCCAATTGGAGGAGCAATGACCCGGATTTTATTAAGGGGATAGCCTAAACCGGCTGCTATAATTTCCCGTGTGGCGAATACTGACTGAGCTGCCGTCCAAATAGTCAGAAACCCTGTGGCCGGGTCTTCCTTGCAAATGCAGCAGTGGGGTTCAAGGAAACCATGGGCGATTTGCGGACAGTTCACGGCCTCTTCAACAATGTATTCTGATTCATCAAAAGCCTTCTCAACATCGCCCCTTCGAATGCGAAACCAGTTTGCCAAATTTGTCCCGGGCTGTGGCACGATAAAGGGGACATGTTCGTAGTTTTCCAGCTCAGGATGCACGAGAAGAGAATTGTCAGTTGCTGCCTTTACGGGGTCGAAAATGGGCGTCAATTCCTTGTATTTCGCCTTGACTTTGAGAGCTCCCTCTTCGGCGGCCTCCTCGGTCTCGGCAATCACCAGGGCTATGGGTTCACCCACGTAACGCACCTTGCCTACGGCAAGCGGGGTACGGTCACGCAGGTAAAGGCCGAACCTGTGCACGAACTGGTACCCCAAAATGACCTTTACTACTCCGGGCACCTTCATGGCCTCCGAGACGTCTACCGAAACAATCTCTCCATGGGCAACAGTGGACCTGGCCGCCTTGGCATGTAGCAATTCGGGTCCAAATCTAAGATCATCTGTATACTGGAGGGTACCCGCAGCTTTTTCGACGTCGTACTGCCGTGTGACCCATTTGCCGACTCCGTCGTTTGTAATGGTCTGCTTCATGACCAACCCTCCCTAGCTTCTTTCCTTTAGCATCGCTGCCGCCTTGTGAACGGCCCGGATTATGCTCACATAACCCGTGCAGCGACACAGGTTTCCTGAAAGACCTTCTTTTATCTGCTCGTCCGTTGGGTTAGGATGCCTGCTTAAAAGATCCACGGCAGCAAGAACCATTCCAGGAGTGCAGAACCCACATTGGATGGCCCCTTCCTCGACGAAGGCCTTTTGTACCGGGTGAAGCTCGCCGTCCGGTCCCAATAGCCCTTCCGACGTGACAACTTTCTTGCCTTCGGCTTCAACGGCGAGGACCATACAGGACTTTTGCAGCTTGCCGTCAAGCAGAACCGTACAAGTTCCACACTCCCCTTCCTCGCATCCCCTTTTCACGCTGGTGACGCCGACTTCTCTCAAGGCTCTGAGAAGCGTGGTACGCGGCTCCACCTTCAGGGTGACGGGTTTACCGTTGAGCACAACGTTTACCGGTTGTTTAGGCATTTGTACACCCCCTAGAACCTTTCAAGGCTCTCGCGCAGGGCCTTTTTGGTGAGTTCCCCCACCATGGAGACCCGGTATTCCCTACTGGCCCTGACATCGGTGATGGGATCCACGCATCCCATAGCCGCTTCGGCCACTTTTTCAAGAAGTGACTCGTCGGGTGAAGCAACTCCCCTTAGGAGGTCTTCTGCGACTTTTGCTCTTACAGGCCTTGGAGTCACCGCGGCAAAAGAAAGCCGGTATTCCCTTCCGCTGGGCGTATCGGTTATTACACAGGCTACACCCACCTGTGCCAGATCGAGGGCGTTACGTCTACCCAGCTTCAGGTAGCGCCCTGCAGAGTGACCCTTCAGCACAGGAAGTTCAACCGCCTTTGCTATTTCCCCTTTTTGCAAAATATTTTTCCGTGGTCCGGTTATGAAATCCATTATCGGAACCTTTCTTTCGCCCGCGGGACCCGACATGTGCATTACGCCATCGTACACGCAACAAGGGGCGATCATGTCTCCCGATGGCACTGCAGAACAAAGGTTGCCCACCACTGTTGCCTTGTTGCGCATCACAAAGTCCGAATGGGAAAGGGCCGCATCCACCAGAGCCGGGTAGAATTTCCCGGCCTGTGGATGTTCCGCGACTTCGTTAATTGTAGCGAGGGCACCGATGACTAATCCCCTGGATGGATCGAAGGAAATATCCTTAAGCTCTTCTATCAGGGAAAGGTCAACGATCAACTCGGGATGGACAAGGTTTTTTTTCATCCAGACCAACAGATCCGTGCCTCCAGCCTTGACTGCAGTCTTGGGACCGTTTCTGGAAAGAATCTCAAGAGCCTCCTTTAAAGTGGCTGGACGTTCCAACTCGAAAGCAAGCATAAAACCACTCCTTTATTTAGCCCCGTTGCCTCTTCGGCGTAAATTTTTGTTTGCGCCTGCTTCCCTTCTTTCGAATGCACGAAAGAAAATGGAAGGGGAGATCAATTACCAGATCTCCCCTTCATGCATTTGCCTATTCTTCTGCGAAGGCGACGATACGGCTGATACTGGATTCCCCGCCGACGAACCTCCAGGGAAAACAACCAATGGTAACGCGTTTCCCGAGAACCTTGTCGATGTCTCCTCCAAGGCATTCGGCATGGATGATATTTTCCGGGAAAAGATCGATGTGCATCAACTGGTAATCTTCGGGCGGGAAGAAATCATCCAGTCCCTTGCCGTATTTCTTCTTGAGGTGAGCATCGGCCTGCTTGGCCTGGGCAGGCATCCATTCCCTGATCTTGGTGTTCATCGGGTGATCGGCTGAACCGCAATCCACGCCTATCCACTTGATCTTGCGTTTCCTGCACCACTGGGCAAATTCTCTTGTCGGGCCGGGATGCTTGACCATGTAGCGCACCTCGTCGGCTTCCGGCTGATCCCAACCGTAACGGTGATAGCCTGTGTTGATAATCAGAATATCCCCGTCGTGGATCTCGGCCCTTTCTTCGATATCCTTGCTGGTATAAATACCGTAGTCTTCAGCGATGTCGGAGATATCAACAACGACGCCCGGACCTACGAGAAAGTTCTTGAGTTCCAGGCTGGCGATATCGCCGCCGTGGGTGCAAAAATGCACAGGCCCGTCAAGATGTGTCCCCACATGGTTGGAGTGAGTCAAAAGTTGTCCGTTCGCTCCGTTCGGCGCAAGCCGTTTGAAAAACTTTATCTGAAGCGGTTCATACGTCGGCCACGGTGGGGTCAAGTGGCTCAAAGGAATCGTCAAATCGTAAATCGTAAGTTTATCCCAGTTTTTCAGTTCCCAGTTCATACTCATTATTCAAACTCCTCCTTTTTTGTTTTAATTTTTGTTTTAAGCCAGACTTTTAAAAACTTCAACAACTCAACAACGAACGACTGTCAATCCTCCAGATATTTGTCCACAAAAGCTGCAGCCGCCTTGTTGAAAGCCTCGGCAGGCATCCGGACTATTCCCGCTCCTGCCTGGCCCTTTCCAGGTTCCTTGTGTGCCGCCCCTGTATCGAGCACCGGCGTAATACCCGTTTCCACTACCTTGATTACATCTATGCCGGTCGGGGTGCCGCGGAAGTTCAGCGAAGGAATGGTATAGGTGTTGTTCTCCGTCATGGTTATTTCGTACATCTCAAAGGTATACTTGGCCGCGTCTTCGGGAGTACCGCCTATAAACTGCACTATCGCCGGTGCCGCAGCAAGGGCAAAACCACCTATGCCCAGAGTCTCCATAATCGCGCTGTCACCGATGTCCCTGTTTACATCGTCTTTCGTAAATCCAGGGAAAAGCAGAACGTCGGGCAATGCCGCCTCGCAGGTAAACCATTGGTCTCCGAGACCGGATATCCTGACTCCCATTTCAGTTCCGTTTCTGGCCATGGTCGTAACCAAAGACGAGCCTTCCACTCCATGGGAGGCTTCAGTGCTTGCTTTTGCCGCGGCCATGGCAAGATTAAGGAAAAAATGGTCGTTTTTGTCGATGAACCTGAAGATATCCGGCAAGTCGCCTACGTCGGGAGCGGCTTCGATCAAAAAAGGCGCGATAGCCCTGAAAAAGAGACTCGTCCCCGCCTTGTTGCGATTGTGCATTTCGTCGCCCATGTGCAGTGACTGCGCCATTATATTCTTGAGGTCTATCCCACCTTGTGCATCGAAAGCCTTTTTAACGCCCGCCTGGAGATTGGGGTAGAGAATATGGCGCATCCATTTGAGGTGCTCTATGACTTCCGGGGAAAACGCCCCCATCCTCATTACCTTCCCCAATCCTTCATTCATACTGCAGAAAGCCTTGTTGCCGCGATCCCCGTTTTCGACGATAAAAACAGGCATATTGGGACTAGTAACGCCCGCCATGGGACCTACTGCATGGTGATGATGACAAGGATCGAAGCACACATCCCCTTTTTCGGCTATCTTTTGCGCCTCTTCCGGCGTTTCAGCCCAACCCTCATAAAGGCAGGCCGCCATGACAGCACCTCGCATGGGCCCCGACATGTTCTCCCAATCAATTGGGGGACCCGCATGAAGAAGAGACCGTTCTCCCATATCCGGGATTACATCTTTTGCCAGCCCCATACCAACGAGGATCGGCTGGGCTGAAAGTAGGCGTGATATTGCCTCCTGGTTTGCCTTATCGATATCAACCATTCTTTTCACCCCTCACTTTTTCTTGAGTTTCTTCAGTTTCGACAACAGGTCGGACTCAACCTGGGGAGGACGCCAATCCATCAGGACAGTGGGCACTTCTTGCTCTTCGAGATCCATGGCGAATTGCTCAACGCCTATGTTTATGACCTTTGGCCCATTTTTGAGCAGATCCTGTATTCGTTCGTTCATTTATTTATCACCCTTTCAAAAGGAAGGAAGCGAGCCTGGCGGCGCGGGCATTGCTATCGCACACAATAACTCCTGCGTCCTCGAGAATGCTACGTTGTCTTGCAGCATTCTGGGGGTCGGCTTCGGTACCGCAGATGGAGGCCACAAAGGCTAAGCGGTCACCTGCTGCGGCCTTCGCCTTCAGGACGCCTTCGGCGAGATCTTTGGCCGGGTCGGGATTACAACCGTAGCCGATAACCACGTCAAAAAGAATTACGCCGACTTCCGGATCTTTAGCCTCCTCGACGAATCGGCCAGCCCTTAAAGAGACGTCGATCATAGGGTGAAGCCGTCCCTGGGTGAACTCGTCTTCTCCGTAGTCTACTATAGTGTGTTCCACCGAGGTCAAGCTGTCCTCAAGTTTGAGATCTTTTTTCAGGGGAGTGTTGCTGTGAATCGGACCTAAAAGATCCTGCGCTATGACCTGGGCTTCGTAGCAAAGGGTACCACCGGAATAAAGCCCTCTCAACCAACCTTTTCGCGGACCATGTTTTTTGGCAAGCTTCCTGTGGTCTTCATAAGCTTCCTCAAGGTCTTTCCGGACTTTGGCCACATCTTCACCCTTGGCCAGAGCAGCCGCCACGGCAGCAGTTTCTTCGAGCTCGGTACAGATATATACACCATTACGGTCTCCCCTGGACTCGCCGCCGATAAAACCCAATACAGCAGGTTTGTCACCCCGGGATATACGGTCCAGGATCATTTTCTCAACTTCCGGTGCCGGAGGCTTTCCTATGACCACCAAGATCTCCACCTCGTCATCCTCGAGAAGCCTTTCGGTCGCCATTTCAGCCATTATGCCGCCCACTTCGGCCCTTACATCCCTGCCGCCGGTACCGATACCGTGCAGGGTCCCCACACCTCGCCTTGCCAGCTGGACATGGACTTCCTGAAGTCCTGTCCCGGCCGCCGCGACTATCGAGACAGGACCGGTAGGGCAGATGTTGGCCATCCCCATAGCGACGCCACGCACTATCGCAGTGCCGCAGTCAGGACCCATTACCAAAAGACCCTTCTCACGGGCGAGTTTCTTTATCTCTATTTCCTTTTCCAGCGGAACATTGTCAGAATAAAGCATGACGTTAAGGCCCTTGTGCAGGCAATCCAACGCTACGTCGCCGGCAAACCTTCCCGCCACCGATATCATCGCGATATTGGCTTCGGGGAGAACGGATATGGCTCCATCCAGGCTTCGGGGTTTGTAACTCTCGCTTTTCCCACCGCTTTTCTTCCACGGCGGATTTGCGAGATATTCCTTCGACTTTGACAGGGCTTCATCTAGAACAGCTTCGTCACCCGAAATGGCTACGACAAGGTCGTTGGGAGTCACATCGATCCCTGACAGGTCGAAACCGGCGGCCGCCAATATGCGTAGGTTCGCTTCCGTTCCCATCGACAGCGAGGCGTTTTCGACGCCTTCCATGCTCGTTATTTCCTTGGCAACTCGCATTAGCGTTATGCTGTCGTAATACATGCGAGGCATAACTTCCAATCGCTGCAAGTACGATCACCTCCCGAGGCGTAAATCTAAATGGATGATTCTTTCCTGTTTAACGCTTTTTCCAGTCCGGAGGCAAATCCCGCAAGCCAAGCCCTTCCTGAAGTATGGCCCCACTGCAACAGCGTCCCCGCCGCGTCCTGAACCTCTTGCGGGGAGTTACTCTGCAGAGCATCAATCAGTCTCAGGGGACCTATCCATGTCTTTCCTTCAAGGGCATCTGAAATTATGTTTTCAGAAAGCCATGTAGTAACACCCTTTTGGAAAAAACGCAAAAAGCTCTCGAGGAGGATGTCGGTCTCTTGATTCCCGCACCACTTTAGAGCCACGATCCAACCTGTTATCCAGTCATCACCGGCCGGGGTATGTCCTGGGCCTAGGCCAACCAGGGCTACAATTTCTTCGACACTTTCCGGCTCTCCCGGAAGAGGCAACTCCAGGTCGCCTGTGAGGAAAATCCACTCCCTCCACAGGGGGCGCCACCGAGAATTTGGCACACCAGGCTTTATCTCAGGGTCAAAAACAATGGTTCCTGCATCAGGTAAAGGGATGAAAACCAGTTCGTCTCCCTCTTTAACACAGGGCAACTCTTCCAACCAAGCGCTCCTGGGCCCAAGGCTCGCTACTTCTGCAACCAGGCTGAAACGTTTTGAGCTCTTGTCTTCCAGATTTATTGTTCTTGAATGACGCTCCCGAACTCGAAACAGCTCCGTTTCTACGGGCCAATCAGTACTTATTCCCGAAATTCTGAACAAGAACTAACCTGCCTCTCTCTTTTTCTTAAACATAGATTATCCCAGACGTGTCCAAAAAAGTTTTTGTAGAAATTAAAAATGCCCCCGCGACTTTGGAATATCCTTGGTTTGCCAAGAAGGCCAAATCCCCTGAAAAGGGAGATAAATGTCATCCCAAAGGGATAGAGCCTGTTCAGTCCAAATTCTCGCGGAAATGCCGTGTAAAGACTTTTAAAAAATGCCAGCGAAACAGGGTACTGAAGGTCACGCAAAGGCCTTCACTTCCCTGACCCTTGCCGTTACAGGGTCATGTTTTCAATTTCCAGATGTTTTGGACATCCATGAGAATAGAATATCCAAAGACAACATTTTCATATTCTTCCCTTACTATAACAAGGCTAATTTCAACCCCTCGCCAGAGCAATATCAAAACGCGACATCAAGGGGCCCCAATAATTGTTACTCCTTTTCCCTGCCGGATAAAACGATGCTGCCCTGCCCGACAAACTCCGGAGCAGGAACCCGGGGTACCGTTCTCACTTTCTGGGCAAGTTTGGCTTTACTGAAGCGTTACGTCTTTCCCTTTCCTGATCACGTGCAGGGGAGCCTCGTGTTCCCAGATCGCGTGGTAGACATCTTTGGCGTTTAACACCACCAAGTCGGCGTTCCCGCCTACTTCCAGCTTGTGCCCCCTTATCCCCATGGCTTTCGCCGCATTCGTGGTGATGAGGTCGTAAATGATTTCCATGTCGCTGAAGGTTGTCATCCACAAAAGATGCACTGCCAGGAAAGCCACTTCCAGCATGTTGTTTCTTCCAAAGGGATAATAAGCATCCGCTATGTCATCCTGCCCGAGGGCAACTGCGATCTCTGCGTCATAGAGATCCCTAACCCGCGCATGAAGCGGACCTGTCTGCGGATCACTCACCAGGCCTATTCTGGCTTTCTTCAGCAAGGCTAACACTTTTCTGAAATACGGTTCGGGATATAACGCCATGGCACGACAGTGCTGTGCCGTAACTCTTCCCTCCCAGCCCTCCTGTATTGTTTTTACGGCAAGCATCTCAAGGGAACGCAAACCGGGATCTCCGGCATCATCAATGAGCATGGAGACTTCTTTGTCGTACTCCGTTGCAATTGCAAACATCCTGTTGATATGTTCCTGCATGTGTTCTTCGGTATATTCTATCCAGGGTATGCCCCCAACCACGTCAGCCCCAAGTTCCATGGCAGACCTGATGTAATCTTCAGCTCCAGGATCCCGTACGACACCATCCTGGGGGAAAGCAACAACCTGAAGATCTACAATATCCCTGAATTCTTCTCGTGCCTTGATGAGGGCTTTTACGCCTTCAAGCTTCGCTTTCGTGTCAGTATCGGCAAAGGCCCTGATATGCGTATTCCCGTATTTTTGCGCCAGCAAGCAGGCCTTGCGGACATTTTCGATGATCCATTTTTCATCATATCTTTCCTTGATTCGTGATGCCTGTTCGATAGCTGTCATGGCCCCGCCCATGGTTCCACCATGGTACGAGGAAAGAGCATCCTGGCCTGCCATTTCAAGGGTATAAACCTTGCAAAGGTGGAGGTGTCCGTTTACAAAAGACTCCGTAACAAGTTTTCCTTCAGCATCAATAATTTTTTCTGCATACTTTTCCGGAAGCGTTTTCTCTATCGCGGCAATCTTTTCCCCCTCAATACCGATCGAAACTGTTTCCCGACCGGAAAAACGGGTTCGCGCGTTCTTGATCAAAAGACTGTATGACATTGACCTTTCCCCCTTTTTCCCAAGCTTTTTTCTTCCACCTCGCGCATCCGGACAAGCCTAGTTCTGGCCGACCATCTTGGCCCTCGCCAAAAGTGCAGCTTCGAAAATCGTCTCATAACCTGTGCAACGACAGAGATGCTTATTCAGCGCTGCTTCTATAGCTGCATCATCAGCTTCCGGATTCTCGCTGAGAAGAGCATAAACCCGCATGACGAATCCCGGCGTACAGAAACCGCACTGTATAGCCCCGGCTTCGATGAAGGCTTGCTGAACAGGATGCAGTTCCCCCCCTTCGGTAAGACCTTCGATGGTCAAAACTGATTTCCCTTCAGCCTTTTCAGCCGGTATGACACAACTGGCAACGGCTTTCCCGTCCATAACTACAGTGCAAGCTCCACATTGACCTGTTCCACACCCAACTTTTGTTCCCTTTAATCCAAGATAATCCCTGAGTACAGAAGAGAGCATCACCCTGCCCTCTTCAAGATGCACCGTTCTGGGAATACCATTAACTGAGAAGTTCAGGACACGCATTTTAAAGGGCCTCCTTTTTCCTCAGGACTTCCTGTATCTTGTCTTTCGTAACGGGCAGAGCGGTAAATTCAACTCCCGTTGCATCGTAGAGCGCATTCAGGACGACGGGGGCCACCGCAACAATAGGATGCTCCGCCATAGGCTTTGCACTCCATGGCCCTTCTTCATTCGGCGTTTCGAGGAACACAACGGTTTGCTTCGAGGGCACATGCTCAAGCCTTGGAATTTGATACGCGGGGAAATTGGAATTTTTTATTGACCCGGCTTCATTGAAAAGGATTTTTTCCATCAGGGTGGCTCCCAATCCCTGGACGACACCTCCAACCACCTGTCCCCGTGCCATTGAGGGATTTACCGCTTTGCCAACATCGAAAGCAGAAGCGAAATGAAGTATTTTAATTTCTCCGGTTTTTCTGTCTACCCTCAAAGTGCAGGCTTGACAACCGAAGGTCCAGCTTCCGGCGGCGTTACCCATGCCCGTTTCCGGATCCGGCTCGACTAATCCAGGTACCCGGTACCAGCCTGTTGCGATAAGGGGCGAACCTACCGTCAAACCATTACCGCACATATATCCCCTTGCGAGAGCTCCGAGAGAAATTCTGTCACCCGTATTTGGGTGGATGCATTCACCTTCGCGATATTCGACTAGATCCGGTTCACAATTCCAAACCCTGGAGGCGTTCTCTCTTGCCAATTCAATGATTTTCCAGCCCGCATCCTGAATAGCTCTCCCACCACGGTAAGTCTGCATGGAGGCCACAGTCTGCCACTCCCAAGGGGAAAACTGAGTATCCACCTCGGTGTAAATTTTTACTTTTTCCAATGGAATCTGCAGGACCTCGGCGGCCATCTGGGCAAATACGGTAAGAACCCCCTGCCCCATTTCTATTCCGGCAAGATTAACGTGAGCGCAACCATCCACGTTTATCTGGATCGAACAACTGGAGGCCGCATTCGTAGCCATCTTTGGTGATTTCATCATTGCTGCCAGACCTCTGCCGTAAAGATACCTTTCATCCTTTTCAGGGAGGGGTGTTTCTTCAATAGCCTTCTGCACCTCATCAAGACAGCCTGCAAGATCACCATGGCTCTTTTTTATGACCTGCCCCAGGGCGTTCTTTCTGCCCTCTGAAAAGAAGTTCTTCTTCATGATATCTTCCACGGGCATGTCCAGTTTTCGGGCCAGCATATCTATCAACCGGCTCGACATGAATTGCCCCTCGGGATGGCCGTATCCCCTGTAAGCCCCGACAGGCGGGGTGTTGGTGTAAACACCGTATACATCTACGGCTACATTAGGAAACTCATATGGTCCCGTACAATTATGTCCTGCCACAGTATCAACCGGCCAGGAGGTATCTCCGTATGCACCGTCCGCAAAGTACATTTGGGCCTTGAGAACCGTCAAGGTTCCGTCTTTTTTCGCGCCTAACTGCATTCTCCCTTTCATCCCGCGACCAACCAGAGAGGACGTGAAAACCTCTTTTCTTGTCAGCACGAGCTTCACAGCATATCCTGGGACAAAGCTTGCCGCGTATGCCACCATGGGCTCGATCGAAACATCTGACTTCCCACCGAAACCTCCCCCGAGGTAAGGAATATGAACTCTGACCTTGGAGGCCGGAATATTGAACATGTCGGAAAGAACGTCCCTAAGAACAAAAGGAGCCTGATTGGATGCCCAGATTTCTATTTCCCCGTCATAGCTGAAGCGGCAAACAGCCCCATGAGGTTCCAGTGCCGCGTGACTTGAGATCGGGAACTCAAACTCTTCCTCCACGGTCACTTCCGACTCGGAAAGGCCAGCTTCAAGATCTCCCTTCCGAAGCTTGTAATGATGGAAAATATTCGTCCCGGGAATTGGATGAACCGAATATTCGGCTCTGCGGTAGGTCCCGTTTTTTTCGTGGATAAGAGGGGCATCAGGATCGGCCGCCTTGATCGGATCAATGATAAATGGGAGCTCTTCATATTCCACATTTATCATCTCCACTGCAGCTGCCGCTTGATTTTCCGTCTCCGCCAGCACAACTGCTACGGCCTCTCCGGCATGACGCACTTTGTCCACTGCAAGCGGGGGCTGATCCCAGAGACAGGTTCCAAAAAGCATTTCACAGTCTTTCCCGGTGACAATCTTCTTTACGCCAGGCATAGCCTCGGCCTTCGATGTTTCTATGCTGCGGATTCTCCCGTGCGGGATTCCTGCCCGTTTCACTTTTGCGTGAAGCATTTGGGGAAGCGAAATATCCGCTACATAACACGCCTTACCAGTTACCTTGTCAATGGCGTCCACTCTTGGAGCTGGCTTGCCTACGTGTAATCGTTTCATTCTTTGTTCCCCTTTCATTAAACTTCGGGTTTAAAATTCTTCCCCTAGCCTTTTTCTTCCCTTCTATAGGGTTTCAGCAAGCTGTTAGGTGCCGAAGCCTTTCGAGACACGATTACCAGTGCAATAATGGTTATGAGGTACGGGACAAGGAGAAACAAATGGAAGGGTATTTTGTACCAGATACTTTGAAGCCTCAGCTGAAGCCCGTCCAGAAAACCGAAAAGCAAGGCGCCTCCGGCCCCCTTGACAGGGTCCCAGTTACCGAAAATAACCATGGCAATGCAAACCCATCCCCTGCCGCCAACAACTTCCAGAAGGAACATGTCCTGGTGTGCCAAGGTGAGAAAGGCTCCTCCGATGCCCATCAATGCTCCGCCCGCAGCCAGGCAAAGGGTTCTCACCAGATTTACGTTTATTCCGACTGTGTCAGCGGCAAGAGGGTTTTCTCCCACTGTCCGGATTACAAGCCCCCAGGATGTCTTGTAGAGAAGAACCCAGATGATGGGTATTAGAAGAAAAGCGATATAAACAAGGCTGTATTGTTGGAAAAGGGCCCTTCCAATAACAGGAAGACTTGACAGGAAAGGTATGGCTACCGGCACGAAAGGCTTTATCGTCGGGGGCGAAACAGGCGACCCCACCGCCAGCCTGTAAATAAACATGGCAAGTCCCGTTGACAAAAGGGTAATGCCTAGCCCCGAGACATGCTGCGATAACCCCAGATTGACGCTGAGAAACGCCATAAGAAGAGACAGGAGAATACCAATCCCGGCGGCAGCCAAAACACCCAACCATAGAGAGCCTGTGTGAAGAGTTGTGAGAAACCCGATCATGGCGCCCATGAGCATGGTACCCTCAATTCCTAGGTTCAACACTCCCGAACGCTCAACTATGATCTCACCAAGGGTTCCAAAAATGATAGGTGTCGCCATTCGCATCATGGCCCCGAGAAGACCAGCCAGAAAAGCCAGGTTAAATATTTGCTCCATCAGTCTCTCACCAACTTTACCCGGTATTCGGTAAAAAGAAGTATTATCAGCATGATCAGAAGCGCTAAGGCCTGGATAACGTCTGCGATATAGGTAGGTACCCCCGTCATTCTGCTCATGGATTGGGCACCCACTATGACGGTACTGAAGAAAAATGCAGCCAAGGCTGTACCGACGGGATGCAACCTGCCTAGCATTGCGATTACTATCCCCGAATAACCGAATCCCGGAGAAACATCCATCAAGAGGTGAAAATGTATCCCGACGACTTCCCCGACACCTGCCATCCCGGCAAGACCACCGGAGATGAGGGCTGTCTTGAAAATAACTGAATTAACATTGATGCCGCTGAAGGCTGCAGCTCTGGCATTTGCTCCCACCGCTCGCGACTGGAATCCCAGTTCTGTTTTGCTGTTGATGAACCAGACGATAAGAACTGCAATTGCCGCCAGGATTATGCCCAAATGAAAACGTGAACGCGAGAGCAATATCGGGAAGTGCGCGGCCTGTGCAATCGCGGCCGATCGCGGCCAACTGGAACCCGGCATCTGCATCGGTCCAAAAAGCAGAAAACCCATGATGTGCCACATGACATAATTCAAAAGCAGTGACGATACAACATCATCGACCTTCAGCCTGTTTTTCAGGAAAGCCGGTATCGTCGCCCAAAACCCGCCGGCGAGAAAGCCCGCAAGGCATATCATAAAAAGGAGCAGAACTCTTGGAACCGCAGGTGCGTTGATGCCTACCCAAGCAGCTGCAATCGCCCCGGCAAGCAACTGACCTTCAGCCCCGATGTTCCAAAACTTTGCTCTGAAAGCAAAGGCAACGGCAAGTCCGGTGAAAGTCAAAGGGGCAGTGTGAGTAAAGGTTTCAAGGAGATTGTACCTGGTGCCTAGAGCACCTTTGAACAGCGAATAATAAGACAACCAGAGGTCGCCGCCGGCGAAGAGAATCGGGACTGCAGAGAGGGCAAGTGTCAAAAGAATTGCTCCTAAGGGCAAAAGCACCTGTATCCATCCGGCAAGTGGGGATCGTTTTTGCATGATCAGGCGCATTTGTCTTTTACCCCGCTCATCCAGAGAGAAATTTGTTCCATTGAAGCTTCCGCGCGACTGGTTGTTCCCATTATTTCTCCTTCGTACAGAACCATAATCTGATCACTGAGCATGAAAATTTCATCCAGATCTTCAGAAACGAGCAGAACCGCCGCGCCGGCATCCCTTGCTTCCAGAATTCGGCGATGAACATATTCCGCGGCGCCGACATCGAGCCCTCGAGTAGGCTGGGAAGCTACAAGTATGCGTGGAGATGCCGTCAGAACTCTGGCGAGAATAATCTTTTGAAGGTTCCCGCCCGACAGGGTTTTAGCTATGGCCTTGGGACCTGCGGTTTTTATTGAAAAATCCCTGATAAGCTTTTCTGCATATTTTCTGATGCTCCTGTAGTCAATCGTCCATCCCTTCTTGAAATTCTTGTGATTCTCAAGAACGAGATTTTCCTCTACTGTTAGGTCGAGGATCAGGCCGGTGGTCATCCTGTCTTCGGGGATTCTGCCAATTCCCAAATCGACAGCCGCTTTCGGGTTTCCCCAAGGTAGAAACTCGTCGCCGATCCTGGCCAGACCTTGCTCCGGCTCACGGATACCAAACAAAACTTCGGCAAGTTCCTTTTGCCCGTTTCCCGAAACGCCGGCAAGGCCCGTGATTTCACCGATATGGAGATTGAAAGAAATGTTTTTCACAGCATCATACCCTTTGTCGCTTCTGACGATCAGGTCCCTCACCTCTAACAACGGAGCACCTTTATTTTTGGACGATCTGTACGGCTCCTTTGCAAATTCACGGCCAATCATAAGGTTGGCCAACTCTTTTTCGGAAGTTTCTGACGTTTTCCTTTCAGCGACAACTTCTCCTTTTGCCAAAACAACAACTCTGTCAGAAATTTCCATTACTTCATGAAGCTTATGGGATATGAAGACGACCGACCTGCCTTCCGCCGCGAGAATACGAAGGGTCTTGAACAGTTCCTCTGTTTCCAGAGGCGCCAATACCGCTGTAGGCTCGTCAAGAATGAGTATTTCAGCTTCGCGGTATAGCGCCTTGAGAATTTCAACCTTTTGCTGACTTCCTACGGACAATGTCCAAACGGGAGCATCGGGATCCACTTGAAGCCCGAAACGCTTCTGGATATCAAGCAGCTTTTTTCTTGCCTCCTTGAGGTCAAGAAAAAATTTCCCCCCGAAGCTTCCCACGACGACGTTTTCAAGAACGGTTTGGGAAAAAACAAGAGAAAAATGCTGGTGCACCATCCCTATACTGTTGCGTATTGCATCATGGGGTGAGGAAAAAACCGTTTTTTTACCCTTGACAAAGATCTCTCCTCTGTCGGCAGCGTAATATCCGAAGAGTATATTCATGAGGGTCGTTTTCCCGGCGCCGTTCTCGCCCAGCAGGGCGCAAATTTCACCCTTATGAAGCCTGAAGTTTACATTGTTGTTGGCAACAACATCCATGAAGGTTTTCCTGATCGAGCGCATTTCGACAACAGGAACAGGCTTGTTATTTGTCATTTTTTCTCCCCCGTGTTTTACATCTAGCAAGCTGTCTGGCAAAGAAAACTATCTTTCCTCTGGGAACAATGGCTTATTTAGGCTTCTGCGGGATATGAAGAATCTCGTAATAATTCTTTTCGCAATCGATTTTCCTGGAGATCCGTGTACGGTGGGGAGCTTTAGTAATGCCGGCTTCCAGATTATTACTGGAAGCCGGCCTTTTTCCAAAACGTCAATACAGCTGCTGGATGCCACTGAGCCGGATCAATCAGACTTGAGCTCCTCTTCGACTATGGGAACCTCGAATTCTCCGTTAAGGATCTTCTGCTCGAGATCCCGAACTTCCGCGATGAGGTCTTTCGGAAGCTTCTCTTCAAATTCGTGGAATGGAGCAAGGCTGGCGCCTCCTTTTGCCATCATGCTCCATTCCTTCAGGTTCTGGGCCTCCCATTCTCCCTTCCTTACGGCATCGACACTATATTGAATTGTCGGATACATATTCCAGACAGGACCTGTCACTACAACTTCCGGAGCAAGATCATGTTGGTCTACCATGTTTCCAAAAGCCAGTACTCCATGCTCCTTACATGCTCCGAAAACTCCGAATCGTTCCGCAAATAGCAAGTCCGCGCCAGCCTCTATCTGCGCTATTGCGGCCTCTTTCGCTTTTGGCGGATCAAACCAACTTCCGATGTAAGACACTTTCACCTTCACATCAGGATTTACGGAAAGGGCTCCCAGCTTGAAAGCGTTAACCAGGCGGTTCACTTCAGCAATCGGGAGTGCAGCGACGACGCCTAAAATATTGCTTTTAGTGAGTCTGCCGGCGATGATACCGCAAAGATAGGAAGGTTCATGAATCCAGTTGTCAAAAACAGAATAGTTGGGCTCCTGTTCCGCAAATTCACTTCCGAAGGCAAAAGCTACATCGGGATAATCTTTAGCTACCCTCCGTGAAGGTTCTTCACCAGCCAGGAAGGCATCACCAACTATCAAATGGAATCCCCGCTCAGCGTATTCGCGCAGCACCCGCTCGAAATCTGCTGCTCCTACACTCTCAGCAAATTCATAGGTGATTCCCAGTTCCTCCTGGGCTTTGAGGCATGCCTGGTGTATCGCACCATCCCAGGGCTCTTCTATGGGAGTCTGGTAGATGGCTGCCAGCTTGAAGTCTTCGTAAGCAATAGGTTCGGCGCTAGCAATTCCTGTCATGAACACAACAACAAAAGCGAATAGCAAAAAAACATTCATTTTTTTCACAAAAAACACCTCCCCATAATTTAGATGTTTCTCCTGCCTTGCAATACAGCTTTGCAATATGACAAAGTGTTATTATTATAAAAAAAACTGATGTTACAAAACTACTATGTCAAAAAAGAATGTCAATATTAACCGATGACTTCCATTTGAATGTCAGATTGTCACTCTTCTGACAGAACTTACGGAACCTCTTAACAAAGCCACCTGCGTTTATTACAAACTGGAAATGGGCGATTTCCTAGATTTCTTCGTGAGGTAACAGGCAGAATTTTTTCTGTCTTCGGGAAAGTTTTTACAAATCCGCAAATTATCGAAAACCCTACGGGGAAACGGGTTCGAAGCCATTCTTCCTGAAGATTTGCCGAGATTCCGGGCTTTTCACAAAATCTAGAAAGGCAATGGCATCTTCAGCGATGTCTCCGTTTTTAAGGCCATAGAAGAGCTTTACCGGTTCTGCGCTGATTCGATGCCAGGAACCCTCAAGCTTCAGGGCAATACTCAACGGGATCAATGCAACATCGACACCGCCACTTTTGACACTCAGGACAGCCTGAAGGACATTCCCTGCAAGAACGAGTCGTTTCGCTTCCAACAGTTTTTGATAGGTTCCTTTTCTTTCAAGATACTCCTTCGCGGAAACCCCAAAGGGGGCTACCGCTGGATCAGCAATTGCAAGACGTATCTTGCTGCTTTGAAGGAGATCAACGGAAGGA